>JAUWLT010000001.1 GCA_030613515.1 Desulfobulbaceae bacterium
CCGAAATGTGGTACCAAAAGATGAGAAGAAACCTGGGAAAGTCAGCGGTATCAGGCTCGGAAGCGGTGCTGTTTCAGCCAGAGGAATGGCAGAAACCCAGATACGTCAGATTGTTGAACTCATTGATGTAACCATGATGAATCAGACAAAAAAAGAGGTGTTAAAGGAGGTTAAAGACGAGGTGTCAAGACTGTGTCGGGCATTTCCTGTTAACAGCTCTGTCTGACTCTTCATACATGAGCCTGGCGATACATGTTCCGGTACCGGAACAATCAGAGGATACATTCAACACTCTGAACATCAGTGATAAAATTCTGATCTTGGCATATGATATACATTGCCGGGCCACGATTGAGAGGGTACCTGGTATGTACATCGGTTTGCTCATTGCCGGGTGTGTTTTTCGTGGCGAGGCGCCGCTCCTACTGTGAAGAAACTATGTAGGAGCGGCGCCTCGCCGCGAATTAAACGGGCAGGCCGAATATTTACTCTGCTATTATAAAGGTCAATAAAAACATGACAGTCAGTCTCATTACAATATTTTGCTCATCTTTTCTGATTGCGTTATCAGGGGCTTTAATGCCCGGCCCTCTCTTAACTGTAACGGTGAGTGAGAGTACACGAAGAGGTGCGATTGCCGGACCTTTGCTGATTTTCGGTCATGGTATTCTTGAGCTGTCACTCATAGCGGCTTTACTCCTGGGGCTGGCACCACTCCTTCAACGCAATGATGTGTTTGTCTTCATATCACTGGTGGGTGGCAGCATCTTACTTTGGATGGCTTTTTCCATGTTTAAGAGCCTGCCTGACCTTCGTCTTAACCTGGCCCCGGAAGATGATAAAAGTAGAAATCTGGTAATCACCGGCATCGTGTTCAGCCTGGCAAATCCGTACTGGATAATATGGTGGGCCTCCATCGGACTTGGCTACATTTTACACTCTGTTAAATTTGGAGTTATGGGGATTGCCTCCTTTTTTGTTGGTCACATCCTGGCTGATCTTGCCTGGTATACGCTGATTTCGTTTGGCGTGGCCAAGGGGAGACGTTTTTTCAGTGATATTTTTTATAGACGGCTCATAGGCTGTTGTGCGTCCTTTCTGGTGGTCTTCTCCTGTTATTTTTTTTACAGCGGTCTTGAGAAAATTCTGTGATTCTCCGGTAATCTTTTATTTCAATCATCGGGTCTTTGATTATCACGGATGATATAGAGCCATGCTCAACCTTAAAACGATGGAGACATGGTAATGGAGATATCCGTTAATAAATGCCACATTTTTTATTAAATCAGAGGTTCTTTTATTACTATTTTACAGCATGATAGATAATAGATTTAATCTTGTTTCTAATTTTACACCCTCCGGTGATCAGCCCCGGGCCATAGACAGTATTGTCCATGGTCTTGATAAGGGGGCACGTCACCAGGTGTTGCTGGGGGTGACCGGGTCGGGCAAGACTTTTACCATGGCCCAGGTTATTGCCCGGGTGAACCGGCCCGCCTTGGTGCTGGCGCCGAACAAAACCCTGGCTGCCCAGCTGTTTGGTGAGTTCCGTGAGCTGTTTCCCGATAATGCGGTGGAATATTTTGTCTCGTACTACGATTACTATCAACCCGAGGCCTATATTCCTTCTTCTGATACCTATATTGAAAAAGATTCGTCAATTAATGACGCTATCGACAAGATGCGCCATTCCGCAACTCGTGCCCTGCTGACCCGCAAGGATGTGCTGATAGTGGCCTCGGTTTCCTGTATTTACGGGCTTGGTTCTCCGGACGAGTATAAGAACATGCACCTGTTCCTGCAGGTGGGCGAAGAATATCCCATGGAGGATGTACAGCGGCGGCTGGTTTTCATGCTCTATGAACGTAACGAGATGTCGTTTCACCGCGGGACCTTCCGGGTACGGGGTGATGTGATTGACATCTTTCCGGTGCACGAGGAAGAGCATGCGGTACGGGTGGAGTTTTTCGGCGATACCATTGATGCTGTCTCGATTATTGACCCTCTGCGCGGGGTAGTGGTTGAGGATGTAAAGGAGTTGACCGTGTTTCCCTCCAGTCATTTCGTCACCAGTCAGGACAACCTGCAGCGTGCAATGGGAACGATAAAAGATGAGTTGCGACTGCGGCTCGATGAATTGTACGCCGACAACCGGCTGGTAGAGGCCCAGCGCTTGGATCAGCGAACCATGTTTGACCTGGAAATGATCTCGGAACTTGGCTACTGCAACGGGATTGAAAATTACAGCCGCCACCTGACCGGCAAGGAACCAGGCGTGCCGCCGCCCAACTTGCTGGATTACTTTCCGGATAACTATCTAATGATCATTGATGAATCACATATCGCCATTCCCCAGATCGGCGGCATGTTTAATGGGGACCGGTCCCGGAAGCAGACCCTGGTTAACTACGGTTTCCGGCTGCCATCCGCCCTGGATAACCGTCCTTTACGTTTTGACGAGTTTGAGCAGCGTGTACACCAGGCAGTGTATGTTTCCGCCACGCCCGGACCTTATGAGCTGGAACATGGTCGTGACCATATTGTGGAACAGTTGATCCGTCCGACCGGGCTGCTGGATCCGAGGATTGAGGTCCGGCCCGCGTCCACCCAGGTAGATGATCTGTTAGAAGAAATCCGTCAATGCACAGACCGGGGCGAGGCTGTGCTGGTTACAACTCTTACTAAGCGCATGGCCGAGGATTTGACCGAGTATTATGAAAATGTAGGAGTTAATGTCCGCTACCTCCATTCCGACATCAAAACGCTGGAGCGGGTGGAACTGATCCGCGACCTGCGTCGGGGTGAATATAACGTGCTGGTGGGTATCAATTTGCTGCGCGAGGGGCTGGATATCCCGGAGGTAGCCCTGGTCGCCATCCTGGATGCCGATAAGGAGGGCTTTTTACGTTCTGAGCGCTCCCTGGTCCAGACGTGTGGCCGGGCAGCGCGCAATGTTGACGGGTTGGTGATTCTCTATGCTGATAAGATCACAAAATCCATGCAGTTTACCATTGACGAGACTACTCGGCGGCGAAAAATCCAGCAGGAGTTTAATGATAAACATGGTATTATTCCCAGGACCATAATATCGGAGGTCAAGGATTCCATGACCCGGCATCTCAAGGCCTCAGGCTGGGATGGTTATACTGACGATGCCGGTATGCTGCAGGTCGGGGAACCTGAAATCGTGTACCATTCGCTGGATGAACTGCATAAAGAAGTTCAAGAGCTGGAGAGACGGATGCAGAAGGCTGCAGAGAAGCTTGCCTTTGAAGAGGCGGCAGCCCTGCGTGATAGAATAAAAGATTTGAAGATGTTGGAGCTTGAGGTTGGCTGATTTTCTGTATAAAGCATCCCTTACCATTGTGCCCCGCTTGTATGTGTGTTTGACCGCCCTCTTGTTCGGCTCCTGTTGTTTGCAGATCCGGGGTAGAGAAAATCTGGAAAAGGCGCTGGCCGGGGGCGGAGCCGTGGTGCCGTTCTGGCATTACTCAGTTTTTTACATGCTTTACCATTTGCGCCGGTATCCGGGTGTGGCCATGGTCAGTGCCAGCAAGGATGGCGAGTATATCGCTCGGGTGGCGGAATTGCTTGGTTTTGAAACTGTGCGTGGATCAGCCAATCGATTCGGTGTCAGGGCCTTAAAAGGATTGCTTGACCACGTGAAGCAGGGCAAAAATGCAGGTATCGTAGCTGATGGCTCCCAGGGGCCTGCCCTGAAGGTGCAGCCGGGTGCCATTCTGTTGGCGGCACAATCCGGTTCTCCTATTATGCCTATTGTCTGGGTGGTGAAGCGCTATAAAGCTTTTAATTCCTGGGACCATACCGTCCTGCCCATGCCGTTTAGTCCCATGATTCTGCAGTATGGTGATTTGATTTATGTTGAGCCAAAACTTTCTTCCGCCCTGGTGGAAGAGTATAGACAGCAACTTGAAACAGAGATGAACTTAATGTACCGGCAGCTCTGGCAGGAATATGGCAAGGACAGCCATGTATAATAACCGACCACGTGTTTTGTAACTATGCGATATCATATACCTCTAAACTGTAAGCTATTACAGGTGCTCCAGATTCGGAGTCTACGCTTACCTGCGCAGTTGCTTCCGCTCGCTATAACAGCGAAGTGGTGTCACTCCTCTATGCGGGCGGGAGTAATCGGAGTCTCGCATGCTCGCTTACCTGCGTGAAGATGGGGTGCCTGTGATGGCTTACCATGTAGATGGAGAAGGTTGATGTCAGAAACTAAGACCAGGTCCATTGTGGTTGCCGGTATGAGTGGCGGTTCCGGAAAATCCGTTGTCTCAGTCGGCCTGATTGCTGCCCTGCGAAATAGGGGACACCGGGTAATACCTTTTAAAAAGGGACCTGATTATATTGATGCCGGCTGGATGACCACAGCTGCCGACAGCCCCTGTTACAACCTGGATCCTTTCCTGATGAGCGAAGCAGCCATTGCTGATTCCTTCAGGCAACACGGGGCAGGTGCGGATTTTACCATTGTTGAAGGCAACAGGGGGTTGTATGACGGGGTCAATCCTGAAGGCGGATTTTCCACGGCTGAATTGGCCATCCAGCTGGATCTGCCCGTCCTGCTGGTGGTCAACTGCAGCAAGACTACCCGAACTGTTGCGGCGATGGTGCTCGGCTGCAGACAGTTGGATAAACGGGTGCGCATTGCAGGGGTGATTCTCAACCAGATTGCCACGCCCCGACATGAGCGCATTGTTACCCAGTCTGTGGAAAAGTACACCGACGTCCCTGTAGTCGGCATAGTACCGCGCATGAAAGACGACATCTTTCCCATGCGTCATTTAGGCGTAATCCCGCACCAGGAATATGGCACTGCAGATAGTGCTGTCAGCCGTCTTGCCGGGATTGCAGAAGACCATTTCGATCTGGACCGGATTATTAAACTGATGCGACCACAGCAGCAGACGGCGGTGCCGAAACCGCTACAGGGTGGAGCTAAGGTGACCATCGGTATCCTCCGCGACACAGCCTTCCAGTTTTACTATGAGGAGAACCTTGAAGCCTTGCGCAACGGCGGGGCCAGGCTGGTGATGATCAATGCCCTGAGCGCAGACAGGCTGCCGGACGGGTTGGACGCTCTTTATATTGGCGGTGGTTTCCCGGAAACCAGTGCCCGGCAGCTGGCTGACAATGTCTCCTTTCGTGACTCTGTTCGTGAGATGGCTGACAAGGGGCTGCCGATTTATGCGGAATGCGGCGGTCTGATTTTTCTGGGTCGCTCCATCGTTCTTGATAATGTGGAGTATCCCCTGGCCGGTGTCTTTCCGGTAACCTTTGGCCTGTCTGGCAGCCCGCAGGCCCATGGCTATTCAATCTTTACAGCAGATACAGGAAATCCTTTTTACCCGGTCGGTACCCGGATAAAGGGGCACGAATTCCGTTATTCCACAGTTGAAAGCTGGGACGGCAAACTGGAAGAGCTGGCTCTTAATCTGGAACGGGGAACCGGTTTTAAAGGAAAAAGGGATGGTTTAATAAAAAAAAATGTCCTGGCCCTGTACACCCATGTCCTTGCTCCGGGAACCCCGGAATGGGCAAAAGGGTTACTAAAGGCAGCGGCAAGATTTACAAAAAAATAAAACTGGGTGTACAGTTTTGTCAACCAGCAACCATAGAGCTATCCCTTCACCGCAGAGACGCAGAGACGCAGAGGCTGCAGAGATAATCTTCTGATTATAGAATAAAAACTCCGCGTTCTCTGCGTCTCTGCGGTGAGCATTACTGGACAGATACATTTTTTCACAAACTATACACTATATGTTGTATCTGCTTGAGGTAACTGGATACCCAGTAAAATAAATAAAGGTGGCCTAAAGCCTATCCCTCATGTTTGTGAGGATGATCACCATGGAGATGGGCATGACGATGGACATGGAGACAGGCCGTATCACTGCACACAGCCCGGCCATGATCCAGGGCGTAGAGATCTTTGCAGGTTTCGGCCAAAAAATCCCAGTCATGGGAAATGATCATATAGGGGATATCGAACCTGTTGAGAATATCGATCAACCTGGACCTGGTTTCAGGGTCCAGGTTGTTGGTCGGCTCATCCAACAGCATGGCTTCCGGCTGCATGGACAGGATGGTGGCAAGGGAGACCAGTTTTTTCTCTCCACCTGAAAGCTGGTGCGTAACCCTGTCTGCCAGCCCGGTCAAATCCAGTTCATCCAGGGTTTTTCGGGATATTGTCAGAGCTTCTTCCGGGCTTGCCCCCAGGTTCAACGGGCCAAAGGCAACGTCTTCAATCACAGTGGGTGAGAACAATTGATCATCCGCATCCTGAAAAACCATTCCCACGCTCCTGCGCAGTTCCCGAAACTCTTTTTCTTCAGCCAGTTGTTTTCCCTTGAACAGCAGTTTGCCGCTGGTGAGCGAATATAAACCCATGATCAAGTGAAGCAGGGTGGTTTTGCCGCTGCCGTTGGGACCGATCAGTCCGATTCGCTGCCCGTAATCCAGGGATACATCCACCTGGTCAAGAATTGTTTTTTGGGTGTTGGGATAGGAAAAGGAAACCTGTTGCAGTTGGATGAGTGGTGAAGTTGTCATTTTATGAGCAGGAGTAATGGTTATGATGATGGCACTATTTCAAGGCACCCTCAAGTAAAAACAAGCCCATACCACCCAAAAGCAAACCTGTCAGCATAAGATAGTCTTTCCTGTTCATTTCCAGTTCCTGCAGGCTGTAGAATCTTCCTGAAAATCCCCGCAGGGCCATGGCTTGTTGTACCCGTGCCGCACGGTTCCAGCTCTTGACAAGGAGCATGCCCAGCATGTGCGCGTAGGTTTTGTAGGTGTGCAGGTTAGTTCCGGGTCTGAAACAACGCAGTTTTGCCGCTCGCTGCAACCGTTGGTATTCCTGGTGAATGACAGTAATATAGCGGTAGGAGAAGAGGAGGAGTACACAAAGCCTCGGCGACAGGTGTAGTTTTTGTAAACCATGACCGAGCCTGGCCACGGTTGATGTGGCCAGCAGGCTGATAAAGATCAGGATAATCGCATTTGCCTTGATGGTAATGAGCGCAGCCAGGAAAAGACCTGGTTTGCTGAGTCCAATTCCTGCAAAATCAATGACCGGCCGGCCGCCATAGGTCAGGGGCAGCAATAGCCAGAGCAGGATATTGAAGCTGTTGACAATGAGCAGTCTGCGCAGGACCTGTTTTGGGGACAGGCGGGCAGCGATTGTTAGAAGGATTGCGATCAGCAACCCGGCAAGGGCTGTCGCGAAGTTTTGACACAGGGCAATGACCAAGCTGAGTACTGCCGTATTGATAATCTTGACCCTTGGATCTGCCCGGTGCAGGAACGAGCTTCCCTGGCTGAACTGCTCAAAGTTCATTATTTTTTATACTCATCAAAGTAAATCCAGAGTATTGCACCCAGTTCTACCCCCTTGTCTGTCCCGTCAGGAGATTTCAGGGTATAATCGGCCTCGTTTAAAGCGGCAAAACCCCACCAGCCGGACAAAGGACAGGTAAAAGTGAAAATACCGTTGTCATCGGTCTTGATCACCTGGGTAACATGATAGTCACCGGCTGCACCGATTTTCATATCCTTATTATAGAATTCCACCTCCACCTCGGTATCTGCAACCGGCTTTCCCTTGAGCAGCACTCTTCCGGTAAAGCTGTTGCCGGCATAGTTGCCGAATGGTCTGAGCAGGGGGACGATCTCGGTAGCCAAGCCAAGGGGCTGGTCCCAGCCCTGGTCTGCGCCAAAGGCGGCAACCACGGTTTTACTGTAATGGATAATGAAAACGTCCTCGGCCGGCTCCCAGTACGGCTTGGGCTCCATGACAAACCAGTAGACACCCGGACGTTTGATTCCTACCTCGTTCTGCCAGGCTGTATGATCCATGACCTTGTCCTGCAGCAGGGTACCTAACAGGTCAGTTTGTTTACCGTCCATGACCATGTAAAATTTTTCCGGCTTGGCAAGGTCCATGCCGATACCTTCAAAGGGATGGGAAAAGGAAAGGGTCAGTTGGATGTTTTTTTTCTGGGGGGTGACGATATGTTCCGATGGAATAACCATACCGAAATGTCCAAACGCCTGTCCGGCCAGGCTGAAGAGGAAAAGAGTGGTAAGGAAAGTGGTTCGAGTCATCATCATTTACTCCTTTGTTGTTTTTTGGCCTGCATCCAGGCAAGTAAACCTGCCAGTCCCAGGATGTAGCCGATGCCGCCAAGGATGTCTCGCAGGTCAGGGCTGTTATCCTTGTTTTCAGCCAGCATGTGTCTGAGTGGGGCCAGTTTTTTTTCCAGTTCCTCATCAACGATACGGCGCAGTAGCTGTTCATCAACCAGAACAGTGTTTGTCGGATCAGCAGGAGAGGAAGCGTGATTCGTTACAGCAGTTGGTTTGGATTCTTTTACACCGGTCGACATGGGTGGCGTGTTGAGGACAAGATATTCTGCTGCGGGCAGGGGCCATTCACCACGATGTCCTTCGCCTGCATTAACAACAAGCAGAAGATCCAGGTGCTCACGAACAGCATCGTCAGGCATTGTAAAGCTGAATTTTCCCTGTTCATCAGTCCGGGTTGTAAGCAAAACCGCATGATTTGCAGCATCCTGAACAGTGATCTCTGCATTTTTCGGTTTTCTGTTACCGCTGAATGCGGTTTCACCATAAATTATATCTCCTTCCGACCAGGCAAAAATGCGTAGCTTATGAGCGTGTGCCGTCAGCGGCAGAAGGACGGAAATAGAAAAAAGAAACAGTATGGTTAAGATGCGATATGGACAATTCATGGCTGGTCTAAATGCAAAATTTCCGGCTGCACCCTGGCAAGAAAGGTAACCGTGAACATGGTTATAAATCCTTCAATGATCATAATCGGCACATTGGCACCTATGATAACTTTGGCCGTAGTCAGAAAACCGGAATCAGACAGGGCCAGGGCCAGGGCCACAAGCAGTGAGGACAGAAAAATCGCCAGTGCACCTGCGCAAAAGGCGGCAACAGGCCTGGTTTTGGGATTTTTCAGCCAGGGGCGGACCAGGTAATAGCAGCACAGGGCCGGCACGGCCATGGTAACCGTGTTTACCCCAAGTACCACAAGTCCGCCGAACTGGAAAAAAATCGCCTGCAGGAACAGGGCAATAAGGATGGCCGGAAAACCAGCCCAGCCGAGAATAATACCGAGCAGGCCGTTTAACACCAGGTGTACGGAACCCGGTCCCAGGGGAACATGGATAAGGCTTGCCACAAAAAAGGCGGATGAGAGTAGTGCTGTAGGCATAATGCGCGCATAATCAACCTTTTTCAGGCCGATAACAGTACCCGCAGCTGCAATGACGCCACCACTTATCAGGACCGGAGCTGAAAGGATTCCTTCGGAAATATGCATAATAAAGACTTGATAATACTTTTTTATGATTCGTAATATTGATAGTTGTACTGTAACACAGGCGGGTTGTCAAGCAGGAGGCTTACAAATAGTCTTATTCTACAGGGACACAGCCAAGGTTATGGTTGTTGTGGCATATCTACTTTTTTTTGCTTGATCAGGAAGTATTTGAGCTGCTTGACAACTTCCATGTCAAGGCGTCCTTTACGGGCATTCTCTTCAACAATAGCCAGACTCTCGGCTCGGGAATTTGCCTTGCGGTAGGGACGTTTGGTGGTAAGGGCATCATACATATCAACAACAGCCATGATACGAACGGGCAGTGAAAGCTGATCACCACTCAATCCGTCCGGATATCCGGAACCATCAAGCCGTTCATGATGGTTCCGGATTATCTCCAGGGCGGCATCCAGGTTTTTCTGTAAAGGCAGGCAGATATTATAACCGGTCTGCACATGTTTCTTCATCACCTTCTGTTCATGGGAGGTAAGTCGTGAAGGTTTATTCAAGATTTGTCTTGGGATGCCTATTTTACCGATATCATGCAGCATGCTGCCAAGTTTGAGCGACTCCAGGTCATCCTTTTGCATGCCGAGCCGCTTGCCGATTTCCAGGGCCATGCTCGCAACACGTTGGATATGTCCTTCATTGTATTTATGTGTTGCTTCAATGATATTAGCAAGAGAGATAAGAACGTTTTCAATACTGGTCAGGTTGCTGTTTACCTTCTTAATTCGTATCAATGACTGAACACGAGCCAGGAGTTCTTCACGGGCAGGGGGTTTGGTGAGAAAATCATTGACCCCCGCTTCAATCCCCTTAACCCTGGCTTCCACAGAATCAAGAGCGGTTATCAGGATAATGGGAATTACCCGGGTTGCCTCTGTCCGCTTCAGCAGAGAACAAACCTCATAGCCATCCATACCCGGCATCATGATATCAAGCAGAATTAGATCGATGTCTTCGCGAACAACAACCTGCAATGCTTCTTCACCACTGGTCGCCTGGAATACATTGTAATTACTGGATGTGAGCAGAGCAGACAATAATGTAACATTTGCCGGTTCATCGTCTACTACAAGCACATTAGAAGACTGCTCTTTCTTGAACTTCGGTTCATACTCCTCAGGCCAGAAAATCTTGCGGGTTGTTGACTCCTTTGCCTGGGCAAGCACATCTTCGGAGAGAAAGAGCAATGTCTCTTTAGTCGCTGCATTACCGGGAAAGGAGACAATGCTCATACTCAAAGAGAAATTTGGCCCCAGAGTTTCAATTATTTCCCGGTGAATACGCGCGAGAACTTTTTTGGCTACAGGAAGGGTTATCTCGACAAGCAGCAGGGCAAACCGGTCTCCGGCAATACGGGCGGAAAGATCAGACTGTCGAACGCCACGACGTGTTATGATGCTGCCGATACCCTTAAGAAGAATGTCCCCTGCAAGCGAACCGTATTTATTATTGTAGCCCGTAAAATCGTCCACATCGAGTAGGGCAAGGACAAATGGAGATCCGTACCGCCGTGACCGTTCTATCTCGCGGTCCATACTCAGCTGAAAAAAACTGAGATCCATCAGGCCGGTCAAGCTGTCTTGACAGGTTGGTTGAACCTTGGACCTGTATTCACTTTGTAATATTTTTTCCATCACTAATGATAGAATATCTGTTGAGAGGAACTGTTGTCAAGAAATAGCACATATTTTTGGCGAAATTAATATATTAATTTCATTTAATTATGATTCATTCTTTTTAAGGTTCCTGGTTTTCAAGTTGCAGATTCTATTTTTTTGTTTGTTTTGGTCATTCCTTAGCCGGGAAGTCACTGTCTTGGAGAATTGTTAAAAATATTTTAAGGAAACACCAAACTTATTTTCAAGGGTGAGATTCGTTTATTCCATTGTGCGGCAGCTGTCTTCAAGCTTTTTCCATTGTTGTTCTAGCCTTTTCTCCGATACCGGAAATGCAGTGCCCAATTCCGATGCGAATATAGACACCCGGAACTCTTCAACCATGCGTCTATACAGTGCAATTTCTTTGCGGCATGGTATGGAAAGTTTTTCTCTCTCATTGAGTTGCAGCAGTCGGTTCAGGACAGGTTGCAGCCGACGTGCCTTTTGTGAATCTTTGAGGGGTGAATATTCCGCCCGCTCGATTCGCAGGGCCAGGGCTTGTAAATACCTTTTTTTATCCGTTATTTCATTTAATTGAATTGTTGTCAGAAAGTTGTGGGGAAGGAGTTTTTTGAGGAGCCCCTGGTACTCATCAAAACGGTTTTTGTCATAGCTCTTACTTTGAGCTGTCCGTTGTGTACACTGAGTCAGGGTGATTTGCACCTGCCTGCGCGTTGCCAGCAGGTCAAGGATCTGCTCAAGATATTTGTATGAGGCTTTGAGTATGCCGATCTGTTTGAGTTCACTGACCGTATTTTCAACCTGTTCCCTGTCCGGCAACTCACCAGATGATGTGTGAAAGAGTCCATCCAGAATACAGTTTGCCAGCATGTTTTTAATTTCTGCTGCTGTTGCCTGCATGCCAAGCGAGATCCAGGAGGCGGAATGGCCGGCGACGGCTGCCTTGCACTCTTTTTTGATGGCTTTGATTTCGCGGGGGAACTGCAGGCCGTACAGGAATCTGAGTCCAATCCTGTTCTTAAGGTGTGCCTGCTCAAAGTCATCAATATACTTCAGGGTCAAACTCTTCTTCTGCTCATCAACAAACAGGGCAGGGTAGTATATGCTGGTGATTCTTTTCTGTCGGTCCATCCTGGGAATGGGTTGAGGTGCTGTTGAAAATTCCCAGACCGTGATGTCGGATTTCTCAGGCAGCTCGCTTTGTTGTGTTGTGGAAACAGGTGATGCAGCTCGGGTGCAGTAGGTCATCAACTCATGAAAAGACCTGCTGCAATGTAGAGTTTTTCCTTTTTCGTCACAGAGCCGAAAGCGCATTCGCAGGTGAACCGGAAGGTTGTCAACCCGCCAGTCCTCCCGATTGATGGTGACCTGGAACCGGCGAAAAATGACTTGCTCCAGGGCCGGATAGAGTGAGCCCTGGTAAAGATCTAAACCGTCCATGATGCGATCAACAGCAATCGGCAGAGGGACAAACAGCTTGCGAAGTCGTTTGGGCAGACCTTTAAGCAGGGAGAAAATCTTTTCCTGCAGCAGGCCGGGCACAAGCCATTCAAACAGGGCAGAGGACAGGGCAGGGTAATATTGAACCGGAATATCCACAGTGACACCATCTTCTTCATGGCCGGGCTGAAATTGGTAATGGAGTTTCAGCGTACCCCGGCCGGTCTGCAGGACGACCGGGAAGCGATACAATTCGTCACTGTCAGGAAGTGTCCGGCAAATATCCTCTTCATCCATCCACAGGAACCGGTCTGATTTTTTCTTTTTCAGAAATCGGTTCAGGGTAAAACGGTCATAGATGTTAGCCAGCCGTTTATCATAAAAATCATACAGCACCTGGTCATCCATCATGATACCGCGTCTGCGCAGTCGTTCCTCCATGTCTGCAAAACGGCGGGCCAGATCAAGGTTGTGCTGCAGAAAGGGGTAACTGCCACCGAGTTCGCCGTTTATCAGGGCCTGCCGGATAAATATTTCCCGCGCTTCACGTCCGGTTTCTTTATTGATCCTGCCATAGTTAACCCGGCGACCGGCTGTAAGAATAAGGCCGAACAAGGTTACCTTTTCAAGGGCCGTCACCTGACCTGCCTTTTTCCGCCAGTGTGGATCCGACCAGGACCGTTTGCAGAGATCCCCGCCCAGCCGTTCCAGCCAGTTCACATCAATAGATGCCACCACCCGGGCAAAGAGCTGGGAGGTGTGTACAAAATCAGCAGCCACAATCCACTGGGTGCCGTGATTATACAGACCGGAGCCGGGAAACAGGATCACCTCCCGGTTGCCGCTGACCTGGTAGCTGTTCTTTTTTTTGCGCATGCCGATATTGCGCAGGAAACCAGCGGTCAATGCCTGGTGGATGGCTGCAGGCTGTGCAGGTTTTGTGTTGATGTTAAAGCCCTTGTGCTGTTTTAGAATGCGTAAGATCTGGTCATGGATATCAAACCATTCCCGCATCCGCTGCCAGGAACAAAAGTTTGTTTTGCAGAATTTTCGTAAGCCTGCAGCGGGATGTTTACCCTGCATGGCGCTTTTGCAACTGTCCCAGATGTTGACAAAGGTGATAACATCAGATCCGGGCTGGTTGAATTTGCGGTGGGCCGCCTCTGCCTTTTCAATCTTGTCAGCAGGCCGAATGCGGGGATCCTGGATGGCAAGGACTGCGGCAATAACAGTAACTTCGCGCAGTGCGCCAAGCTTTTCTCCCTCAATAATCATCCGTGAAATTCTCGGATCCAGAGGTAATCCGGCCATGATCCTGCCACGTTTGGTAAGGTGATGGTCAGTCGTAATCGCGCCAAGCTCACGCAGGATACGATAACCGTCATTAATTGCCCTGGCCTCCGGGGGATCAACAAAGGGAAATTTACGTGGATCACCCAGTCGCAGGGAGATCATCTGCAGGATGACCTCAGCCAGATTGGAACGAAGGATTTCAGGCAAAATGAACTCCGGACGCGACAGGTAATCCTCTTCACTGTATAGCCGGATGCAGGTTCCCGGCCGGGTCCTGCCGCAACGTCCGGCCCGTTGATCACAGCTTGCCCTGGATATCCTGGACACGGGCAGGCTGGTTGTTCCTGCCCTGACATTATAGCGGGCAATCCGGGCCACGCCGGTATCCACTACTGCCAGTATGCCCGGAACCGTGATCGATGTTTCCGCCACGTTGGTGGCAACAATGATTTTACGAAGTTGTGAGGGTTGAAAGATTTTACGTTGATCAGCACCGTGCAGGCGACCGAACAGAGGCAGGACCAGAGCCGGGTTCTGTAACTTTTTTTTGAGTAGTTCCACCGTGTCCAGGATATCCCGTTCCGTGGGCATAAAAACCAGGATGTCGCCACCCCCGGGATTGTCGGCAAGGGAGATAACCTCGCTGGTAGCCTGTTCCACCATGGTCTGTTCATTGTTCACGGTTGCGGTATCCGGCTCGTGGTAGCGAAAGGTAACAGGATAGGTGCGGCCTGATACCTGGATGACAGGTGCATTGCTGAAATGACGACTGAATTTTTCCGTATCAATAGTGGCTGAAGAGATGATCATTTTCAGATCTTTTCGTGATTTCAGTAACTGATGGAGGTATCCCAGCAGGAAATCAATGTTCAGGCTTCGCTCATGGGCCTCGTCAATGATAATGGTATCATACTGTGCCAGGTTGCGGTCACTTCTGGTCTCAGCCAGCAGGATACCATCGGTCATGAACTTGATTTTCGTATCTGCCCCAGTGTGGTCATGAAAACGGATCTTGTAACCAACCAGAGCGGACGCACCCAGTTCTTCTCGTACCCGGTCAGCCATTGAAACCGCAGCAATGCGACGCGGCTGAGTACAGCCGATGATGCCCTGTCTGCCACGGCCAGCCTCAAGGCACATTTTGGGCAGCTGAGTAGTCTTACCCGAGCCGGTATCACCGGCAATGACCACCACCTGATGCTCCTGTACTGTTTTGACAATGTCAGCTCTTCTGGTTGAGATAGGCAGGATTTCAGGATAGTGGAGTTGCATGGGAAAATATAATTTTCTTCGACAGGTTAGTGGGGAATGTGTAAGATATGGGGAAGTACTTTATACAGTAAATCATTCAGGAAAACACTTCAAAAAGGAACAGAGAGGAGAGGATGAAGAGAATCCGTAAGGCCGTAATTCCGGTGGCCGGTATGGGCACCAGATTCTTACCGGCCACCAAGTCTATCCCTAAAGAGATGCTCACCATTGTTGACCGGCCTACCATCCAGTACATTGTGGAGGAAGTGGTTGCCTCAGGAGTTGATGCGGTCGTCCTGATCACCTCGGAAGGCAAGTCGGCTATTGAAAATCATTTTGACTACAATTTCCAGCTTGACACCGTCCTGAGACAGAAAAATAAGCGTGCATTACGAGATGAATTGACTACGATCTCCAACCTGATCGATATTGTTTCAGTGCGCCAGAAGGAGCCCCTGGGGCTCGGCCACGCTATCTGGATGGCCCGCAACGTGATCGGTGATGAGCCTTTTCTGGTACTGCTTGGTGATGATCTTGTGCGCAGTAAAAAACCCTGTTGCCGCCAGATGATCGACCTGTATAACCAAGTCAAAGAGTCCATTGTCGCTATCCAGCGAGTCCCCATGGACCAGACCTTTCAGTACGGGATTGTTGAAGGGATGGAGACCGAGTTTGACCGCACTTATAAGGTTAAGCGGATGGTTGAAAAACCGGCTCCCGGCACCTCTGACTCGGATATGGCCATTATTGGCCGCTACCTGCTGATGCCGGAAATATTTGATTTCCTGGGCACAACTACCCCGGGCCATGGCGGTGAAATTCAGCTCACCGACGCCCTGCTGGCACTGTCCAACCGGCGCGGTATGTATGCTTACGAGTTTGAGGGAAAACGTTACGATGCCGGTGATAAACTCGGCTATTTGAAGGCTATTGTCGATATCGGCCTGGAGCACCCCACTCTGGGTGGTCCTCTCAGGGAGCATCTGAATTCCATTTGCAGTTCCAAAGACTGTTGCTGATAAAAGGAATAGTGAAAAGGAATAGTGAAAAGGAAAAGTGAAGAGGAACAGTGGGAAAGATGGACACTCATTTTTTCCTTCTTCCTCTATATCGGCAATAATTATGCGCTATAACATGCACAATGTAGTGGCTGTGATCACGTATATTGTTCTATGAAGCTGTATGAAGTCGCGGTTGCTGCTCCCCTTTTTGATAGTCTGACGTATGGCCAGCCAGCAGGAGTTACCGACACTCTACCGGCTGGTATCCGGGTGCTGGTGCCGCTGGGAAACCGGCTGGTTACCGGTTATCTCCTTGGTCCGGCTGCAAAAGACGCAGACGGTTCTACCTTCCAGGTAAAAGAAATTGTTGACCTGCTTGACCCTGACCCGCTTTTTCCTGAACACCTGATTCCTTTTTTTCGCTGGATTGCAGACTATTATCACCATCCGCTGGGCGAGGTGATCCGAACCGGACTGCCCGGTGGTTTGATCGTCAGATCCGGTCGTGAAGTTGTGTTGACTGATTCCGGCCGACAGCACCTGCCGGATGCGCTGTTAGCGGTTAAGAAACAGGCTGCCTGGATGCAGCGGTTACTGGATAAAGGGATGTTGCTGCCTGGAACCGTTAATACTGTCTGGCGAAAACCGGCTATGCAGCGGCTGCTCAAAAAATGGCAGCAAGCCGGCTGGCTTGAAATACAAGAAGTGATTGTTGAACCTAAGGTCAAAGCCAAGACCCGGACCATGGTCAATCTCTCTTCCACACTCCAGGAGCAGCTTGCCGGCTACAAGACAAAAAATCCTGAACAGTTGCCGGAGGTTGCCGATGGGCTGAAAAAGTCAGAGCACAAGACCCTGGCGCTTTTCTTCAAACACTGTGACGGCCGCACTGCACTGCCGCGACCTGAACTGACCAGACGCTATTCCGGAGCGGGTAAGGCCCTGCATGGGCTTGTCGACCGTGGACTGGTTACCTTGGAAGAGCAACGCTGTTACCGGGATCCATTTGGTTGTGTTCCCCCATTTTTTGCCAGACCGGAAATCCTTACCCAAGAGCAGAAAAATGTTATTCATGAACTGATTGCAGCTGTTGACAGGGAGAAATTTCAGCCCTATCTGCTCTTTGGCGTAACCGGATGCGGTAAAACAGAAGTGTATCTTCGGGCAACGGAACGTTGTCTTGATTTGGCTAAAACCGTGTTGGTACTGGTGCCGGAGATTGCTCTTGCCTCCCAGGTTGAAGCTCATTTTTATTCTCGTTTCGGTAATACTCTGGCTGTCCTGCACAGCGGACTGACTGCTGGTGAACGTTTTGATCAGTGGCAACGGATTCTTCAAAAAAAGGCTTGCATTGTTATCGGAGCCCGTTCAGCTGTGTTTGCGCCGCTTGCCGATCTGGGCCTGGTGATTGTGGATGAAGAGCATGAACCAGCCTATAAACAGGATGACGGCCTGCGCTACAACGGCCGTGACATCGCCGTGCTGCGAGCCCGCTTTGCAGACTGTCCGGTTATTCTCGGTTCTGCTACCCCCTCTGTTACCAGTTTCCATCATACCAGTAGTGGAAAATATCAATTGTTGACCATGCGCCGGCGGGTGAATGACCAGGCCATGCCTGAAGTGGAAATTGTTGATCTCGGCAGTAAAAAAAGGGAACGGCCGGACCTGTTTTTTTCCGATCAGCTCACTGCCGCCCTGCATGAAAACATGGAAAAACGACTGCAAAGCCTGCTCTTTGTCAACCGGCGCGGCTATGCATCCTTTATGCTCTGCCGAGACTGCGGCCATATTATCGAGTGCCGCCACTGCAAGGTATCGTTAACTCATCACCGGCACAGCAACAGGCTGATCTGCCATTACTGTGGGTATTCAATTCCCCTAAACATTATCTGTCCCGCTTGTCGTTCAAATTCCGTTGTCGGGCTGGGCATCGGTTCTGAACGTATCGAGGCAGAGGTTCGCCAGTTGATTCCCCATGCCAGGGTTGCCCGGCTGGACAGCGACACCACAACAGACCGAAAAAAATATATGGCCATTCTCCAGCAGGTGCGTAACCATGAAGTGGATATACTGATCGGTACCCAGATGGTGGCCAAGGGGCTTCATTTTCCCTTGATGACCCTGGTCGGGGTGGTCTGGGCGGACAGTGGACTGGGCATGCCTGATTACAAAGCCTCGGAACGGACCTTCCAGTTGCTTGCCCAGGTAACCGGCAGGGCAGGGCGGGGTGAACATGCAGGTAAGGTAATCATACAGACCCATCAGCCTGGCCATTATGCCATTGATTTCGCCAGGCGTCATGATTATGAAAAACTTTATGAGCAGGAAATAAATCTGCGCGCAAGTCTTAATTACCCGCCTTTTTCAAGGTTAGCCAATATAAAGTTCAGCGGTGAAAACGAAGAGTCGGTTGCGGCAACTGCAAAAGACGTGGCTCGTTTTTTGCGAACTGTAGTTAGCTCAGCGGAGATTGAGATATTGGGACCGGCACCAGCCCCGCTGGCCAGGATAAAAAACCGCTATCGCTGGCAGTTGCTTCTTAAAAGCAGAGATTTTTTGACGCTGCATGCGGTTTGTGATCAGCTGCTTGCTGAAAAAAACCGTCTCTGCAGCACAGGGGTCAGGATGGGGCTTGATGTAGATCCTGAAAATATGATGTGAAAAGGGAAAAAATGTATTAGTTCACCGCCGAGGTGCAACCAATTTGGTCAAACCTCCGAACGGAAAAAGTTTACCAGTACCCTTAGCTGTGCGTGATCAAGCCCTTCAATTATACTCCCTGTATATTGCTGGGCTTGAGCGCGTGCAGATGAGGGTACTGGTAATCTTTTACAAGAAAGAAGTACCCCGGCAGGAAAAAAGGAGGGGGGGAAACCTGCCAGGGTACTTACTTACAACTTCTGCATGAAAATAGTCTCCTGACTTGTAGTTTACATCCTGCTGCCGCCGTGATGTCTGCCGTAGCGCATCATAGGACCATCACCCATTCTTCCCATTCCCATCATCAAGCCTGCCGGCAGTCCGGCAGCTCTTGCCTTTGTTCTTAGCTGCTCACGCAGATCAAAGAGTTCGCCTGCCAGTTGTGACGCCTTTGCCGGATCCGGTGTGGTACTGCTCATTACAGCACGCTTTGCCGCCCTTTTTTTAGCCATATTCTTTCTCAGTTCAGTCGTTTCAGACAAAAAAGTGTCGTGGGCTTTTAGTGTTGCCTCATCAAAGGATTGTTGACCCTGGCCGAAGCAGGGATTCTGAAAGCCGGGGCCACCCCCTCTCATTGAACCAGGGCCGGCAGTGGCAGCCTGCAGCCCACCAAATGCCAGGGCAGTGGTAACAGCAGCTGCAATAATGATTTTTTTCGTTTTGTTTTTTGCACTCATTGGAATATCCTCCGTGTCTAATTGTTGTTATTTTCATTAAAGCCAAGATCATGCCAGTTTGGAGAAGTCTGTATAATTTGCTGTAATATAATGATATAATGAATAATCATGTATTGTTCTTATTAGATTGGCTTGTGAGTCAATCTGAAACCGGGTATTTTTTATCCAGCTGAAAACTGCAGGTGGGTATTTATTACCCAGCCCGGTGGATTTTTTTTTGCGGTTATCCAAAAATCAGCTTTTATTACCCATGATGCCTTCGTAAAAAGTCTTTGTGGAGCGCTATCAGAGCCGGAAGCTCGTCAAAGCAGAACAAAGGCTATTGACGAACTTGTCACCCGTTGATAACGGAACTGTTTTTGCAACAAATCAAGTATGACCCGAACTATACGCTCACGATTTTTCTTTGTTTCCCCCTGGCTGCTTGCCGCAGCCACAGGCCTGCTTATCCTGATCGTGGTGACTTTTACCCTCAGTAACGTGCAGCGGGAAAAACAATTGATGACCGATGCCATGTTGCAGAAAGGAGCCACCTTGATGCGGGTTGTCGGCTCCGGTGCCCGTTCCGCCCACATGGCTGACCTGCATCGAGGGGGCTGGAATACTAATACATGGGATAAGTATGTGCAGCGTGTCATCAACCATTTATCTGAAGATCCTGGTGTACGCTTTTTGATGGTGGTCGACAATCAGAGCAGGGTTGTGGCCCATACTGACAGTAAAATGATCGGTACTGTTTTAAAAAAACGGCCTGAATCTATCGAGACTGCCAAAGTAGAAAACAAACCCGGACTTGTTTACCATATAAAAACCGTTGATGGGTATGGCCGAACTTTTCTTATTACCCGGCCCTTTATGCCGTTTCGCCCGCCAATGCCGTTCATGCACCTGTACAATCGGTCACACCGTGAGAGCAGACGAAATTCCCCTTCCCCCGATATGTTGAAAAATCGCAATCGATTTTACAGAGAAATGCACAGCAGCAATATTTTTTATTCCGCTGTTGTCGGTCTTGATATGAAGAAGTATGACAACGCTCTGCAACATTTGCGTTTCCAGGCATTTATGTTATCGCTGGCCATGCTGTTGGTTGGTCTCGGCGGCTGGCTCTCCCTTGCTGCCGTTCAGGGATATCGGCTGTCCCAGAAGGCGTTGTCTGATATCCAGGCGTTTACCGGCCTGCTTGTTTCCCGCCTGCCGGTGGGAATTATTGCCACGGATCAGCAGGGAAGGGTGAGCACCTGGAATCAGGCGGCAGCAGACATGACATCCATTTCCAGTCAACAGGCATTGGGAAAAGTGGTCCAGAAATACCTGCCCACGGAACTTACTGCATTTTTTTCACCGGATTCTGATTCGTTTGAACCAGAGGCGGAATCTAAGGGCAGGGAAATCAGGTTGATCATCAACGACTGTGAGATGGTTCTTCACTGTCAGCGCATTGATCTCCGGGATCCGGAAGAAAAATATATGGGCCGGGTGCTGTTGCTCTCTGATATTACACGCTTAAAAGATCTGGAATCTGAGATGCGTGAAAATGAGCGGTTGGCTGCCGTGGGTAGGATGGCAGCCGGGGTTGCCCATGAGGTGCGCAACCCGCTCAGTTCAATCAAGGGGCTTGCCCTGTTGCTTAAAGGTACGTTTTCCGAGGAGAGCAGGGAGTTTGAAACCACAGGGCTGCTGATCCAAGAGGTTGAGCGCATGAATCGTACCATCTCCGAACTGCTCAGCTTTGCCCGGCCGGCGTCCCTTGATCTGCAACAAGTGGATGTTCAAGAACTGCTCTCTGAAACCCTGGAGTTAGTTGCAGCAGATACGGCCAGCGAGCATATTCAGACTAATCTGCACTGTGACCATGACCTGCCGATGGTATTGGCTGATAGAGATCGACTCAGCCAGGTCTTTATCAATATTCTGCTCAACGGGGTACAGGCAATGGAACAGGGAGGAACCCTGGAGATTATCGCCCGTAAATCCAGTTCCGGCAAACAGGTTGAGCTGCAGTTCAGAGACTCGGGAAAAGGGATACAACCAGAACACCTGTCCCAACTGTTTTTCCCCTATTTTACCACCAAGAGAGGGGGAACCGGTATTGGTCTTGCCATTTCCCAGAAAATTATTGTTGATCATGGCGGTACCATCAGGGTGGAAAGCGAGCCGGGCAAGGGAACAACGGTGTTTGTTCTGCTACCGGTGTAATAAGCATTGAACCACGGATGGCCACGGGTAACAAAACCGTAATCCATGTTAATCTGTGAAAAGCTGTTGTTAAGGAATACAGGTCTGCACGCTTGAACTGGTGATGTATACATCAAAACGAATTGTCTTGCCGGTAAGGGAATGGGAAGGGGATCTACTCGCGAAACAGGGAGCCCTGAGAGGGCGCTTAACCACCACTCTTTTGGCTGCTGTTGCCAGTGCTGCTGTCAGGAGATGTTCAGGAGAAGATTCACAGGTTACCAGCATCTGCAGCATCTGAAGTTCTTTTTTTACCCGGGCTGATTTTCGCCGCTCGGGAAACATGGGGTCCAAATAGACGACATCCACCCTCTGTCCGCTTCGTTGTATTTCCAGGAGAGCATAAACAGTATCACAGGCTGTCAACCGGATACGTTGGGCGATTTTTGTTGTTGCAGGATGGACAAGGGCACGCTTCAGGCCATCAGCAAGCAGGGCGGCTACAACCGGTTCCCGTTCAAATATCTGTACCCGGCATCCTGCAGCAGCCATGATAAAGCTATCCCTGCCCATGCCGCCGGTCCCATCGACAACAGTAGGCGGCGCGCCTCCCTTGAAGCCTATAGCCCGAACCAGCATTTCCTGTTTTTGCTGTTGTCTGCGAAACGCGGCCTTTCCCCTGGTGAACTCAACCCTGACCGGTCCGGCAAGGTTGGGGTCACCCTGTTTAACGAGCTCAAGCCCCTTGCCGGTGTACCTCAGCAGCATATGGTATTGATCTCCCGGCCCGGCCATTGGCAGGTCAAGTTCGGCAGCCAGTTTTTCAGCCTCTGCAATCCGTGCCGGGTCAAGGGCTGCGACAGCAATATCAGGGTTCAACATTACAGGGGAATCTCCTGTTGTAAAGGGAGCCTGATTATCTTTGTGCGTTGATATTTCATGACGTGCAATGTATCATGAAAAGATAAAAAAAGGTAACTGTTCAGGAGCACACCATCTCTGCACGGTCAGGCTGACTCACATAGGTATTACTATAGTTTGCAAGCCTGCCTGCACAGATATGGGGCACTCCTGAACAGTTACAGTCCCGTTGTATTGCCAATTTTTTGCATCCAACAGCACAGTTACAAAAAAGGCAACTTAAGGAAGATTAATGAGTGAACCTGATTCCAGGGTGATAGCGGTTATTCCAGCCCGTTACCATTCCAATCGTTTTGAAGGAAAGCCGCTGGCCCTGATTAATGGCAAACCCATGATCCAGCATGTTGTTGAGCGAGCCATGCAGGTAAAGCTGCTGTCCAGGGTTGTGGTGGCAACTGATGATGACCTCATTGCCGAAGCGGTTACCTCATTTGGGGGAGAGGTGGTCATGACCCGGCCTGATCATGCCTCGGGTACGGATCGGCTGGCCGAGGCTGCGGAGCTGTTGAACATTGAAGAGCATGATGTTGTCGTCAACATCCAAGGTGACCAGCCGTTGTTTCCGGTAGAAGTTGTTGAACAGGTTGCAGGCCCTCTGCTTGGTGATCCGGCCCTGCCCATGGCCACCCTTATCTACAAGATCATCCGGCCGGAAGAGATCAACGATCCCAACCATGTCAAGACCGTGTTTGACTGCAACGGTAATGCACTTTATTTTTCGCGCTCACCTATACCTTTCCAGCGTAATCCTGAAGAGTCTATCCAGCCGACCTATTATAAACACCTTGGTTTTTATGCCTATCGCAAGGGATTTCTGCTTACCTTTGTGGCTCTGCCGGAAGGGGAGTGGGAACGGTTTGAAAAGCTTGAACAGTTACGGGCTCTGGAGTATGGCTATACTATTCGGGTTGTACTGACTGAGCATGATTCCATTGAAGTTGATACTCCACAAGACGCGAAACGGGTGGAAGAAATCATACGTAACCAATCACTGGGTTCATAACACTGTGTTATTGCGACCTTACTGACCAATTCAGGAGGAATACAATGAAGAAAAAAATCACCATTATTGGTGCCGGCAATGTCGGTGCCACTGCTGCCCATTGGGCTCTGGCCCGTAAACTTGGCAATATCGTGCTGCTTGATATCATGGAGGGGATCCCCCAGGGCAAGGCGCTTGATCTCTGGCAGTCCGGACCGCTGGATTCCTATGCCGGCACTGTAATCGGATCCAATGATTATGCTGATTCAGCGGATTCAGACGTGGTTATCATCTCCGCAGGCCTGGCCCGTAAACCCGGCATGTCCCGTGATGATCTGCTGGCAAAAAACGTGGCCATTGTCAAGTCCTGTGCGGAAGAAGCGGTCAAGCACTCGCCCAACTGTTTTATGATTGTAGTCACCAATCCCATTGACGCCATGGTCCACACCGCGTTCAAGGTTTCCGGACTTGATAAGAGCCGGATTGTCGGCATGGCAGGAGTCCTTGATACAGCCCGTTACCGGACGTTTTTAGCCGATGCCGTCGGAGTGGCACCGGCCGATGTCAATGCCCTGGTCATGGGGATTCACGGCGATAAGATGCTGCCTATGGTCAGACTGGCTAATGTGGGCGGAGTTCCGATCACAGAACTGCTGACAGAGGAGAAGATTGCAGAGATTGTCAAGCGGACCCAAGTGGGCGGGATGGAGATCGTCAATCATTTAAAGACCGGCAGCGCCTTTTTCACACCCGGTCTGGCAGCTGTTGAAATGGCGGAAGCCGTACTGAATGACAGCAAACGGGTCATGCCTTGCGCCGCCTATCTTGAAGGTGAATTTGGTATTTCCGGCTATTTTCTTGGTGTTCCGGTTGTGTTAGGCGATAAGGGTGTGGAACGGATCCTTGAATTTGAGCTTACAGAAGACGAAAAAGCTGCACTTGAAGATTCTGTGGCGGCTGTATCAAAACAAATGGAAGCTACAGGATTGTAAGTGGTTAGGCTGGAATAAGCAGTTTCAAAAATGATTTTTTCTGCCTGACAACGGACTCTGTAGATGGTGAGCAATGAGACAAAGTCCCTGCAGCAACTGCTGCAGGGACTCACTAAAAAAAAGCTCAGCCCCCTGGATTTTCTAGCCAAGGGCAGCGTGACGGAACGGGTTATCTCCCTTGTTCTTGGAGAAGCAGTTCCACCAGGAGCTCTCGGTCTCAACAGAGAATGGCAGCAATTGAGCGCCGGCCTGCGCGATTTTGATGTAAGTGATCTCACTGTTGTCGTCTTCGGTGGTGGCACCGGCCTGTCCAACATTGTCGGAGGTGATTCCAGACGCCCTGGGTGGCGGCACACGCCATTTACCGGTTTGAAAGAAGTTTTTCCAAACCTGCATTCCATTGTCTGCGTCACCGATGACGGCGGCTCAACCGGTGAAATACTGAAGGATTTTCCCCTGGTTCCCCTGGGAGACCTTCGCCATGTTCTGCTTTCCTCCATCCGCAAAACAACCCTTAAAAATAAATTCCAGCTTGATGATCAGGCAGCCTGTGGTGTTGCTAGCGGGCTGCACACCCTTTTTAATTATCGGTTTATCTCTCCTCCTGCCTCTGCAGAGCAACTGCTGGCAGACAGTACGACCGATCTGGATCTGTTTCCTGAGTCTCTGGCCGATTATCTATGTGAACTGGTAAACCGTCTGTTTGGTGATCAATGTATGACCCGGGCCTTGAAGCGGCCTCAGTGCCTGGGCAACCTGCTCCTGGCTGCTGCCATCTATACGAATCTGCCTTCCTCTCTTGCTGCGATTGAGCCCGCAACAAGCCGGAAACAGGTCCAGGCGGCAACCATGAAGGGGCTTTCCGAGCTCTCCCTGGCCATTGGTGCAGAGTCTAAGTCCGTGCTTCCCTGTACAACAACCTCTGCCCAGCTCCAGGTGCTGTATGCAAATGGTGTCCTGGTGACCGGTGAGTGCAAGTCAGGTTCAGCCAGCCGAGGTTATCCGGTGGGTCGCGCACTGGTCGAATTCTCAGATGATCCCCTGCTGCCGGACGAAGTCGTTGAACTTATCCGCGAGGCTGATGTCATTATCATGGCACCGGGCAGCCTCTACTCCTCGATCATCCCGATTCTGCAGGTTCCGGGACTTGCCGACCTGATCCGGCAAAACAAGACCGCTCTGAAGCTGCTGGTTGCAAACATCTGGGTGCAAAAGGGTGAAACTGATGCCACCCGAGATGCTCCTGAGCGAAAGTTTCATGTTTCAGACCTTATTCTTGCCTATGATCACAATATTTCCGGCGGCATTCAGGGGTTGTTTTCCCACGTTTTAACTTTGGATCTGGCAGATATTCCGGGCTCGGTACTGCAGAACTATGCCATTGAAGAAAAAGAACCGATCTACCTCGATCACAGTCGGGTGCGGGAACTCGGTCTTGAACCCGTAGAAGCATACATCTTTTCACGGGAACTTCTCCAGCAGCGAAACGTTATCCAGCACGACCCGGTTTCGCTTTCCCTTGTCGTACAGGTATTGTGTGGATTGCGTACAGGCGGATTCCTCTCTATACCGGCAGACAATGAACTGCTGCCGTTTTCCAGGAAATTTTCTGCCAATGTCCGTAGCGATCACATGATTCCGTGCCTGCGCTATGAGGAGATACGAAGAAAGCTTGAGACAATTGATTTTAAGCTTCTCGCTTTGAAATCCAGTCATGCACAAGATATGGCAGCCGATGCCCGGCTGCGTATATTTGAGCGTATTGTCGAGATAATCTGGCGTCACCCGGACATTCATCCGGATCATCTTAAATTTGTTTCCGGTGTATGCCTGATCGACACCAACTGCTGGAAACGATGCCAGGAATGGGATAATGTTTTTTCTTTTTATGATCCAGCAGACGGATATGTTAAGATTCGCCGGGATCAGTCGGAGGATCCCAATCGGTTGGAGATGGCCTTCCTGGTCGGCCTGGGTCAGTCCCTGCTGGGCAACTATGCCGAGGAAAAACGGCTGGAAGACGTATCCTTCCAAGGCGACAATGTGGGCCGGATCTACTGTCTGACCGTCAGGGAGGAGCATCGGCTTGCCTGTTTTTTCTCAGCAGCGGAACTTGATGTCTTCCTGAAGCTATGCCGGATGTACCCCTCACGGGAGCAGGAACGACTCTATGCCCGTTTGGTGAATGGAGAAGAGGGATTCACGCCGCCTGGTCTTCTGTTCGGACTTGTTTTTGCCTGGTACCTGGACAATCGGTTTGCCCCCAACATTGATTACAAGATGTCAATTATGAAGCATGAGTTATCCTATCTGATCCCGGAACAGGTCAGGATCGTCGGCAGACGTGAGCAGCTGATTCGTTTTTTCAGAGAAAATGTTTTCGGTCGGCATTTGCCGCAGATCAGGTTATCAGCCTGATCATGACCTCCAACACAACAAATACAATTGCCTCAGGAAACGGAAAGCCTCTACTCGATAGACAGGCAGCACAAGAGAACACCCGGATTGAGGAGCTGAACAGGAAGCTTTCCCGCGAGATCAGCCTACGGAAATCAATGGAAGAATCGCAACCAAATGCGCTCCAGGAATGGCAATCTATCTTTGACGCCCTCAATGAACCGGTCATTATTCTGGATAAGGACCGTACTGCAGTCAAGGCTAATCAAGCTGCCTGTGAACTCCTATCCTCAGAAAATGAAGATATTATCGGTCAGAAATGTTACCAGCTTTTTCTTGGTAGACCTTCTCCCTGCACAGACTGTTCGCTGCAGTCTGTGGATCTAAACTGCAGAAGATATGAGATGGAGGTAGAAGGCCGTTTTTCAGGCAAGATCCTTCGGGTTACCTGCGCCCCGGTGTTCCAGGGAACAGAGCTGGTCGGCTATGTCCATTCCGCTCTTGATATCAGCCACCAGCGAAATCTGGAAAAGCAACTGGCCTGGGCACAAAAAATGGAGGCTATCGCCACTCTGGCCGGAGGAATTGCCCATGATTTTAATAATATTTTAGGCGTAATTCTGGGCAATTCCGACCTGCTCCTCTACCGTCTGCCTGACAGTTGCAGTCAGATAAACGGAGACCAGGGTCAACTGGGTGTTGGGGATATTAAAGACCATCTTACCGCAATTCAGAAAGCCGGTCTGAGGGCCAAAGACCTGGTGAGCCAGATTCTTGCCTTTAGCAGACAAACTGCAACCAGTCGCAGGGAAGTTATCATCACCCCGGTGGTCAAGGAGGTCGTAAAACTGCTCCAATCGTCCCTGCCTGCAACCATTGAACTGCATGCTGAGTTTGCCGGGGATATCGGCTATATTTTTGCCGACCCCACCCAAGTTCATCAAGTCCTGATGAATCTCTGTACCAATGCTGTTGATGCCCTTAATAATCAGTATGGCCGGATTGAAATTTCTTTGCATGAGACAAAAATCGGTTCCAGGAAGAAGCCATCCTTTGAACTGAAAAATGGTGAATACGTTGTACTCTCTGTGCGCGATAATGGTATCGGCATGACCGACGATATCATGGAGCGAATATTTGACCCTTTTTTTACCACTCGCGAGGTGGGCGAGGGAACAGGAATGGGACTGGCAGTCCTGCATGGTATTGTCACGGCCCATAATGGTATCATTGATGTCCGCTCGGAGCCGGGTAAAGGGTCTATTTTTACGATTTACTTTCCTAAAATAGTGGTCCGGGAAAACAGCAGCGAAAAAGATTCGCTGATCAATCTGCCCATAGGTTCGGAGACCATTATTTTTGCCGATGATGAGGAAGATATTGTAAAAATGTATACCGAAATGTTAGAATATTTAGGGTATACAGTCATTCCGGCTGCTAACGGTGAACAGGTGCTCTCGTACCTGGAAAACCATTTGCAGGAGGTCGACCTGGTCATTACGGATCAGACTATGCCACAAATGACCGGCCTTGAACTTGCGGACAAAATTCACGGTCTGCGCAGTGACCTGCCGGTTATTCTCTGTTCAGGATACAGCGAAACAGTTTTTGATAAAGCGACCAGGCAGGCTGGAATTAATAAATTTCTTGCCAAACCCCTGAAGATGAAAGATCTTGCTGTAACGATTCACCAAGTTTTTTTCGAGACTAAGTAGATATGCGTATACTTGTTATAGATGATGATGAACAGATGCGTGTCCTTTTGGATCAGGCCATGCAATGGGCGGGGTTTGAAGTCGTAACGGCTGAAAATGGTCGCCAGGGACAGCAACTGTTTGAAGAACAGCCTGCCGACCTGATCATCACCGATCTGATCATGCCTGAACAGGAAGGGTTGGAGACTATCCGTATCCTGAAGCAGGGGTATCCGACAGTAAAGATAATCGCAATTTCCGGTGGCGGCCGAATAGGGCCGGAGGCCTACCTGCCTGCTGCCATGGAGCTCGGAGCCGACCGGATCTTTGCCAAACCCTTTGATGTCAAGGAACTGATCTCTGCTGTCCATGAGTTGCTGGGCAACGACTGAACCCGACAGTGGACAGGGGAGCCCCTTTATTATTTACTGCTTTTTCACTCTTTCTTGAAATAATCTGTAACAAACTGTCTGCCTGTCATCATGTATCTTGCCCGTCGTTTCATTAATAATCGTCTTCATTATCAGTTGCGCGAGTCCTTCCTTGAAGGGGATATTTACAGGAACCGGGAACTTATTGATCTTGGTGCCAATCCTGGTAAATATATCGTCTATCCCGGCGGCTCTTCTTTTTACATTGACGATAGGGTTTTTGATCTTCTGAAAACCTCAGGTTTTGATGCTGATTACGATGAGGTGGAATCCTTTTTCCTGCCCTTTCTTGACCCATACATTCGAACCCGGATTGATCCTTTTTTAAACAGGACAGCTAACAGGGGCTGGAAACGGATTGATGAGCCGACCCGGCAGCGTATCTTTACCAACACCCATATCTTTGATCGCAGACGAATCCATTTCCTCCGCTTCGGCCAGACCGATCTTCGTGAGCTGGACCGTTCACCCTCCCTGTTCAAGATCCTGCTTGATAAATCCCGTGACGAGCTGGAACAACTGGTGCTTGAGCGGGAGCAGGATCTGCGCCCCCAGGAGTATAAACGCTATATCTTTGCCATCTTTGATCTGCAGCATTACTTTACTGAAATCTGTGCCAGGACCATGCCCCATGCCCTGGACAGTGACAGGCTTGACGACTGTTTTTTACAAGAGCTCTGTCGGTTGGACAGCGACAAGCTTTTCTGGCAGGGGATGGAACGTGATAGGGGCTTGGTTTCCTACATGATCCGTTATGTGGTCATGTTTTTTGATTATGCTTTTCCCGGCGGTCAGACCTGGGATGAGTTTGTTCGGGCACATATCGGTTCCGGCCACCGTGCAGGACCCATGAAAGGTTCCCGGCGCATGTCCATGCGCGAGGTCACTACCGTCTTCGGCGTCAGCCAGTCCAAACTTTCCGCCATGAGTAGGTCTGCCCTGACCCGGCTGTACCGCAAAAAAGCACAGCAGATGCATCCTGACAAGGGCGGTGATCATGAGCAGTTTATTGAACTGACCACTGCCTATAACGAACTGCTGCGCACCAAATTGTGACCTCTCAGCCTTCTGCGTCCGGACAGCGTCCCGGCATCGCTCCATTGCTTGGTCTGATCCGTCCAATTTACCATCGCTACCTGCCGCGCTTGCTGCTTGGTTTTCTGGCCCTGTTAGCTGTTGACTTCCTGCAGCTGACCATTCCCAGGTACTTGAAAAATGGTGTTGATACCCTGGCAGGCGGGACTGCAACCGGTCACAGCCTGCTCATTCTCGGTGGGTATATCCTGGTTACGGCTGCATTCATAGGTATGCTCCGCTTTTGCTGGCGTACCCTGATTATCGGCTTTTCCAGGCGGCTGGAAAAAATCCTGCGCAACCGTCTTTTTTCCCATATTCTGGAAATGGACCGGCCTTTTTTTGATCGCCATACCACAGGCGATATCATGGCCCATGCAACCAACGACCTTTCTGCTGTACAGATGGCCTGCGGCATGGGTATGGTCGCAGCTGCCGATGCCCTTGTCATGTCCACGGCAGCTCTTTTTTTCATGGCCCATATCAGTCCGACGCTGACCCTGATCGCCATCATTCCCATGCCCTTGCTGGCATTTTGTACCTGGATCCTGTCCGGCAGGCTGCATAAGCGGTTCGACCTGGTACAGGAACAGTTTTCTCTGCTTACTGAATTTGCACGCAATACAATGGTATCTATCCGGCTGATCAAGGGCTATACCAGAGAGCACCAGCAGATTAAAGATTTTGAGACCCTGGGTAGGGAGTATGTTGCAAGCAATCTCAAGGTCGCTTTTATTCAGGGACTGCTCTTTCCAGTGGCCACGCTGGTTGGCAATACCGGGATGCTGCTGGTACTGTACTTCGGTGGCCGGCTGGTGATCAATAACGCCATCACCCTGGGTGATTTTGTCGCCTTTGTCACCTACCTGTACATGCTGGTCTGGCCGATGATGGCTGTGGGCTGGGTAACCAACCTGGCCCAGCGCGGCCTGACCTCGCTGGCCAGGATTTATCGACTGCTTGCTGCAGAACCTCTGCTGACTGGTACCGAAAAACCGGATAATAAGCCGCAGATTCAATCATTCATCTTTTTATGCCGTAACCTTAATTTTACCTATCCCAATGGGGTCGCACCCGCTCTGTCAGGCGTCAATCTTGAAATAGGGCCGGGCATACTCGGTGTGGCAGGCAGAACAGGTTCCGGGAAATCAACCCTGTGCAGGCTGCTGACCAGGCAATACCCAGTGGCCGAGGGCATGCTCTTTTTTTCCGGTCGTGATGTGAACAGCTTTACGCCGGCAATGATCAGAAAACAGATCAGCTACGTCAGCCAGCAGCCTGTTCTCTTCTCCAGCTCGGTTGGGGAGAATATCAGCCTGGCAAATCCCGATGCGTCCCTGGATGAGATCACAGCAGTTGCCCGGTTGGCGGCCATCCATGATGAAATAATGGAGATGCCTGACGGCTATAAAACTACCATCGGAGAGAGGGGACTGCGACTATCCGGAGGTCAGAAACAACGGATCGCCATTGCCCGAGCCCTGCTGGCCGACCGACCGATCCTGATCATTGACGACGCCCTGTCCGCACTTGATACTGAAACTGAGCAACAGGTCTTTGCCGGCATCCGTACCCGGCTGCAGTCCAAGACCGTACTTATTGTTTCCCACCGTTTGAGACTCCTCTCCGGAACCGATAGAGTTATTGTTCTTGACCGGGGCCGCATTGTTGACCGTGGCAACCATCAGCAAATGTTGGACCGGAATGATTTCTACCGGGCAATGGCACGAAAACAGCAGAGGAAGGCTGATGCGTAACTTCGGTTATTTTGAAGAGGGCAGAATCGGCCGCATTTCCGATACCCGAATCTGGCAGCGGTTGTTCACCTACTGCCGGGTTCACAAGATAGGTCTTGCTGCAGCGATACTGCTGTCCATGCTGGTCACCGCTACAACCCTTACCCTACCACGGCTCATGCAGATGGCCATTGACAACTGCATGACCGCAACCGGGATAGATATTGCTTCGCGGATGGGCGGTCTTGGTGAGCTGGCCCTGATATACGGATTTGCTGTTGTTATTACCTTTGCAGCAGGTTTTGTCCAGGTGATATTGCTGGAGTATATTGGTCAGTCCATCATGAACCGGCTGCGAAATGATCTATACCGTCACCTGCTTTGCCTGGATTTGGCCTTTTTTCATTCCCATCCAGCAGGACGCCTTGTTACCCGGCTGACTAATGATATCCAGAATATGCACGAGATGTTTACCTCGGTCATGGTAACCCTGTTTAATGATGCGCTCAAACTTATCGGCATCCTGGTGGTCCTGTACCTGTTAAATGTCCGGCTGGCCATGGTCATGACTGTTTTTCTACCCCTGTCCCTGACCGTAACTCTGCTCTTCTCAAGGCTTGCAAGGGACCGTTTCCGGGCCATCCGCAGCCAGCTTGCCGTACTTAACGCTTTTCTTCAGGAAACCGTGTCAGCAGTAAATGTTCTCCAGCTCTTTGGCAGACAGCAGGAGAGTCTCAGCAGGTTCAAGGAACTCAACCAGGAATATTTGCAGCGCACTCTGCGTCAGATTCGATTGTTCGGTACCTTTATGCCCTTGACCGAATTCCTTGGTTCTCTGGCCATGGCCACCATCCTCTGGTACGGAGGCAGCGAAATTATCAGAGAGCAGTTGACCCTGGGCGAGCTGGTGGCATTTTTTGCCTATATGCGACTTTTTTTTCAACCCATGCGCGAATTGTCTCAGAAATACTCCATTGTTCAGTCCGCCATGGCCTCAGCCGAACGTATTTTTCAACTTTTGGATACCAGGAGCAGTATCAACGCACCTGAGCATCCCCTGCAAGGAGAACTGATTAAAGGGGAGATACGATTTGAAAAGGTAAGTTTCCGTTACCCGGATGAAAAAGAAGAAGTTCTCCATGCTATCGACCTGCAGATAATGGCGGGAGAAACCGTAGCCTTGGTGGGTTCCACCGGTGCCGGAAAATCCACCTTAATCAGCCTTCTTGTCAGGTTTTACGATCCTACCGGCGGTAAAATCCTGATTGATGGCCATGAACTGCACGAGTTTTCCCCTGAGACCTTGCGGGAAAAGATTGGTATTGTTCTCCAGGATGTGCTCATTGAACCTGATACCATACTTGCTAATATTGCTCTGGGGACAGGCAAGGACCGGCAGCATGTTCAGGAGATTCTTGAGCAGACAGGTATGGATCCTTTTATTGGACGCCTGCCCGATGGTCTTGATACCCGGATAGGGGAGGGAGGGCTTGACCTGTCAGCAGGGGAAAAACAACTGCTTGCCTTTGCCCGTGTCCTGTGTCGCAACCCTACTGTTCTGATCCTGGACGAGGCAACCGCATCTGTTGACACTGAGGCTGAAAACCTGCTGGAGCAGGCAATTAGCGCTGGTTTCAGTGGTCGAACATCAGTGGTTATTGCCCATCGTCTTTCCACTGTCCGCCGGGCAGACCGGATCGTGGTCATGGACAGGGGCAGGATTGTGGAGCAGGGCAGCCACGAAGAGTTGATGGAGAACCATGGTGTCTATGCGGACCTGATTACTATGGATTTGCAATAGCTGAAGGGACTCAGTAGGGCTAGCATCTTTTTTTCATGGAAATTATTATCTCTGAATCAATGTCATTAACTTAAGATTTCTTTCGAATATATTATTGTAAAAACAGCATGTTAATGTTATATTTCAGCACAGATCGTTATCCAAATCTACCTATTCACACAAGGAGAGAGACATGGCTGAATTATTTCAAAAGAATCACCAAACTGGCACAGAATCTGATTTTCAATACATGTGCCAATCTTATTAATTTCATTAAAAATATTATATATTCGCAAGAATTTCTCGAAATAAGCCGAAAAAACAATAAAGACTTTTCACGCACCAGAAAATTGCCATTTGCGCTCCTTGTTCTCTATTTGTGCAACCTCACCAAAAGCTCATACCAACCAGAGCTGAACAAATTCTTCAAAATCCTTACCAGATCCACCGTAGCGAAAAATATTGTAAGCAAGGTAGCCCTTTGCAAAGCAAGAAAGAAGCTAAAATATGAGGCGTTTACAGATCTAAACAAACAGTCTGTTGAATACTTCAATGCCAACTTCAATCCATCAAAATGGAATGGCTTCTTTCTGAAAGCTGTGGATGGTTCTACAGTTAAGTTGCCAGATTTTCCAGAGATCAGTGAACATTTCGGGACATGGAATCCACGGAAAGGTAATCCTTTTCCAATGGCTCGTATTTCTCAAATGTTTGATCCTCTCAATAGGGTTACAACCCATGCCCTGATCAGTCCCAAAAGTGTGGGAGAAAGGGAAATGGCAGCCAATCATTTTGAACATCTCACCGATCAGGATCTTGTCTTGTTGGATCGTGGTTATCCTGCATTCTGGCTTTTTAAACTCATCCTTTCTTATAATGCACATTTCTGTTCCAGAATTTCCATCAAAAAATGGAAGATTGTTCGTGAGTTTATTAGTTCTGGTAAACAGGAGCAGATTGTTTCGATAGAGGCTCCCACTACGTCCATTGCTGCTTGCCAGGAGTATGGGTTGGATCTATGCCCTATGAAATTACGCCTCATCCGTGTGGAATTGGACTCTGAAGAACCAGAAGTCCTCATTACATCGCTACTCGACAGCGAAAAATATCCAACTGATCTATTTGCCGAACTCTATCACGACCGTTGGCCTGTGGAAGAAGATTACAAGGTGATGAAGTGCAGGATAGAGCTGGAAAACTTCTCAGGAAAAAGTTCATTGTCAGTTTACCAGGATTTCCACGCCCGCACATTTTCAAAGAACATCACTTCAATGCTTGCCTTTGCCGCTCAACCAATCGTAGAAGAAACAGCAAACGACAAGGAACACAACTACAAAATCAATTTCACTCAGGCTCTTTCAACAATGAGAGATACCATCGTGATACTATTGGTTAAATCAACTACAGCGATTCAGAGCATTGTCTCCGATATTCTGGATACATTTGCTATGGCAACCGAACCCGTTCGACCGGGAAGAAAATTTCCGCGTAATCATAAAAGAGCGCAGAGGAAGTATTGTTTGAATTACAAACCAATTCTTTAAGTTAATGACATTGATCTCTGAATCAGAGTCAAGAATTTTTGGAAGCATGGTGACCACGATTGCCCGACCGCATTTGAAATGCACTGGGGCCATCTACGCCAAAAAAATCAGTTTACATTGCCAAATAATCATTGACTATCAATATAATCACTTGGACCTGCCCCAAACATAGAAAACAGGACGGCAGGACGCTCTTCCCCTGGTTCTGGTTCAGAAGATTCAATCGTTTCTTTTATCGGGCCGGAAGCTTTTACCCTTAAAATTTGACCGACCTTTAATTTGTGAGGTGCTGTCAATACATCATTATTTAATTCGTAGATCTTTTTCCACTTTTGGACGGTACCAAACAACTTTTGAGAAATTATGCCAAGAGAGTCACCCGATTGTACAGTATAGGTTCCATCCTCATTCAAAACAAGCAGGGAAGTAGACGAGCCAGGTGACAAAGGAACATTCCCCGTCTCTGAAAAAGTTGGAATGGCCAGGGTCATTCCAACTCGCAGCCCATCGGGATTATTTGCAAGTTGATCCTTATTAGCATTTGCGATGGCTGACCATTTAGAGGATATACCATATACCTTCAAGGAGATGAATCCAAGAGTATCACCAGGTTGTACTGAATAAACAGATTCAACAGAGTTCTTCCGGCTGGAGGACATTTCAAATGGTGACTCATCTTGTTGTTTAACCTCGGGTTTTGTTTGTTGAGGTTGTTCAGAGTCATCCACTGTTATACGGTTAGCAACATAGTCCTGCAATTGAGGAGTACTCTTTTCACCCATTGTTTCTTCGGGTCTCCGGACTATATCAGCAGTGGGCTGAATATCCTGATGAATGGTAAACTCACCCTCAGCACTGCTGGTATCTCCGATCTTTTTTTCCATTTGAAGGAAAGAAACCGGCACCGGAGATAAGCTCTCTTTCCGGTTAAGCTGCAGCTCAGTAAACGAGACGGTTCTTTTCTTCCGGGTAGACCCGGCGGCCTGTTCAGAGAGTTTCTGCTGTTTACCTTCCTCCTCTTTTGACAGTGCTTTTTTTCGTGTCTGCTGTTGCAGAGCAGTTGTTTTATCCTTTTCTGTAAAGGTTAAGTAAAAATTATCCGTGTAGAACAACCCTGCTCCGACCATTATCAGGAGTAGAGAAAAACAAGCGAACAGGGGTAACCATTCACGATATCGCCCTGATTGAGAAGACGTTGTCAGCAAGGCAGGTTGATTATCTTGTCTGCTCATTCTGCGTTTAGCACGATGTTCCAGAGCCCGGACTAAGGTTATGGCATCATCAACTCTCCTGAGTGCTTCAGGAAGCTCTGGATAATCAATGGCAATATCTTCTACTTTTTTATACTTCTCACGGGCCAGTTCCAGTTTTCTCTCAGTTTCAAGGGTATCGGCCTCACGAAAATATTTTTCTGCCTGCTCAACCAGAGCGGAAAGCTGTTTGCTGATTCTTTCCCGGTCATCTTTTTCCATCTCTACTGCTGATTCCTGAAAGAGTCGGTTGGCCTCAGCTACGTGCTTTTGTCGAATTTTTTCTTGAATAACATCTGCCGACTTTTCTGTATGCAGAGATTTTTCATGTAAATCAACAAGTTGAATCGTGTTTGTTATCGACATATTATCACAAGATGATTAATAATTGCTTTCAGGGCAGCTGGCCGGGAAGATATAAGAAGCATTCTGAGATTGTCCGACTCCGCAATCTTTTCCAGTGGCTGCCCTGAAGGATAGTCGCATTTTGGAGACATCATGATGATGGTTACACCTTGATGCCCATAAACCCAAATTTGTTTATTTCGTTCTATGGTAATAGCTCGCAGAAAACCTCTTCTTTTGCCACACTGTTGCAAAAGAATTTCAACAAAATGATGAGTAGTACAAATTTCTTGCAAATTTTACGCCAACTGTAATACTGTGGGTTGTTAACACTATACAGATGAATTTCAGATCTTTTCAAGATTTTTTCATTGGATCACATTGAAATATTTCCGATTTTCTGGATGGTATTCCGGAAAAGTGAACATTTTCGAAAATATATTCGAAAAAAGCAGGGGAGGGGTAACCAGTGGTAATCAAACCCTGATTGGGATTTTGTCAAACGATGTGCAACAAACTGATTGTCAGGTTTTATCTCGTCTTACTTTCGGAAATACGTCAGATCAAATCTGAACCACTCCACTTTATGAAACCTTATTTTTTCTGCTGGACATAGCGAATCATCTGGCTTGGGGTAAGTTTGGAATTTGAAGGGCCTGAGCGGATGAAAAATTCTTCGTTCTTGCCTACTTTCAGGAAAACCGGTTTGCCGGCAGGCTGACAGTCTACAACGACGATTTTTTTGTCTTCAATTTCTACTAAAGTGAAGTCGGCGAAATCGGAAAATTCTGCTCCTACGTGCTGATTGAAAAGATTTTTTATGTGGAGCAGACATCGGTCGTCATTTTCAAAGTTATCCGCTTCAAGACCATAAATTCCGCCGTCATCGGCTACCCCGATGAGCAGGGTGCCTCCATCACTGTTGAGAAAGGCAATGACGGCTTTGAGCCAGGCAAATTCAATTTCCTTGCCGGCTTTGCCGTTTTTCAGGTTTATGCGGACTGTGGATTTAAATTCGATGTTGCTTCCTTCACCTTCGTTGATCAAGGAATGAACTTTGAGTACCGGGTCCTCCTGTTCAGGACTCCGTGCTGATCGTAGACCTCCGTTCAGCCAGATTAGCAGCAGCATGGCGCCGCCACCGGCACAGGCGACAAGCAGGTCAATCAGATCGATATCAAACAGTGTGCTGTTTAAACCGGCAACAAGTTCCTTTTCAGAGGCGGCTACGCCAACCCAGATAACGGAATTATGCTTCAGCATGGGTTTGAACGTTGCCAGCCATTGCTGTTTGTTGTTCTGCAATCTCACAACCTGTCCGGCAGGTTGATCAGCTTTCTTCCACCGGCTGATCAGTTCAGAGATTGGGGCAGGGGATACGTCTTCTTCTCCAACCTCAGCACCGTCCCCCAGTATAAAATAGTCGGAATAGGGATTGACTAAAAACAGAATTCCCCGACGTGTTCTATCTTTTGCCTTCAACAGTTGGCGGAGTTCCTTTATGGGAATGTCAATGGCAAAAACAGCAAAGTCGTTTTCCGTATCAGCAATATCCCAGGAAACAGAAGCGCTGATTCCCTTGATTTTTGTTTCATAAAAGGTGTAAACCGATGTCCAGTAAATTGAATCCTCTTTTTCTGAGCGGTGAAACCAAGGCCGTTTTACCGGGGAATAATCACTTTTCTTCTGCCACTCCTTTATTAGTTTGTCAGGTTCCTGCCAGCGTTGATAGAGCAGGTTTCCCTTCTGGTCTGCAGCTCGGGTTCTGGTCACCCATGAGGATTCATCCGGGCGCAGGTAGTATTCCCACCCCTTGTTGTCAGCCAACAGAATACCTGAAAGTGGTGCCTGATGTTCAATCAGAGGCATTAATTGTTTATTCAAGCCGATTGTGTCATTACGGTCCAGAACACCATTGCGGGCCCAATCCCGAACTATTTTAAGTTTATCTGATATTGAATCAAAAAAACTCTGCATATCACGGAGCTCGGCATCACTTATTTCGTTGATTACCGGACCCGCCAGGTTGGATTTCAATTTGAAAAACTGATAGCCGTTGAGTGCCATCAGGATGACCAGAAAACCGGCCAGAGGAATAAGGATGGCTCTCAGTCGTGGCATGGATAGGCGGCGCCTGGTTTGTCCCTTGTTCATGGAGATTGTATTCGTTGGCTTATTTCAGCGATTAAATACGTTTTTAAAAAAAGGTATCCAGCGGATAAGCATTTTTTTGAGGCGGCCGTCTTGTTTGATTGCAGCCAGGTAGGCGTTGGCGGTCTGTTGAAGTACGGTATCATCTTTACGCACTCCCCACCCAATTTGTTCCCTGGTCATAGGTGTGGTTACGGGAGCCAGCCCATTTGCCTCATTTTGGGCGGCAAAGTAAAAATTCATGGGCAGGTCATAGACAAAGGCATCAATCTTTTGTGCAAGTAAGGCTTTGACACCCTGTTCAGGTGTTTCAAAACCGGTAAAGCGTTGTTTTCTGTCCGTGGCCACATTTTTTTCAATGAAAAGATCACCGGTTGTGCCTTTTACCGTACCGATTTTGACTGTGGGATTAAGTAAATCCGTAAATCCATTACGGTATCGGTTCATATCTGTAAGTCGTACCAGGGAGACCTGACCGCTGATCATATATGGATTGCAGAAGGCTATTCTGTAAAGCCTGGCATCGGTAATGGTCATGCTGGACATGATAATATCGGTTTTGCCGGCAAGCAGAGCAGGGATCTGGTCTATCCACTTAAGTTCGACAAAACGCACCTCTCTGCCGGCAAATTGTGCCAGGCCACGGGCAAATTCCGCCTCCAGGCCGGTTACCTGACCCCGCTCTTTATAGGCTGTGGGGGGGGCATTGGGAGTTATGCCTACCCGCAGAATTTTTGTATTGGTGGCAGGAATGGAGCCTGTGTTATAGTTGTTCTGCACACAGGACGACAGGCTAAAGAGTATGAAAGAAGATAGAATTACAGAAAGAAAATAACGAATCATAAATAAACCTATTTGGTAACTATTCAGGCCAGTGCAAAAAACCTGCACCTACCTCGGAATATAACTGTTCAGATGGGGTGTAGCTGAACAGTTACCCTATTTGCTGATGGTGCCGTCAATAACACGGCCCTGGGAAATAAAGGAAATACCCTGCTGCATCTGGGTTCCGATCATGACGGACTCGACAATGGGCTCGGAAACAGGTTTTTCAGCACGCCAGTGGACAAGAAATTTGGCACCGGATCCGCCTGCTCTGTCAGACTCCGGGACAATATACCGAATGGAAACCAGCGGGTCAACCGGGACAGGTTTGTCAATATAACTTCGCAGTTTCTTACCATGGGAATCGTAATAATCCACTATATCCAGAACAATAGATGCTTTGGGATCCGTGTTGCGAATGGACAGTGTGGCGGTTAAATCAAAAGGCTTATCCTTATACCGGTCATCAGCATAAATGTGAGAATAAAGCGGTACATAAATGGACTGATTCAACCAGCGGCTTATATCACCGGCATGAAGCGTGGTTACCGCGGTCGTAAAAAGGATGATAGCGCCGATCAAGATCAAGGTATGGACTGTTTTGCCGTGTAGCATGAGAGTATAATACTCCGGGAGATAGTATGAGAGGCTATGAGTCGTTTCAAACCCGGCTTCCCAGTTTTGTACATGCTAAAAAATATCTCAGTTGCCCAGTGTTTTGACCTTGGTGGGTTGCGGTGCGGGCATGGCACTGCGCAGCTGATCTGCCTGGGCGTTACTTACCGAGCCTCGGATCAGGATGTCCACCGGACCTACCGGACTGCCGTAATAGGCATTGTTCCATTTATCACGGGGGGCAATGACCGCGCCTTCAATGCTGACACCGCCAAAGGCACCCTTGGACCGGCCAAAGGCCAGCACGTCAGCAGTCTGGGCTTTGGCAGAAGCCCCGATAGGACCGGCGGCAACGGCAACATCAGCGCCAAGTTTAAATTCTGTGGACAGCATGGCATTCAGACCTTTTTCAGTCATGATCATCATGACAATTTCTGATGCATCAGCACCGATCTGCAGACCGATGGAAACGGAACCCATGGTGTAAAAAGCAGGGTAACTCCAGGCTCCTGTTTTCATGTCTCGGTGGAGCAACACACCGGATCCGCCGGAACCACCGACAATAAAACCGCCCCTGATCATCTGCGGTATAATAAAGATAGCGCGAGCACGGTGGGCATTATTGTGAAACCAGGTCATATTGGAGTCAGCCATAAAGCTTTTGAAAACAGCAGTACCTTTCAGCACCAGGGCCTGGGCATCAGAAGAGTCAGAGGCCTTGGCATTGGTGAGGGGAAGGGCAAGGGAAATAGAGAGCAGCACAAGAACAAGGGTCAGGTTTCGAATGTAAAAAAACATAAAAGATACCTTTAAAAGTTGAAGTTGAAAAAAGTAGAAGGGGGGTACGTTCGGTTCTGAACAGTCGCTGTCAAACACTATAAGACAGGGAACAGTAGATAATGAAAAGCAGCAGGTGAGCGACAGGTACCTGTCGCTCACCTGCTGCAGAAAAATCAGTCAGCCTCGTAGAAATTCTCTTTTTCAGCCTGACACTTCGGGCAGACCCAATCATCGGGCAGATCTTCAAACGCGGTGCCGGGATCAATACCGTTTTCAACATCACCTTCTTCAGGGTCATAGATATATCCGCAGGGACATTCGTACTTTTTCATGATTCTTTTCCTCCAGGTAAACAGGTATCAGACGTCAATGCCCAATAATTATGGTTCAGACATGGATTCTATCCACAGCCGAGCTGAAAAAAACTGAATTTATCTCAAGTTTAATGAACCCTGCAGATTTTATCAAGAAAAAGCGATTGATCCTTCGGAAATTGTACCTCGCTGGACAACAGGAAAGTGTCCCTGAAATAACAGGCTGGCTGCCTGTTTTTTATCCTTGACAGAGCAGGGGGTTGTGTAGTTTATTTTAATGTTTTGCTGATTATAACAGTAATTGTCTTTGATCATACAGGAGGAATAGTATGTATGCTATAATTCGTACCGGTGGCAAACAGTATCAGGTTGCAGCCGGTGATACACTTCGTGTTGAAAAATTGCAGGGCGAAGTAGGTGAAACCGTAGAACTTTCCGATGTGTTGTTGGTTGCTGATGGCGATGATGTTAAGGTTGGCAAGCCGATGGTAGGCGGTGCCAGGGTTGTTGCCAAAATTGCCGAGCAGGGTAAGGCGAAGAAAGTACTTGTCTTTAAGAAGAAAAAACGCAAAGGCTATCGTGTACTTCGTGGACATCGTCAGCTGTTTACCGCCCTGAGCATTGAAGAGATCATAGCATAATTTTTCGTTTTTAGTTTCATTTTTGGAGATATATCCATGGCACATAAAAAAGCAGGTGGTAGTTCAAGGAACGGCCGTGACAGTGCGGGCCAGCGGCGCGGAGTAAAGCGCTTTGGTGGAGAGACTGTCCGTGCCGGCAACATCATTATTCGTCAGTTAGGCACGAAAATTCATCCCGGTGAAAACGTTGGTTGTGGTCGCGATTACACCCTGTTTGCAAAGGTTGATGGTGTCGTAACGTTTGAAGCCTTTGGCAAGGGACGTAAACGGGTATCCGTCTATCCTGCAGCCTGATTTATTTTTCCCTAAGCCGGGAAAAGGCTGAAGATTTTCCGGCTGCGATCCTTTAGTTGCAGTCGGAGCTGTCAACTCGACATCAATATGATTGGTGTCGAGTTTTTTTTTGAGGTTTGGGGACAAAAATAAAAAATGGGCTTCGTTGATGAGGTAAAATTTTTCGTCAAGGCCGGGGACGGCGGTAACGGCTGTGTAAGTTTTCGTCGGGAAAAATTTGTGCCCAGAGGCGGCCCCAACGGTGGAGACGGCGGGCGTGGCGGATCGATATTCCTGGAGGCCGATCCGCGCAAGCACTCCCTCATCGATTTTCGCTACCGTTCCCATTTCAAGGCCCAGCGCGGAGGAAACGGTCAGGGAAGTGATAAACACGGGCGCAGCGGCAAAGACACCGTAGTCCTTGTTCCTGCAGGATCTGTGGTCAAGGACGCTGAAACCGGACAGGTACTGGTCGATCTTATCGACCCGGGGCAACGATTTACAGCAGCCCGGGGGGGTAAGGGTGGTTTTGGCAATGCCCGTTTTGCAACTTCCACTAACCGCGCACCGCGCAAGGCTACTCCCGGTACAGTCGGTGAAGAGCACTGGCTTAAAGTTGAGCTCAAACTGCTGGCGGATGTCGGTCTCATAGGGTTGCCCAATGCCGGTAAGTCCACCCTGCTGTCAAGATTGTCAGCTGCAAATCCCAAGGTGGCTCCTTATCCCTTTACCACCCTTGCCCCGCAGCTCGGTGTCCTGCAGTTCAAATACATGGATCCCTGTATCATTGCCGATATTCCCGGCCTGATCAAGGGCGCAAGCGAGGGGGTAGGGCTCGGTCACCAGTTCCTGCGCCATGTTGAACGGACAACTATCCTGCTCCATATCATTGATGCAGCCGGTGAGGAGGATCGACCTTTTGCAGATTACCAGGTTTTAGTCAGAGAGCTTGAGGCCTATAACGAGGAGTTGAGGGACCGTACCTATCTTATTGTGCTGAACAAGATCGATTGTATTGATGCGGACAGACTGCAGGAAGTGAGGACCATGTTTACTGACCGGGGGTTGGATGTCCTTGCAGTTTCCGCGAAAGAAAAGACAGGTATTGATAACCTGAAAGAGTACCTTGCCGATATCCTGGAAGAACAGCGGGAGCTTGCGAAACAATGACCTTTCAGGTTGACCATCAGGATGGACTTTTTTACCGGCAGACCCTGTTTGATCAGGCCAAAAGAGTCGTGATAAAGGTGGGCAGCGCTGTTTTGACCGGTCAGGACGGCTTGAATCTTGAGGTCATCGCCAACCTGGCCCGCCAGGTTTCTTTTCTCTGGTCAACGGGCCGTGAGGTTATTCTGGTCAGTTCCGGGGCTGTTGCTGCCGGTCGCAGGCGCCTTGGTGTGCATCGCAACAGCAACGAAGAACTCAAGGTCAAGCAGGCTCTGGCAGCCATGGGTCAGGGGTTGCTGATGCAGGCCTATGAACAGGCTTTTGCCGGTCATGACCAGCAGGTAGCCCAGATTCTGCTCACCCATGCCGATCTTTCCCACCGGGACCGGTATATTAATGTCCGCAATACTATCCTGACACTGTTTGAATTCGGGGTTGTGCCGATTATCAATGAAAACGACACGGTGTCCGGCCAGGAACTGCGTTTTGGTGATAACGACACTCTGGGTGCCCTGATCACCAATATGATCGGAGCGGATATGTACATCATGCTCACCGATGTGGATGGGCTCTGTACGGCAAACCCGGCTGATAATGTTTCTGCCCGGCATGTGTACACTGTCGCAACCGTTGATCGCGAAGTGGAGGCCATGGCCGGACATACCAGCAGTATGCTTGGAACCGGCGGTATGCAGTCCAAAATCCGGGCAGCAAAAATGGTGGCTGCCTGCGGGGGAAGTTCTTTTATCGGACCCGGGCGTAATCAAGAAATTCTGCAGGAACTGTTTTCCGGCGACCTGGTGGGAACATTTTTTTTGCCCGGCAGCGAAAAGATTAAGAGCAGAAAACACTGGATCGCCTATGTCCTGCGTCCTGCCGGTTATCTGAATCTGGACGGGGGCGCCTGTCGGGCCATCCGGGAACATGGTAAGAGTCTGTTGCCATCCGGTATTGTCGAGGTCGAGGGTAGATTCAGAGTCGGAGCACCGGTTCACTGCCGTTGTCCTGATGGGAGGGTTGTGGCTGCGGGCTTGATAAACTACTCTTCATCTGATATTGAAAAGATCAAGGGCTGCAAAAGCTCTGAAATCGAGGCAATTTTAGGATTTAGAGACAGCGATGAGATTATCCACCGTGACAATCTGGTCCTGCTTGAAGATACAGCGGCCGCACAGGAGTTGTAGAAATACATTGCCCGAAAAACCTGATTAGGTGTGAGGAATAAACTCATGGATAATGACCAGATAGAAAAGATCGTCACAGAAATGGCTGAAAACGGCCGCAGGGCAGCTCGCAAACTGGCTGCCGTGCCCACGGCTGTCAAAAATGCTATCCTGCTCGATACGGCTCAGTTGCTGATGGATGAGCGGGAGTTTATCCGCCATGAAAATGAAAAAGACCTTGCCATAGGCCGGGAAAAAGGGCTGTCACCTGCCATGCTGGACCGGCTTGAACTCAGTGATAAGGTTATTGCTTCCATGGTACAGGGACTGCATGAGATTGCAGCTCTGTCCGACCCGGTGGGTGAAGTCGATGACATGAAACGCAGGCCCAGCGGTATTACCGTGGGCAGGATGCGCGTTCCGCTGGGAGTCGTGGGCATGATTTACGAATCTCGGCCCAATGTGACCATTGATGCTGCTGCCCTCTGTTTAAAGGCCGGCAACGGTGTGTTGCTGCGTGGCGGTTCCGAAGCCATTTTTTCCAATCTTGCCCTGGCAAAACTGCTGCAAAAGGTGCTTGCCTCCCATTTAGTGCCTGAGGAGGCGGTTCAGGTGATTCCTGTTACAGACCGTTACGGCGTCAACGTCATGCTGGCCCAGGAAGATTTCATTGATGTCATTATTCCCCGGGGTGGCGAAGGGTTGATTCGTTTTGTGGCCGAGACGTCACGTATTCCTGTGCTCAAGCATTACAAGGGCGTCTGTCATCTCTATATTGATGACAGCGCAGATATCCAAATGGGAATTCGCATTGCCATGAACGGCAAGACCCAGAGACCCGGAGTCTGTAATGCCCTGGAAGGGTTGCTGGTACACCGATCCATTGCAGAACAGTTCCTGCCTGCTGCAGCTAAACAGCTGATGGCAGCCGGAGTTGAGTTGCTCGGCTGCAAAGGAAGCTGTGCCATAGTTCCAGATATGACTCCTGCCATGGACTCTGATTGGGGAACGGAGTTTCTTGATCTGAAAATGATTGTTCGGGTAGTGAACGATATGGATGAGGCAATGCACTACATAGAACAATACGGTTCTCAGCACACCGAGGTGATTGTGACCGGTTCTTATGACAACAGCCGGCGTTTCCTGCGCGAGGTGGACGCTTCAGCGGTGATGATCAACGCATCCAGCCGTTTTAACGACGGAGGTCAGTTTGGACTTGGCGCCGAGATTGGTATTTCAACCACCAAGCTGCATGCCTACGGTCCCATGGGGCTGGAAGAACTTACCACCAGGAAATTTATTGTTTTTGGTGAGGGCGAGGTCCGGGAATAAATGTGACTGAATCTGAAAAAGAACAGAAAATAGGCCTATTAGGCGGAACTTTTGATCCTGTACACGATGGACATCTTGCAATAGCCGGCAGGGCAGAAGAAGCGCTTTTATTGGACCGGGTTATCTTTATTCCTGCTGCTGACCCTCCCCACAAAAAAAAGACAGATGCCTCCTACGGTCACCGGGTTGCCATGCTTGAGGCTGCTCTTGCCGGGGCAGGTGACTATAATAAAAAAAACACGAATAAAAAGTTTGAAATTTCTCTTCTTGAGGCAGAGCGGGCAGCGCCTTCCTATACGGTTGACACCCTGCTTGAGCTGAAAAAACGATTGGTCGAGCAACAATTTTATTTTATTATCGGAGCAGATTCACTCCTGGAATTGCATCTCTGGTATCGTTACCAGGAGCTGCCCGACTTGACCCACTTTATTGTTGTTGCCCGGCCCGGGATTTCCATACAGGAAATCAACCGGGCCATTGGAAGGTTGCCGGGACCTTTTATTTTTGATGAGTCGCAGCAGCAGTGGAGACGAAGTGATGGAGCGGAAATAGTTTACCTGGCTGATGTTTGCAAAAGTATATCTTCCTCCACAATTCGCATGCAGCTTGCTCAGGGACAGCGCCCGGACACAGTAGACAGGCGGGTACTTGATTATATTTTCGATCATAAGCTCTACCAGAGTGACAGCACCGGCAAGCAAGCCTGAGGATAAACGGTGACCACCACGTCCTATATAGCTGATCTCCATATTCATTCTCTCTATTCCCGGGCCACCAGCAAGGCCAGTACCCTGCACGGTCTTGCTGCCTGGGCGGCCATCAAGGGAATTGATGTTGTCGGTACCGGGGACTTCACCCATCCAGGCTGGTTTGCCCTTTTAACCGAAAATCTTGAACAGGCGGAACCTGGTTTTTTCAGATTAAAACAGCCCCCATCATTTGAAAAACTGGCACCCATCCTGCCGCCCGGCGTCCAGCCGGATACCTCGGGTATTCGTTTTGTGCTCAGTTCCGAGATAAGTTCCATTTACAAACGGGGCGGCAAGGTACGCAAGGTGCACAATATCCTGTTTGCACCTGATTTTAAATCGGTGCGCAAAATCAACACCACCCTGGCAGGAATCGGCAACCTGGAATCGGACGGCCGCCCCATCCTTGGCCTTGATTCTAAAATTCTGCTTGAAATTTTGCTGGAGAATGCACCGCAGGGCTTTCTGGTGCCGGCCCATATCTGGACCCCCTGGTTTTCCCTGTTTGGATCCAAATCCGGATTTGACGCCATTGAAGAATGTTTCGGGGACTTGAGCGAGCAGATCTTTGCCCTTGAAACCGGCCTCTCCTCAGACCCGGAAATGAACCGCTGCATCTCGGCCCTGGACCGGTTCTCTCTGATTTCCAACTCGGATTGCCATTCTCCATCCAAGCTGGGCAGGGAGGCCAATATTTTTAATGGAGCTTTTGATTTTTTCAGCATGCAGGAGGCCATTCGGGATCCTGTTGATAAATCCGGCCACCAGAATTTTACAGCCACCATTGAATTTTACCCGGAAGAGGGCAAGTATCACTGCGACGGCCACCGAAAATGCGGTGTCTGTTTTAAGCCGGACCAGACTGTGAAGGAGAAAGGGATCTGTCCGCAATGCGGCAGGCCGTTGACTATCGGTGTATTGTACAGGGTGATGGAGCTTGCCGACCGCAGTACACCGGTCTACCCGGACGGATCGCCGGCAGTACACAGCTTGGTGCCTCTGCCCGAATTGCTCGGCGAGCTGTTTAACTGCGGAGCTGCAACCAAAAAGGTAGCAGGGGTGTATGGCAAACTGATAAATGAATTCGGCTCTGAATTCAATCTGCTTCTTAACACCCCCATCCCGGATATCAAATCAGCCTCCCCCATGCTTGGTGAAGCAATAGATAGGGTCAGGGAGAACAGGGTAATCCGTAAGCCCGGTTTTGACGGTGAGTTCGGGGTTATCAAGGTGTTCAGCGATGAGGAGAGAATCGGTTTTGGCGGTCAACTCAATCTTTTTGGAGTGACACCGACTAAGCCGCGTAAAACAAAAGGTAAAAAGACCCCGGTTCGTATCAAGCAGACTACCCGGAAAACATTCCGTCAGTTGAAGAAACTCAACCCGGAACAACAGGCTGCGGTGGACAGTGCTGCAGCACGTATTATCGTAAAGGCCGGGCCCGGTACCGGTAAGACACATACCCTGGTACAGCGGGTCAATCGGTTGCTTGCCCAGCAGCAGAGCCCGATCACGGTAATCACCTTTACCAACAAAGCTGCTGAGGAAATCCGGCAGCGCCTTGCGAAAATGGGCAGCAGCAACCAGCCGTTTCGTGTTGATACTTTTCACGGATACTGTTTGCACTGGTTGCGTCGCCATGATCCTGATCTTCGGGTTGCCGGCCCGGAGATGCGCAGCCGGATGTTTGAGCGTGTCTACCCACGGATCAAAAACGTCCAGCGTAAAAAAATGCAGCGGGAGGCCGCTCTTTTCCTGTCCGATCAACCACAGTTGCCGGAAACCTTTCCCGGGTCGCTGCAACCCTTTTTCAATTCTCTCAGACAGCATAATCTGCTTGATCTTGATGAAGTTGTACCCGCCTGTACGACCCTGATCCATGATGATCCCTCTTTTGCAGATGAAATGCGGGCAGCGACTGGTCATCTGCTGGTTGATGAATTTCAGGATCTTAATGCAGGCCAGTATGAACTGGTACGGCTGCTGGCCAAGTCCTGTTCCATCTTTGCCATCGGCGACCCGGATCAGGCCATTTACGGATTTCGGGGTTCCAGGCCTGCCTGGTTTTATCGTTTCATAGAAGAGCAGAAACCGGAGGTCCATTCCCTGGTCACCAATTACCGCAGTGGATCAATTATTCTTAAAGCCGCCTCCAGGGTTATTGCTGCCAACCATGGTTTGGAAACTTCCAGGGTAACAGTTGCGGCCGGCACCAACCGTGGAGTAATTTATCATTACCTGGCTGCGGATGCCGGGGCAGAGGCCCGTTTTATTGCAGACCAGGTCCAGCAGCTTATCGGCGGTACCTCTCACCGGGAAATAGACCGACTTGGTAGTTCCGGGGGCAAGGGCCTGGCCCTGTCTGATATCGCCATCCTTTACCGAACCGGAAGACAGGCTACTGTCATTGCCGAGGCCATGGCTAAGCGGTCCATTCCCTGTCAGGTGGTTGATATCCAGCCATTTTACCAGACAGGGGATGCTAAGATCATTTACTTCTGGATCCTGCTTGCTGCCGGCATGATCGATAAGGCCGAGCTACTGTTCCTGTTTAGCCGGGAGCAGGGAATTGGTGTTCAGGGGCTGTCTGGACTGGAAAAAATTCTTGCAGATAACAGCAGTACTCCAATGGCTGATCTTGCTGACAAACCAAGCCTGCTGCCTACCCGCATCCGGAAAAAGGTAGCCGGATTCACAGAACTTGGCGTACAACTTGTCCGTACTGCTAACCGGGAGACCGTTGCAGCCTGCATTGATGTGCTGCTTGATCGATACGGCATGGACAAGGATAATCCGGATCTAATACGGATGGGGCAACTGGCAGCCTCGGCTGTTTCGCTGCAATCTTTTGCTGATCATCTCCGGAAGTATCAGGATGCTGTTATCTATGATGAGCGGGCGGAAGCCGTATTGCTGGCTACCCTGCATGCCTCCAAGGGATTGGAATTCAAGGCGGTTTTTCTTGTCGGCTGTGAAGAAGGACTGCTGCCCCTGTCCCCCCGCACTCGTCTTGCGCCGGAAGTTGACAAAGAACATGTGCAGGAAGAACGAAGGCTCTTTTTTGTCGGCATGACCCGCGCGGCACGGGTGCTGTACTTGTCAGGAGCTACTGAGCGGTACGGTTTTGAGTTAAGTGGAAAGCGAACACCTTCCCGTTTTCTGGCTGAGATACCTGAAGAACTGTTAAGCAGTCCCCTGGTGCGGACCCCAAAAAGAAGAAAAAAAACTTCGACCAAACAGTTGAGGTTGTTTTAACATGCTGATAAAACAGGAAAAACAGCTGAGAGACAAAATCAGCCATCTTGAAGAAAAAATCCAGCTGCTGGAAAAGAACCGTATAATCCTGGAGCGTAAGGCCCGACAGGCAGACTCTGCAAGCAAAGCCAAATCCGACTTCCTGGCCATGGTCAGCCATGAGATCCGGACTCCAATGAACGGGGTGATCGGGCTCAGCGAGTTACTCCTTGAAACCAAACTTGAATCCCGCCAGAAACAGTTTGCTGAGCTGATTCTGTCCTCGGCCCGTAATCTTCTAACCCTGATCAACAGCCTGCTCGACTTCAGCAAAATTGAAGCTGACAAGATGACCCTTGATATCAAGCCCTTTAACCTCAGGGAATTGTTAGATGAAATCGTACCGCTGTACGAGCTGGCCGGAAAACGCAAGGGGGTAGAGGTAAACCTGGAAGTTGATCCTGGTCTTGCAGAGTGTTACCTCGGCGATGCGTATCGTATCCGACAGATACTGGTCAACCTGCTTGGTAATGGTATTAAATTCACTGATCGTGGTTCGGTACAGCTCAGCGTGGTTCTGGAAAAGAAAAAAGATCCCGGCTTGATTCGTTTCACCATAACCGACAGCGGCCCCGGTATCCCCGAGGACAAACAGGATCGGCTGTTTGTTGCCTTTTCCCAGGTCGATAATTCTTCCACTCGTCAATACAGCGGGACAGGACTTGGCCTGTCGATCTGCAAAAAGCTGGTTGAACTTATGGATGGTACTCTTGATTTCAGTTCACGGGTCGGGCAGGGTAGTTCTTTCTGGTTTACGCTTCGTCTTGTCAGGCCGGAAACAGTCGAAACGAAACTGCAGCCGGACAATTCTGTTCCAGTCCCGCCTATGACGGACAATCAGGATCCAGGCGGGGGCAGTAATTTCCCCCGAATCCTGATTGTGGACGATGATGAGACCAATCGCATGGTGCTGGAAGAAATCTTCCGAAAAACCGATGCATTAATTGTTTCTGCCGAAAACGGTGAGCAGGCTGTCCAGTTCTGCAGGCAATTGCCTTTTGATCTCATTCTGATGGACTGTCGCATGCCGGTCATGGATGGTTTTGAGGCCACTGCACGTATCAGAAAGCAACTCAGGACAGTCGGCAGTACAACCATGGTGATCATAGCACTCACAGCAGACGCCACCATGGCGACTGAAAAAAAATGCAGGCAGGTCGGCATGGATGGTTATCTCTTGAAACCTCTTGATACCACCCAGCTACAAAAAGTGCTTGATGCCCGGCTGCCTGATTTTAATCTTGCTATCCTGCCTGAACATGCAGACTCAGCCGGTCGGAATTCCCTCCAAAATACAGAGGAGGCCGCAGTCGACCATGCAACACTTGAAGAACTTTGCCGGACCATCGATAATATTAAACCCGTTATTACCATCTTTCTCAACCTGTTGCCCCGCCGCCTGAAAAAGTTGGAAAAGGCTGTCCAGAAGCAGGACAGTACGGAAATTGCGAGTATTGCCCATACCCTTAGAGGCAGTTGCAGCCAGTTTGGAGCCTACGGATTAGCTGAACTGTGCTCACAGGCCGAGGACATGGCCCGGGATCATAATTTAACCGTGATCAAACAACAGTATGACAGAATTTATCGAACTGCCGGGGAAGTCAGTGTTATTTTACAAGAAAAACTTGATTAATTTTTATGATTCCCGCACAATAGAATCAAACACCTTTTTCAAACCGATTATGACATGGACACTTTTTCTTTTCAGGGGATCACCCCATCTATTCTGCTTGTTGATGACGACGAAGTAGTCCGCTTGCTGCTGCATCAGTTTTTAGAGGGTGCCGGTTATCATGTGGTGGAAGCGGAAGACGGTCACCAGGCACTGGACAAAGTTGCTAACAATGGCTTTGACCTGGTAATTATGGACATTGCCATGCCGGGAATAGACGGTCCTGCGGTATGCGAGCAGATGCGTACCACCATGGATAATCCCCCACCGGTGTTGATGATTACAGCCTTTGATGATGAGGACAGTGTTGACAGATCCTTCAAGGCCGGTGCTGTCGACTATATCGGCAAGCCCATTCGTTGGTCGGTGCTGAAAAACCGTATCCGCTATATCATCGGTTCGTATCGTTCCAAGCTTGAAATGGAAAACATTTCCAGAAATTACGAGTTGATTTTGAACGCAGCAGCCAACGGCATCTGTGGACTTGATAAAAGACGTAAAATCAATTATATCAACCCAGCAGCGCTGGAAATGCTAGGTTTTGAACGTTCCGAGATGATCGGTCGCCCCTATCATGAAGTGTTCCGGCTATCAATGCCGAACACTGAGAATTTTGATCTGGACTGTTGTCCTTATTTTGAAAATTCCGACAACCGAACCTCATTGCATTATGATGAGATACGGCTGTTGCGAGACGATGGAACCAGTTTTCCGGCAGACTTCAGATCCACCCCTATCGTGCAGGGAAAGAAACTTGCAGGAGCCGTCCTCGTCTTCCAGGACATAACAGAACGGCAACAGGCAGCGGAACTTATCCGTTTCATGGCAAATCACGATTCCCTGACCAGTCTGCCCAATAGAAATTATTTCCGTAAACGGTTGCCCCAGGCCATCTCACTGACACAACGCTACGGCCGACAACTCTTTCTGCTGTTTATCGACCTGGATCGCTTTAAGCCCATCAATGACACCTACGGTCATGGCGTAGGAGATATGGTACTGGTGGAAGTGGCCCGACGGTTGACCTCCATGCTCCGTTCCTCGGATTCAGTCTGCAGGCTCGGAGGTGATGAGTTTGTTATCCTGCTGGAGAGTACGGATACGTTTGAAGGCGCGGAAAAAGTTGCCGGCAAGACCATTAACCTGCTCAATGAGCCAATTGAGGTCGATGATCACATCTGCTACATCGGGGCAAGTGTGGGAATCAGTGTCTTTCCCAATGACAGTCAGGATGCGGAGACCATGCTCCGTCACGGCGATATCGCCATGTACCAGGCAAAGAAAAAAGGCCGTAACTGCTGGGTTCTGTATCAGGAAGAAAAGAAAGAGGGAAAAGTGAAGAGGGAAGAGGGAACAGACTGGTAGCTGCCACTTTTACCTCTTCCCTTTTCCCTGTTATTTTCCTTGGGCAATGGTCCTGATAATATCGGACTTGCCGATAACGCCCACAAGTTCATTTCCGTCCAGTACGGGCAGAGTGTGGACCTTTTTTTCAGCCATCAGGGTGGCAACTTCATCCAGTGACGTGTCCTGCTGCACAGTGATGATTTCCCGGGCAAAGATGTCACTTACCTTTGTCCCCGCAATCTTTTTCATCTCTTTTTCCATCTTTTCCGGGTTTTCAAGAAAGAAAAAAGCGTCCAGGATAGCCACCGTGGTGGGAATATGTACTTTTTTGTTCTGGTAAATAAGGTCACTTTCCGTGACCACCCCGATGACTTTTGACTGATCGTCAACCACCGGTGCACCGCTGATCGTGTTCTCAGAAAAAATTTTTGCCAATTCACGCACAGGGGTCTCGCTGGTCACCGTGATGACATCTGTGCTCATAAGTTCTTTTGCCGTTAACATAGGTTCTCCTTTTATTTATACCCGTTTTCTTAGTTTGTTTGATAGTGAACCATCTTTTGGGCTGCCGATGGTAGTGCAGCTGCGACGTCTGATGCCAGGTAGCCATACGGTTGCTTTTCAGCCAGCAGATCCGCAGCCAGTCCATGCATATAGACGCCGATCCCTGCTGCGTCCCAAGGAGAATATCCCTGAACAACCAGGCCGCCGATAAGGCCGGACAGGACATCACCCATGCCGCCGGTTGCCATGCCGTTGTTGCCGCTGCTGTTTATTGCCCATCCGCTCCTGTTTGAACAGACTACAGTGCCGGCTCCCTTAAGAACCGTGACAATTTCATGATCATTTTGGACCTGCACATCACTCAGCCAGTTTGCAGCATGGAGCCGGTCTGCCTGGATTTCTGCAGTACTGCATCCGGTCAGCCGGGCCATCTCACCGGGATGGGGCGAAAGGATACGTGGTCCACCAGCAGCTGCAATAGCCTCAGGTTCCAAGGCCAGCAGATTGAGAGCATCAGCATCCACAACCATGGGCAGGTGCAGCTCGCTGTACAGTCGTCGTACAAGTGCACCGGTATCAGGATCAGTCCCTATGCCCGGGCCGAGAACCAGCGCACCTTTTCCGGCAAGTAGATTTATTATCAAATCATGATCAGCCATGGAAAATGTCTTGTCTGAACAGGGCAGGGGGACAGTCATGGCCTCGGGCAGGCTGGTCTCAAAGATCGTGTTCAGCTCAGTTGGTACGGCCAGAGTAACCAGGCCACAACCGCTTTGCAGAGCTGCCTGGCCACTGAGTATGGCCGCACCGGTCTTGCCCTCGGACCCGGCCAGAATGAGCAGGTGGCCGAAACTGCCTTTATGGGTTGCCTTGTGGCGTGGCAGTAACAGCTTGCCGGTGTCCTTGTCAAGAACTTTACCCGGAAGGGATGCAGCCTCAATAACCTGCCGGGGAATGGTGATGTCAACGACTGCCAGTCTACCGATGGTTGGTCCGCCATGCATATAATGGCCGGGCTTTGCAAGTCCATAGGTAACAGTTAAATCAGCCTGTACGCTGCAGCCTAATGTTTCGCCGGTGTCGGCGGAAAGACCGGAGGGGATATCCACGACCGTAACCGGCCATTTATGTTCATGGGAGAGTTTATTAATTAACCGGACAACTTTCGCAAAGCGTCCTTCCAGCTTTCGCTTCAACCCGGTACCAAACAGGGCGTCAACCAGACAGTGGACAGGGTGCGCGAAATGAAGATTTTTTATCTGTCCCAAGAGCTGCGAAATAGTATCTTCCTGTAGCACAACCATGTTCGGGAGATCGATTGTATTGCATACAGCTGCATTAATACCCGCATCACCGCTTAATGTTTCAGGCGTCACAAGGTAGACAAGATAAGGAAATCCACCACGCTGGAGTACATGACGAGCGATCACCAACCCGTCACCGCCATTATTGCCGGGTCCAATAAAAATAATGACGGATTTCTCCCGAACAGGTCCAAACTTCTGCTCCATCTGATCAACTGTGCCCAGGCCGGCATTTTCCATAAGCACGACACCTGGAATCCCGATCTCTTTGATGGCTGTCTGATCCAGGGCCTGCATCTGAGTTGAGGTTGCAAGTTTCATGGTTGTAGCGTACTCTTTGTTATATTGATGACAATAGATGTATTGAACCACGGATGCAGCAGATTATGAAGATGAGAAATAATCAGTGTTTTTTTTGTTTTCATCCGTGGTTCTGCAATTCTTATCATATAGTAAAAGTATATACTCTTTCCAGGTGAACGGCAAATCTAACCTATCACAGGGGTTGAAACTACGTGGCAGCACAAACCTTTAAGATCTAAACCGGCAACGAATTATGAAAATCACTGTTTTTGAACAAAACGGCTCAGGACAACATAAAATTACAGGGATGGAGCAATATGGTACGGGCATTGAAATCAATGAAATAATTTCCATTGACGAATCTCTTCCCGAATTTGTGGATGATCCTGAAAAGTATATTACAGACTCATTTACAGCCGACCTTGTACTGGACTATCTTACACATCCTGATCTTTCCCATTACCTGGTCAGCTTGTGTAAAAAAAAGAAAATATCAGTAGTCGCCGCGGGCAAAAAGAACGAGGACGCCATTACCCCTTTCACCTGTTGCGGACTTGGCCGCTACCGGAGACTGGGCGCCTATGGTGAACAGTTCGGCTTTCCCGAATACAGGGTGGAGCTGGACGGCAACAGGATTGCAGTCCTTGAGGTCCTGCGCGGCGCACCCTGCGGTGCTACCTGGGATATAGTAAACAGGGTCATAGGGGTGAACATTGAAGAGGCGATGAGCCTCCTGCCCCGTGAGATCCAGTACCTGTGCACAGCCAACCCCGGTCGATTCGATCCGATCAGCGGCAAGAGCCCGGTCCATCACGCAGGGTATGTACACAGGGCGGCATTGAAAAAGGCAATTGATGAAGCGAGAAAGGTATAAAGTAAAGGTATAAGGTGTAAGGTGTAAGGTATACCTTCAATCTACCGCCCTAATATCATGCATCGTTCTCGGCTGCCACCTGAGCCCTCCCTTGAAGCCGTAGCATCGCGTCAGGTACAGGGTGTGTACCAGTTCCCTGCCAAACCAGGGGGATTCGCGGTAGATGGGGATCTCTTCGGCCGGATCAACCCGGTCAAAAATCCGGGAGAGCAGGATAGTTAAATTTCTGTCTTCAAAGACGCCGACAGCGTTTTGACCGGCAAGCATCTCATCATCAAACCAGAAATCGTACACATTGGGCCTGGCCCAGCGGTTAATAGAAACCGTGTACGGTTGTCCGGGCATGTAAAAGGCTAACTCACTGGCAAGCTGGTAACGCAGGCCGAAGACAAAAGTATTTTCAGGCTGCCCCATCTCCTTGAGCACTTTATCAACCACATTTCCAAGCTCGTTCCAGCCCACGGTTTCCCTGGCTGTTCGGTCAAGATCCACTTTGACCGGCAGCACGGGATAGAGGAGTTGAATAATAATGGCTGCAGACGTGGCAAAGGCAAATCCGATGCCGAATTTCCACAACCTGTGATGCAGGGCGGGCCTCCCTCCCTGGCCGGGACTATACAGCGCTGCAACCAGGATCATTCCTGTCAGGTATGCCGGTGCGGGCCAGTTGCCGTAAATTCGTACGTGAAAGGCAAGCAGGGTAAAGACAACAAAGCTTGTCAGGGACATCCAGATCAAAAAAGGACCATCGCCCGGGCGTAACCGTTTACTGGACCAGCCGTTTATCCAGCCGGCAAGAAGAAACAGGAAGATCACAGGTGAAAGCAGGGCTGCCTGGCTCCCGAAAAAATCACCAATATAACGAAGGGTAAAAAAGGTGCTGTTATCCACACCGCCCTGGAACAGAACATGCCGGAAGGTAACCCAGTTATGGCGTGAATTCCAGATCAGGACCGGTGTGAAGACAATACAACCGGTTGTCAGCCCTAACCACGGCTTATAGGAAGACAACCTGGTTTGATAAATCCGGGTAAAGAGCATGCAGAAAAAAAGCGAAGGCAAAAAGAGCAGCATTGTATACTTGGAAAGCAGGCCAAGGCCGAACCAGATGCCGGTGAGCAGCCACTGGTTGAGCCTGTTGCGTTCAAGGGCCTGGGCGGCATGATAACAGGCCGCAGCCCAGCAGGGCAGAAGCAGGCCGTCCGGGGTGGCGATCAGGGCGGAGCCGTTTAATAGCAGCATCACCTGGCTTACCAGGGCCACATGAAAGGCGCAACGCCAGGAAAACCAGCGGGCCGCCAGCAGGCAGAGATAGACGGAAGCAACTGTTACACCCAGGATTGTTGGCAGACGGACAGCAAATTCATTCTGGCCAAAAAACGTTGTTGCAAGCCATATGGTCCAGGCGATCATGGGTGGATGATCGTAATAGCCGATATCCAGATAACGGCTCCACTGCCAGTAATTGGCCTCATCCGGAACCAGCAGGAACTGGCCGCTGACGATCAGACGAATGACAAGGGCAATAATAAGGACCAACCAAGTCGCCCTGAGGCTGTTCCATTCTTTTGTTGAACTCATTACAGCTCTGGTTTCCAGGTATTGGCGTTTACGGGTTACCGACCCTCTCTATTGCCGGATGTCGGCAAAACTTGTTCAGCCGACTAATTTCGATTATGATTATATTTTAAATTCAATCCTACAATCAATTTTTTCAATAAAAGGTTCATGCGAATATTACAGGCTTTTCTTATTGTCCTTTTACTGGTGCTCTTTCCCTGCAACCTCTTTGCTGCCCATGGTGTTTCCATTGACGGTAAATTGAAATACCAGCAGGGGTTCAGCAGATTTGACTATACTTCACCTGATGCGGTCAAAGGCGGATCCCTGATCCTGCACGATCTAGGTGGGTTTGACAAGATGAATCCGTTTACCCTTAAAGGAAGCGCCCCATTCGGACTTGATTCTTTAATTTTTGAAACCCTGGCAGTGGGCAGCTTGGATGAGCCTTTTGCTGCCTATGGCCTGATCGCAAAAGATATCGCCCTGGCAGCGGACAGGAAATCCGTCATCTTTACCATTGATGAAAATGCCAGGTTTTCCAATGGTACACCGGTAACTGTCCATGATGTAAAATACTCCCTGGATACTCTGAAAAGCGATAAGGCGCATCCTTTTTACCAGATTTACCTGCAGAATATCACCGGGGCTGAGATACTGGATAAACAGAAAATCCGTTTTTTCTTTGACAAGCCTAACCGTGAATTGCACATGATCGCAGCCCAGTTGCCGGTGCTGAACAAAACCTTTTACGAGCAGCATGGTTTTGACCCGTCCGGAGAGACCGATACCATGACGCCTCCGATTGGCTCGGGCCCCTATATAATCAAAGAGGTTAATCACGGCAAATCAGTTATCTATGAACGTAATCCAGACTATTGGGCCGCCCAGCATCCCACGCGCAGGGGAATGTTTAATTTCGACACCATTACCATCAAGTATTTCAAGGACCAGATCGTCAGCGTCGAGGCCTTCAAGGCCGGCGAGTTTGATTTCATGGTGGTCAATATTGCCAAGCAGTGGCAGCGTGACCTCTCCGGCCGTCGTTTTGAGAGCGGGGAGCTGATCAAGAAACGATTTCCCCATAAAAACAATGCAGGCATGCAGGGATTTGTTTTTAATACCCGTCGCGCGCTGTTTAAGAATCCAAAAGTGCGCCGGGCCCTGGGCCTTGCCCTGGACTTTGAGTGGACCAATACAACCCTGTTCTTTGACCAGTACACCCGTTCCAATTCTTATTTCAGTAACTCAGACCTCGCGGCAACCGGCCTGCCCGGACCAGCTGAACTGGAACTTCTTACGCCCTTTAAAGAACAACTGCCGCCTGAGGTGTTTACGACCCCTATTTTACCCCCGACCACCACCCCGCCCGGCAGTCTGCGCACCAATCTCAGGTTGGCAAAAAAATTGCTTTCCGAGCAGGGGTGGCAGGTGATAAACGGTGTGTTAACATCTGACAACGGTACCCCTTTCAGCTTTGAAATCCTGTTGGTAAGTCCCTCTTTTGAGCGGGTAATGGCCCCTTATGTAAAAAATCTGGCCAAGCTGGGCATCAGGCTGATTACCGCACCATTGATCCCGCTCTGTACAGCGACCGGGTGAAGAATTTTGATTTTGATATGGTGGTCAACGTTTATGGCCAGTCCCAGTCGCCGGGCAATGAGCAACGGGATTTCTGGTCATCTTCCTCAGCTTCACGCAAAGGTTCCAGGAACCTGGCCGGCATCAACTCCCCGGTGGTTGACAGCTTGGTTGAATCCATCATCTATGCCAAAACCCAGGATGACTTGACCGCTGCATGTAAAGCCCTGGACCGGGTACTTTGGTACGGCTATTATGTTGTTCCCAACTGGTACCTTGCCTCTCACCGTCTTGCTTACAGCGCACAATTCAGCATGCCGAAAACCCTGCCGCTTTACTTTAATCCCTACCAGTTACTGTACAGTTGGTGGATTGAGCCGGGCAAATAACAATTGGTCCTCTAAATAATGAAGCACCAGTTTACCCTTTTCCTCAAAGATACACAGGCTACAAAACGGATCGGATACCGGTTAGGTAAGGTTGCCCGAAGCTGTGACGTCATTCTTCTC
>JAUWLT010000065.1 GCA_030613515.1 Desulfobulbaceae bacterium
GTAATCGGTTTAGTCTTTTTATACAGTCCTGCAAAAATCTCGCGCAGCATCTGTTCATCGATTCTGGCCATGAGTTGTTCTTCATATTCGTCAATCTCCGGTTTTGGCCTAAGAGGTAAAATTCCTTGGTTCTTTGCGGAACAACGCCTGGGAACAGGAGTCGACTCGATCCCTTCTTCGTGTTCCCGGTGGTTTTCTATCCAGCGCTGGCAGTCATCATGGCTACCGATGCAGGTAAAGATCAGCCGCCTATACCTCTTCAGGCCGACAAGCCGAAAGCCACAAGAGAGATCGTACTTACGACAGGCTCTGAGCCGATGCTCGCCATAGTGGGTGCGTCGGCATTCCGTTTCTTCATGCAAGGGGTCGGCCTGGAGGTCAAAAAGGATCCTCTCGGCTCGTCTGGCAATATTTCGCTCTTTTTTGCCAGTCTTGTACATGGCTTGCAGTTGTTTGCGAAAACGTCGGGTTTGATGGATTTCAAGGGTTGCGCCTTTCATGCTTATCTGGGCTGTATGGCCTCAATGATCTTATCCGCCTTTGTATAGTCTGGCAGTACCCGGCCATCCGGTATAATCAGGGTGGGGGTGGAGCTGATATAGAGCTCCTTGGCCAGAGCGATATTTTTATCTACCTGATCAGTCTCACAATTCGGAGCAGGCAGCGACTTGCCGGCAAGACTGTCGCCAAGAAGGATGCTAGCTCGGTCATTTGATCCTCCAGTCTTAGCGCAGATAATGGTTTTGGCCTTGTCATAGGCATCCGGATGCATGGCAAGGGGAAACATTTTGATAAAGAAGGCGATGTCAGCATGTTTTGCGGTAACCTGTTCCATTTCCGGATGGAGTTTGCTGCAATAGGTACACTCCGGGTCGCCAAAGACAATGATCATGCGGGAGGCGGCTGGATTGCCGATGATGATGGCATCATCCAGGGGAATCATGGAGGTATCCACCCGATTCATATTGATAAAGTTCTGCCGGGTCAGGTTTTCACCGCTGGCCAGTCTGACTATGTTGCCGCTGATCAGATATTGCTTGGAAAAACCGATATAAAGCAGCATGTTACGTCCCTAGTTAGCCGCCTCGACATCCCATAGGCCCGGTACCTGACTGCGCTTGACATCGACAACCTCGCTCACCTTGCCCTGCAGCAGGGTGGCCGCCTCTTTCTTGCTCAAGGCGTGGCAGTCCCGGCAATCACCAGCCCCGCATCCAGCCTCCCGAAAGGCCAAGGCCGAGACCGGCAACAACAGGATAAACAAAACGACAATGTATCCATTATTCAACACAAAAACTCCTGTTTATTTATTGGAACCGGAACTGTGCCCCTGTTATATAGTTGGTAACTATTCAGGTTGTGCTCCATAGTTGGCAAAACCACTGCTCCGTAACTGTTCAGCAGTGCAACCGGGAGCCCCGGCATTTATTTTAAAAGTAACAGTTAAACCACAAATAGATTTGTCATTTCAGCTCAGCACCCTTCCTTCCTCTTCTCCTTTGCTACAGGTAAAGCCTATCCTGTCAAGATATTCCAAGACATGAAGTCCTATCTTCCTGTTAAAATCAAAAACTTCCTTGCAATCCCGCAAATGGATTGCCCCTTTCCGGTTTACGCTTTGCCGGACCTTTATTTTGATCTCCTCCATGGCCATTGAAGTAAGATAGCGGTTATTCTTCAAACGGATCAGTTTCTTGTTTTTGCAGAGATAATCCAACCCCTTCAAGATCTGCGGCATATTCCTCTTCTCTTCCGATACCTTGGCGTAGTATTCCAGACTGAAAGGACGGATGCCGTTGCTACCGGCAAAGGTTAGCAATGCATCCACGACTTCCGCCAAATCCGCCGGGAGCCGACACCTGGTTCCGGCGGGACGTACTCCTCCGTTTATCCGCAGCCAAACCCCTTGCCTGCAGAGATTTTCAATAACCGCGTTTGCAAACTCCTCATGACAGAACGAATCACATCGGTGCAAAATTTCTTGAATATGGACGCATTCTTTATCCGGTTGGCTACTTGTGATTTCTGAGACAATTTCGGCAAAAACATTCTGGTATTGCTCAAATTTACTTTTCCTGACAATTCCACCATTCTCAAACTGAATGAATTCGTCTTTGTCAATGCCGGTTGCAAGGTGCTTCTTTAAACTGTCAGCCGACAAAATAGTCCGAACGGCAAGGTGCCCTGCATCAAGTGGCCTCACGGGATGACGACTCATTACCTGGGCAAGGTACCCATCAACATCATTCTCAAGTAATGAGGAAAGTCGTAAAAGGATGTCGGCCTTATTGCCTGCCCGCAGTTTTTCATGGCCTAGTTCCAACACGGTGCCGCCTGCAATGATAGTATTTTTATTTAATGGGGAGATCACAAACCGGTCGCCAGGTAATACTGCGACAGGCTTTTTACAACGGAACTGCAAAAAAGAGCTTTCATTTGGTGCCAGGCTTCCTTTGTCGGCGAGTTTGACCATTACGTTGTTGACCGAAGTACCAAGATAGAGCTTTATCCTTTGGCCATCCTTGATGGACTCTGTAATATGAGGAAGAGGCCTAATCTCACAGTTAAAATAATAAGAAGAAGGAACAGTGTTGGGATGAGCCAGACACATACCACGCTTGATCTCGGAAAAGGCAATCCTGTGCAGATTTACACCAATCCTCTGCCCAGCAAGAGCACCGTCCACTTGATGTCCGTGAGACTCCATTGACCGGATTCGCGTCTCTTTATTGTCAGGCAAGATTCTCACAACATCGTGGATTTGAATGGCGCCGGACAACACCGACCCACTAACCACCGTCCCTATTCCCTGAAGGCTCCTGACCTGATCGACCCACAGTCGGAAAGGCGCATCAGGTTTTCTCCTGGATACAGAGGCTAATGTCCTGTCGAGAGCATGTTTTGCCTCAACGAGACCTGAATTGTCCACAGCGGAAAACCTGATCACCGGTTTACCCTGGAGAAAGGTTCCAGTGACAAGTTCAATGATCTCCAGTTCTGCTAAATCCAGGGTCTCATTATCCACCCGGTCAGTCTTGCTCAAAACGACCATGCCTTCACGGACATTGAAATATTTCAATATCTCCAAATGTTCCCTGGTCTGTGGCATCACTCCGTCATCCGCGGCTACAACAAGTACAACCGCATCAATACAGTGGAGACCGCGGACGGTGTTTTTCAAATAATTACTGTGCCCGGGCACATCGATAAATGAGGCTGCCGACCCGTCCGGCCTAGACCAGTAAGCAATTCCGCTATCCAGCGACAAACCGCGCCGCTTTTCTTCCGGATGCCTGTCCGTGTCAACGCCGGTTAGACAACCAACAAAGGTCGTCTTGCCATGATCAACATGACCGGCAACTCCTATGATAACGTTTTTGTTCATTTCCTGTATTCTTTCGAGTTGTTGTCGTAAGATTTGGCTGAGATTGGAAGGGGCAAGGGGAATCGAACCTCCTCCACGATTTGCAGTCGTGACGAACGGTTTTGAAGACCGTCGGGCGCACCAGCACCATTGCCCCTGTATTTAATAAGATGTTTTTGTATTTATCCTCAAGATTGATTTTTTTAGAATCCCTCCTAATTAACTGTTGAGTGCCAGCCTCAGATGTTGACTGACACTTATTGCTCTGTTGACACGATGAGACATCCGACAAATCCTAACCGCATGACCCCGTCGAACAGGAACAACCGCATCCGCTGCCGGATAAGGGATTTTCACTAGTCACCGCGAAACCACCACCGCCACAGCAACCTCCGCCCGTTTTTTCAATAAAATCTACTTTGATGGTTCCGCAGATCTCGGAAAGCTCCTTGTCCACCACAAAGCTGACCCCGTCATTGTCAAAGGTCTTGTCATTTTCCTTGGCCTCATCCTGGGCCAACCCCAGGCTGGGGCCGCCACAACCACCGGACATCATGGTGATGCGGATGGCAGAGTCGATCTTCTGCTGGCGTATGTAATCTTTGACATTCTCAAGAGCTGATTGAGTTACTTTAAGCATGGGTGTGTCCTCCTTTTTGTTTAATCTGTCGTTGTTATAATCGAGCCTCAGCCGACCAGAGCGGTCAGGGCCTTGTCACATTTTGTTGCCACCAGGCCGGCAATGGTCTCGCGGGAAAAATCTCCGCCCTTGAGCATCTCCTTGCCGGCGTTGATCAGGCCGGTGCGGATCTTGCGCCCCCGGGCCGTTTCCGCTGCTGCTGTAAGTTTTATCCGCATTTCTTCCTGGTCAAGGCCTTCTGCTGAGCCTAAGGGGCCTAGTTCGGCAACTCTCTGGGTAAAGCTGGTGATGATCTTGACGAAGTTCGGCCCCTCGGCAGCCGAGGCCCAGTCAATGAGGAAACGCTCTTTGTTGATCCCCAGCCGGTCCAGGGTTTCATGGACCAGGGAGGCAGAGATCAGGGCGTGGTAGTTGCCGTCGATGTAATGACACTCGCCGGGATGACAGCCGCCGACAAAGATACCGTCGGCTCCGGTGGCCAGTCCCTCCAAAGGAAAGGAGGGGTCTAGCCTGCCGGTACACATCAAACGAATGACCCGCATATTGGGGGGATACTGGTAGCGGCCGACGCCTGCCGAGTCGGCGGCGGTATAGCAGCACCAGTTGCATAAAAAACCAAGTATTTTCGGACTATATTCAGACATGTTTCTATTTCCTTGTAATTTCTAATTGGCTATCCCTGCCCCAAAGGCATGGATCTGGGCCATAATGCCGTCCATGGTGAAGCGCCCCATGTCAATGGCCATGGTGGGACAGCGGGCCGCGCAAACCCCGCAGCCTTTGCAGGAGGCGGTGATGGTTCTGGCCTTGCGTTTTTTGCCCTCTTTGTAGATTCGAATGGCCTTGTAGGGGCAAAATGTTTCGCAGGCTGCGCAGCCGATGCAGAGCTCCGGATCAACCTGCGAGACAATGGGCACTGGCGTCACAAACCCCTTGGCCAAAGGTTGGCAGGCTCGACCGGCTGCGGCTTGGGCCTGGGCGATGGTCTCGTCCATGGACTTGGGCGAATGAGCCAGACCGCAGACAAAGGTGCCGTCCACCGGCAGATCCACGGGTTGCAGCTTGACATGGGCCTCCAGGAAGAATTTCTCAGCGGTCACCGGCACCTTGAGCATTTTTGCCAGGCTTGTCGGGTCTTCCGGGACAATGCCCACCGACAGGACCAGCATATCCGTGGCCAGCTCCACCGTCTCACCAAGAAGAATATCGTAATACTTGACATGTAGCGGACTGCTCTTGCCTTTGCCCAGTGTCACCTCAGGCTTATTGTCGACATGATAACGGTTGAAAATAATCCCCAACTGCCTGGCCTTGCGATAGTCATCTTCAAGGAAGCCGTAGGCCCGCATATCCCGGTAAAGCACCATGATCTGCAGGTCCGGCCGGCACTCTTTGAGACGGATTCCATTCTTCAGAGCCTGGCCGCAACAGACCCGGCTGCAATAGCTGAGATCATCGCCCCGGGAACCGACACATTGGATCATCACCACCTGCCTGGTTGACTTGGGCAGAGGGAGGTTCGTAGCCAGTCGTTTTTCCAGATCAAGCTGGGTCAAGACCTTGGCCGATTCTTGGTAATGGTATTGTTTCGGTTCATAGGGCCTGCCGCCGGTGGCCAGCACTATGATGCCGTGGTTAATGATTTTGCTCCCCTTCTTGCCCTCCACAGTGGTGGTGAAATTGCCAACATAGCCTGAGACCGCCGCCACCTCTGCTTCGGTATGGATGGTGATCTTCGGATGCTTGTTTGTTGTATTCACCAGTTTCTGCACCGCTTGCCGGGGATCATTGCCATAGCGGTCGGCGCTAAGCAGCAGGGCCTTGCCGCCTAAGGTCTTACCACGCTCCACCATGGTCACCGCAAAGCCCTGATCGGCAATGGCCAGGGCCGCGGTTATTCCGGCCAGGCCGCCGCCCACCACCAGGGCTGAAGGCGTTACCGGTAACTGCTGCTCCGTTAGCGAGGTGAGGTGGCAAGCCTTGGCCACGGCCATACGCACCGCATCCTTGGCCTTGTCGGTGGCCGCCTCGGGCTCGTGGATGTGAACCCAGGAACATTGGTCGCGAATGTTGGCCATCTCAAAAAGGGAACGGTTCAGCCCGGCCTCGCGCATGGTGGCCTGGAAGAGCGGCTCATGGGTGCGGGGGGTACAGGCTGCCACCACCAAACGGTTGAGCTTATGCTCGTGGATGGTTTCCACCAGAACTTTCTGGGCATCCTGGGAGCAGGAGTAGAGATTTTCAGAGGCGTAGGCCACATTGGGCAGGGTCTTGGCATATTCGGCCACCCTGGGGACGTTGACCACCCCGCCGATATTGATACCGCAATGACAGACAAAGACTCCAACCCGGGGCTCTTCCTGACTGATGTCTCGTTCCTCCGGGAAGCTGGCCTTGATGGTCTCACTGCTCCGGGCCGGAGCGAGCTGAGCAGCGCAGAGAGCTGCCGCCCCAGCGGCCTGGGTCACGGAATCGGGGATATCCTTAGGCCCCTGGAAGGCACCGATAACATAGACCCCGGGCCGACTGGTGGCCAGCGGTGTGTAGTTGTCGGTCTGGGCAAAAAGGTATTCGTTGAGATCGATACCAATGGCCTGGGCAATGCTTTGGGCATCATCCGGGGCCTCAAGGCCCTGGGAGAGAACTACCAGATCAAATTTTTCATAATGATGCCGGCCATCCTCGGTGGCCCAGGTCATGAGCAGACCACCGTCAAAGACATCCTCCACCTGGGGCGGCCGGGCATAAATTATCCGAAAATTGTTTGCGCTGGTGGCTCGTTCCCGGGCGGCATCAAAACCCTTACCATGAGTACGGACATCTATGAAAAAGAGGGTGATCTCGCAGTCGGGATCATGCTCGCGAGCCAGGGTGGCCTGCTTGATGGCATACATACAGCAGACCGACGAGCAGTAATTATTGGAGCAGGTCTCATCGCGGGAACCAATGCATTGCATGAAGGCGATTTTTTTTGGATGTTTTTTGTCGGAGATGCGTAAGATCTCGCCGCCGGTGGGGCCGGAGGCACACATCAGCCGCTCATGCTCAAAGGCAGTGATCACATCCTGGAAACGGCCCAGGCCATACTTGCTCATGACTTCATCACTGACCCGACCAAAGCCGGGCGCCAGAATCACCGCGCCAACCGGTATCTCCAGGGTAACCTCCTTGTCGTCAAAGCGGATGGCCCCAGCCTGGCAGACCACGGCGCAGAGGCCGCAGGTATCGTAGTTGAGGCGCAGACAGGCCTTGGCGTCGATATGATAGGAGGTGGGTACTGCCTGGGCATAATCGATATGGGCGACGTGATTAATTTCGAGATTCTCGTTAAAGTCGTTGCCGATCTGTTTGAGACAGTAAAGGGTGCATTGGCCGCAGCCGGTGCAGATCTCTTCATCGATATAACGCGGCTGTTTCCTGACCCGGGCAGTGAATTTGCCCGGCTCACCACTCAGGCCCTCGAGCTTGGCCAGGGTGAGGATTTCAATGTTCGGGTCGCGGCCCACCTCCACCAGCTTAGGGGCCAGAATGCAGAGGGAACAGTCATTGGTCGGAAAGGTTTTGTCGAGCCGGGCCATGACCCCACCAATGGCGCCGGATTTTTCAACCAGATAGACCTTATAGCCCAATTCGGTAAGATCAAGGGAGGTCTGGACACCGGCCACACCACCACCCACCACCATGACCGCGCCGCTTATGTCTGTAGCGGACGCAGTTTGCGCATGTTCGTTCATAGAGTCTCCTTTTTTACGATAAAGCCGCCATGACCCGGAAATCATAATGCAACTTAATGGTCACTTGAGCAATCAACACCACTCGAAGTGATTTTTTATAAAACCATCCAGACGGCTCCTTGTCCGTCTGATACCGTGCGCAAGAAGGATGCGATGGCCGGATTATGGCCAAGGGTGATCAGGAGGAAGGAGGAACCGCTGATAACTTTTCCCGACCCGAACCGGGTCGGTCGCCATGATGGCATTTTCACTTATTTTGATAAATATTAGTCACTTGATTTTCCTCGCTGTGTGAGCACGTCACACAGTTTTTGATTAGGATGCCTGGGGATTCCAGTAATTGCCCAATTAATATTTTTTTAGCCTCAACGACCGTTCCGACAGCCACCTGCTCCAAATACATCTTGATCAGTTGTATACGCCTGCAGAGTTGTGTCGATCTGTTTTCACTGAAAAACCGTTGGTTTCGAAGAAGTTAAGAAAATAGACTTCAGTACCAGCTCAACTGCAGTACCAACCGGAGGCATCACTGCCCAGCTCTTTTTCTCTTTGTTTCAGGAACATTTTGCAGTGGTGACTTTCTTTTTTTGTTTATAAATGAAGGGGATCGACGATACGCCCACTATGATCAGGAGACCGATTATTAACGAGGGGCGTCACCTTGCCCTTAAGTACCTCCAGCAAAGAACTCGCACTGTGACCTAAAATTTGGTCCAGCCATGTTGGTTACTGACGAAAAGTGAATGTATACTTAAAAGTCTTAGGATCAAGCCAGTCAAGGGTTTTGGCACCGATTTGGGCATAGGGATAACCGAAGGTATTTATAGCCGCTCCGTGCTGTGGAGGATTCAGAACGAGATCGCGTCCCATGGCAAGTTTCACCCTGTATTGATCCCAACCACCCCAGAAATATTCTCTGTATTCACTGGTTGTTATGTCACCAAGTTTTAGATCCTGTTTGAGCATTTTCTTGCGAACATCAGCCGGATCTACCGGTACCCAGTCATATCCGGGTAAATAGAACTCAGCCCAGCAGTGCTGCCAACCGGTGATGTCCTGTTCCGGCTTTTTCCCTTGACGAATACCAAAAATCTCCCGGGCAGGAACACCGGCAGCACGACACAGGGCAACGAAAACAGAATGGATGTCAGTACATTTTCCACTAGGTCTTTTCAGAAGAGAATAGACATCACCGGGGCCACAGCCGATGATTTTCGGATCGCGGAACATGTTTTCACATGTCCAGTCATAAATCGCCTTGGCTTTATCAAATACAGTTGTTTTACCTTTGGTGATCTCATCAGCCAGTATTTTCACCTGGCCGTCAATGGGACCGAGACTGGTTGGTGCAAGGTGCATGGCATAATCTGCCGGATCCCAGGCAACCTCTTTGGCCGGGAAATCCCGGCGCTCAACCTCCTGGCGCACTGCATGAAAGGTCAAAGTCAGCTTACGGCTTGCATCTTCCTTGTCCCAGCGGGCATAAAGAATGGGGGTGGAGTATTTTTGGTCGCTATACACCGCTGATTCGGCATAATCACCGCTGACGCTAATGTTGCTAATGAGCTGATCTCGATCAGAAAGGGGATAAGGTATCCAGAGTTGCGCCTCTTCGTTTATATCATGACCTGAGAGGTCAAATTCCATGGTGATTGTTCCACTGCTCTCGTTTCCTGCTAAGGTCTGCAGGGGTATCAATAGAAAAGCAACTGTTACCAATAGACTCCATAATTTATTCATTTAATTTTCTCATGTTCTGCAAGTTGACGGTTTTTGTTATTTTACTACTTCCGCTTCAAAACCAGCGCCCTTCCAAGCAAAAATGCCGCCGGGATGGCGAAGTACGTTTTTGTATCCGAGTTTTTTTGCCCACATGGCGCCGTTGTGGCTACGCGTACATTTCACAAAGCCGCAGTAAATAACGATGGTTTTGTTCTTATCTGGCCCAAGAAGGATCACAAAATCTTCCTGGCTCTTACCGTAGGTTTCTTTCTTGTCCCATGTCTCCATCTCGGGGATCGGAAAAAGAAACTGCTTCGCTCCAGGCACGTGTCCTTTTTTGTAGCTGGCTTCATAGGTCATAGTATCGACGATCAAAACATCCTTGCCGGAGTCAATCATCTTTTTCAGTTCTTCGGTGGTGATCACATCATATTCACCTCTTATCACTTCCCGGACAAGTTTGACCGCACCGGTCTCCTTCTCTATTTCTTGCTCAAACTTGCTGTCTCCAAAACCAAACGGAAAATCCATGCCAGCCAGATAAGAAGCCACATTTTTTCCATCTGTTGCCGCTTCCTCCTCACGCTGCCTGACCGTCCTGCCTCGCGGCCTCAATGGCTGCACCCATTGCTTCGATAATGCTTGGGCTTTCAGGGACAACCACCTGTACATTCGCAAGTTTTTCCCGTATCATCTGCACGATGCAGGGGTTATTGGCCACTCCGTCTTTCAAAATAGTAAATTTTTCCTCGGGAACACCCTGACTTTTCAAGTAGGAATAGCATCTTTTGGCACCTCCACCACCCCTGGGGCAGAGCACGACCACGTCATGACCGGTTCTCTTAAAGGCTTCCACTGCAGGGTCAATCTGTTTCTTCTGAGTGTCTGTTTTTACCGGAAAGGCGTTGGTCTCAATGGTAACGGCAAAATGGTGGGCGACAAATTCATCCCTGGCCTGGATATCAACAATGATGACCGGTTTACCGCTTTCAATCCACCCTTTGAATCAATCAGCGTTCAGATAATTAAAGGACTCGAAAACGGCAGCCACGTTTAAAAAGAAGAGTAAGGTCAGGGGAATGATGGTCAGTTTTTTCATGAAAACTCCTTATTTGTTGAGATTGGGAGAATTGGTGCAATCTATATCGTTATTATTAATAATGCAAATAGGAAATTTCTATGTTAAAAGGACGAATTATAGGCTTTACAGCTGCAAGTAAACCAAAAACCAATTTATCCCATTAAACTCAGAAAACTCGAAGCCTTTTGCAAGGTCGTGGAACTGAAGAGCTTTACCCGTGCTGTCGAGGCGATGCTCCTGTCACAGCCCACGATCAGTGAGCATATTCGCAGCCTGAAGCTGGAACTGGACCAGAAACTGGTGGACCGGTCTGGTCGGACAGTGGAACCTACGCCTGTAGTGTATTTATTGTACGGTTACGGTCGGAAAATTCTGCGGACCCGACGCCAAGCTGTGCAGGCAATCGAACAGTATAGTGGCAAGATGACAGGCAGGATTGTTCGGCTGCGGAACAATTCCAGGAACCTATATTCTGCCCGGGTTGATTGGCCGGTTCCGCCGGCAGCACCCTTCCATAAAAACCACTCTTCGCATTACCAGTTCACGAATCATTTCAAGAAAAGTTTTTTTAGGGGGTGGAACTTGAATTTGGGGTAGTCGGTGCAAAATGGAATGAAAACGGGCTTGACCGGACTGAGATGTTTTCCGATGAACTGACTCTGTACGACATCTTCATGGAGCGTGCTGCCTGAGCAATGGAGCCATGCTTTTGAACCCGTTCCAGAAGAACAACCCGACCATAACCAAGGAAGGTGCCACCCTCACTCTCTATCCATATCCTTCCCCGTGTACGATATTCTCCCGGAGGAATGCTTTTGTGGTTCAATGTATGCTTTTTCTTCATAACTCGATATATACCTGTGAATACATCGCAATGGCAACTATAATATTTTTTGTGATGCTCGGAAACAAATATTGTGGGAACAAATAGGATTGCCACTGCTAAGGTCTACCTGAAATAGGCAAGTTACAGTTTGAGCTTCTTCCTGAATCAGGTGTCCGAACTGTATACGTAACAAATTCCGCCAAAGGATTTTAGCCTTTGGCTCAAAATTCCCGCCAGCCAAGGGTCGAGTAGACCGGTTTCTTCAAATTAACCCAAAGTGGAACGCCTTAGACTACGCCTTGCCGCACGCGGCTACTACATATCATAAGGTCAATATCACCATGGTTACTTGTTGTCACCGGCCCCTCTCAGAACCGTGCTTGCGCTATTTACGCACACGGCTCCTCACATAGTATTCACAGGTAATCTGAACATTCTCTGCTATGCGATGCAATTTCGTTGCCACTGGTTCCCCGCTTCCGTGAACGGCCAGTGTCTCCTCACACCACGCTCCCATGTGTAGCCTCCTTTCCTCCAGCAGCATTACCCGCCTTCTTCGGTACTACGAAGCTATCCGACTCCCTGTGTCTCATTTGCCTTTCTCCCTCTTCAGTTGTCCGGCATACTCTCGATACTCCG
>JAUWLT010000119.1 GCA_030613515.1 Desulfobulbaceae bacterium
TCACCCTCGCTGAGATCATCCATGGATGTATTTTTTAACGAATTCTCATGAAAAAAGACCTCCTGGTCATCCGGGGTCACAATGAAGCCGTAATCCGGGAACAAACGTCGGATCGTTCCCGGAGCATTACCGTCCAGGACCGCACCCTGAGTCTTCGCACTTTTCTTGTTTTTATGGTCTTGTTTTTTTCGTACAATCACTTTAAGTTGCGCCCCGAGGACATCAAAGGCCTCAACAAGCAGCGGACGTACTTTTTCACCCCATCGTTTCACGACAACGGTATCCTGGGGCACCGATGCGACCAGGTGGACTTCATGCCCCCCTTCCTTGTAGCCGGGGGTAGCCTCAATGGTGACACGGAGATGGAGAACAAAGTTGGCATAATGACGAATGAGCTTTGCACGCTCTTCCTCAATTTTTTCCTGCCAACCCTTTCGCATGTCAAGATTTCTGGCCTCAACTTTCAGTTCCATACATATCCTCCACTGTTGTACAGCGTCAGCGACCCCATGCCGCTGCCTTGTGAAAGGTCATGACTTCCATGTTCCCCGGATGCCGGTCATACCGAAATATCAGATGATTTAGGACAGAGATAGATAATAGAGCGGGATGCCGACAGGGGAGAATTACAGGGAAACAAGAGGAATACAACCTTACCATGTTTTAATTATAACCGTTGACTATGGGGTAAATCAAGACCTAAACGTACATTTTCTTGGCGCATCCTGAAAAATCCGTGTACATTTGCCCCATGCAACAATCAGAGAAAACAAAAAAAATCGGGGTCCTGCTGCTTAATTTGGGTGGACCGGAAAAACCGGAAGATGTGCGACCTTTTCTGTACAACCTGTTTTCCGACCGGCAGATCATCCAGTTGGGGCCGGTCCTTCTCCAGAAGCCTATTGCCGCCCTGATTGCCTACCGAAGAGCTCCAAAATCCATTGCAAACTACCAGAAAATCGGCGGAAGTTCCCCTATCGGCAGGATCACTAGCAACCAGGCCGAAGCACTGGCCCGGTCCCTGGCCGGAGATGGTAATTTCATGGTCCGGCCCTGCATGCGCTACTGGCACCCCTTTGCCGAACCGGTTATCCGGGAAATGATCCAGGCAGGGGTTAGGGAACTAATTTGCCTCCCTCTCTACCCTCATTATTCCAAAGCCACCAGCGGCTCATCTTTTTACGACATAGAGCTGCAAAACCAGAGGAACGGTTTTCACCTGCCTGTACGGGAAATTCGTTCCTGGCCCACGGAGGCCCAATACATCAAATGCCTTGCTTCTCGCATCCATGAGGGAAGCTCCATCTTTGATGAGCCGGTCCAGATTGTCTACAGCGCCCACAGCCTGCCGAAAAAGTTCATCGATGAGGGTGACCCTTACGTACGCGAACTCAAGCAGACCATTGCAGCGGTTGAACAACAGACCGTGAAAAAGGGAAAACTCTGTTATCAGAGCCGTAGCGGCCCTGTCCAGTGGTTGGAGCCTTCCACCCCGGACATGCTCAAACAACTTGCAGGCCAGGGATGCAAAAATATCCTCATGGTCCCCATCTCTTTTGTCTCCGACCACATCGAGACCCTGTATGAGATCGATATGCTCTATAAAGAGCAGGCTGAAGGCCTCGGCATGCGGCTGGAATCCACTCGCGGGCTCAACGATGACCCGCAGTTTATTGGCGGGCTGCGCAACCTGGTCCTGTCGGCAACCACCACACCGGCATGAATTCCGACAACCATGGGAAAGCAGCTTTTCCCGTTCTTACTCCTGACACGGTCATTACCCTTGCCGAACAACAGCTGAGTTGCCATTGCCAGGCAATCTGCAGGCAGCTGAACAGTTATATCAACCGGGTTTTTGAGCTAGAGAGCGAAGACGGCCAGGGACTGGTTATCAAATTTTACCGGCCGGATCGCTGGAGCAAACAAACCATTGAGGAGGCTGACCGGTTTATCCTGGAGCTGCATGAACAGGAGATACCGGTTGTTGCACCCCTTCTCCTGAAAAATGGTAGCTCACTGGCAACATATGAAAATGTCCTGTTCTCCATTTTCCCCCGCATGGGTGGCCGATTCCTGGATGAGTTTTCCGATGAACAATGGCTTGAGATCGGGCGGTTACTGGGACGAATGCACAGCGTGGGAGCAGCCCGGCGGGCCGGAAACAGGAATAGACTGCACCCAGTGTACACCACTGCCCAGCAGGTGAAATTCCTGAGCAAAGCACACTTCATGCCCCCACATCAGCAGAAACACTTCCAGGCAATCTGCAATGAGTTAATCGAACTGATTGCACCTATGTTTGCAGATATGGAGACAATCCGGCTGCACGGCGACTGTCATTTCGCCAATATGATCCACCGGCCCGATGAATCCTTTTTTCTGATAGACTTTGACGACATGGTTAACGGCCCGCCGATACAGGACGTATGGATGCTGTTTCCCTCCTACCGGCGTGATTCATTACCTGAAATCGAGCTGTTTCTGGAAGGATACGAGACTTTTCGCAGCTTTGACCGCAGGAGCCTGCACCTGATTGAACCCCTACGTGCCATGCGCTATATCCATTATGCCGCCTGGTGTGCTCAGCAGAGCCTCGATTCCGGATTTGCGGCCCAAAACCCTGAATGGGGCACGGAACTCTACTGGCAGGAAGAGATAAGCGATCTTGCCAGACAGTTGGAACGTATCAGGCAGGAACCGACATCGGCTGGTAATAACCCGATGTATTTGTGATCGGTTTACGGTTTACGGTTTACGGTTTACGGTAAATTAAAAAAGAAAGGGACGGGATTCAACGGAAATCTTATCAATATATGGAATTTCATGACATTACACGTTGCTCAAATAACCGTAAACCTTTTTTTATTTAGTCTGAAAACGCCGCATCCTGATATTCATCAGCAGACCGATGGCTGCCAGGGTAGTCAGCAGGGATGAACCACCGTAGCTGAACAGGGGCAGCGGAATCCCCACCACGGGCAAAAAACCCAGGATCATGAATAAGTTGATGACAGCCTGCCAGAAGATGAGCATAACCAGACCGAAGGCAAGCAAAACGCCAAACTTGTCCTTGGCGGTAAGGGCAATGTTGATTCCCCAGAGCAACATAAAGAAATAGCAGCCCAGAAAGAACAGGGAACCGGCAAAACCCCATTCCTCACACCAGACGGAAAAGGCAAAATCGGTATGCCGCTCGGGCAAGAAGTGGAGATGTCCCTGAGTTCCCTCCATAAATCCTTTGCCAAATCCCTGGCCGCTGCCCACTGCAATTTTGGACTGCATGATCTGGTAGCCATGGTTCATGGGATCACTTTCCGGGTTGAGAAAGGTTTCAATGCGGCGGCGCTGGTAATCCTTGAGCGCAAATTTCCAGCCCAGAAAACCAAGCACAAGGCCTGCTCCTCCCAGAATACCTATAGTCGACCAGCGCAATTTAACAAACAGGGTCATGGAAACAAACAGGATTCCCAGCATAAGTGCGGTGCCCAGATCGGGCTGAACCAAGATCAGAACAAATGGTATACCGGTCAGGATACCAGGCTTAATCAAGTCAAGCAGCCCATACCCCTTTCCTCCAACATCACTGCGGGAATATACGCTTGCCAGCACCAGGACGAGGATGAGCTTTGCGGGTTCCGAGGGCTGAAGATGAAAAAAACCAAGATTAATCCAGCGCTGGGTGCCGGAAATGGTCTGGACAAACAGATTCGTGTACAAAAGCAGGAGACAGATCGCCACATAGCCGAGATAGCTTAATTTTTCCAGTTCATTATAATCCACACTGATCAAAATCAGGATCAAGATGAGGCCAAACAGGAAAAAGTAAAGTTGTTTAAAAAAGATCGGAGAAGGATTCGGCCCTCCGCTCCAGGTTGAGCTGAACAGACTGGCCAGGGACATGGCAGATACCAGCACCAGCATCAACAGCATTATCCAGTCAAAATGATGAATCAGTCGTCGGTCAAAGCGTAGCATATCTCAACTCAATTAGTAACTATTCACGTAGCAGCAATTAATTGGCCAAACTACAGCCTGTAACTGTTCAGCAGTGCCCCGGATGTGCTCAGATAAGCGAGGTACAAGAGTCCGGATGGGGTGCTGCTGAATAGTTACCTCAATTAATCGTATCTGTGGCCGCACCCGCTTGCAGCGCATCAGTATTTTCCAGTAATCGTCCCGGCAGGATGACGGTGGTTACCTCTTCCGGATCCTGCAGCCGATCAGCAAAATATTTTTCCAACACTGCTTTGGCAATGGGAGCAGCTGCGGATCCGCCGTGCAGCCCGTGCTCCACCAGTACAGTTACGGCTATTTCCGGATTTTCCGCAGGTGCAAAACAGGTAAACCAGGCATGATCGCGGTACTTGTACGGGATATCCTCCTCTTTCAGATGCTTGTACTGCTTCAATCGCACCACCTGGGCCGTACCGGTCTTGCCGGCAACCGTAATATTTTCAAATCGTGCCCGACGGCCTGTACCGCGACGGCCGTTCACCGCCTCTATCAAACCATTACGGACCAACTGCAGGTTACGCCCCTGACCGGTAAATCGCCCCAACACCGTAGGTTTAAACTGTTCAATGACCTGACCATCCGGGTCACGAACTGTTTTGATCAAGCTTGGCTTATACAGGGTGCCGCCATTGGCAATAGTGGCGGTCACGAGCGCCAGCTGGAGAGGCGTAACCAGGTCAAAGCTCTGACCGATGGCGACCGAGAGGGTCTCTCCCTCCTGCCAGGGCTTGCCATACCGTTTCATCTTCCATTCTGCAGTGGGAATTAAACCTGCTTTTTCATACTCCATCTCCACCCCGGTCTTCTTGCCCAGTCCCAGCCGTGCCGCATACCCGGCAAGTCTGTTCACTCCCAAACGCTGCCCCACCTGATAAAAATAGACATCACAGGATTCAGACAAAGCCCGCTTCAAGTTTACTGCACCATGGCCGCTGTGTTTCCAGCAGCGATAGGTACGATTACCAAACCGGTAATAGCCGGGACAATAAATAATGGTATCCGGGTTGATAACCCCTTCGCCGAGCCCGGCAACTGCGGTTACCATTTTATACGTTGAAGCAGGAGGATACTGCCCTTGAACAACCTTATTGAGCAGCGGATGGTGGGGATTATCAAGCATTTCCTGCCAGTTCTTATGGGAAATACCGCCGATAAATTTATCCAGTTCAAGAACCGGGGAACTGGCAAGCACGAGTAAGCGGCCGGAGTTGACCTCAATGGCAACCACAGCACCGGATTTTTCTTCCGCCATCATAATCTCTTCGGCAGCTCTCTGCATGTCTACATCAAGGGTGAGTTGCAGATCATTGCCTGGCAGAGGATCCACCCCTTTCAAATTTCGCTGTTCAAAACCAAGGGCATTCACCTCCATGTAAAGCCGTCCCTTCTCACCACGCAGATCCTTTTCCCGCAACCTTTCCAGACCCATCTTGCCGATCATATCACCGCCGCGGTACACACCGGGTTCAACCTTGCTAAGCTCTTTTTTGTTAATCTCGCCCAGATAACCTATGACATGGGAAGCCACGTTACCATAATGATACACCCTGAGAGGAACCACCTCAATCTTGATACCCGGCAGTTCCATACGATTGTTTTCAATATAGGCAACCTTCTCCCAGTCAATATCCTCGGCAAGCCGGACAGGAAAGTGACCGGGTGTACCGGCCATCTTACGGATCCGGGCCAGCAACTCGGACACATCCACGTCCAGGATCCGGGCCATTTCCTTGATCAGTTTATCATCAAGCCGGTTATCCTCACGAACCCAAACCACGTTAAACGATGGTCGGTTGGTAACGATTTCCCTTCCCCTGCGGTCCAGGATGTTGCCGCGCGGGGCAACAACCTCAAGATAGCGAACCCGATTATTTTCAGCCAGTTTCTTGTATTCTTCTCCCTGTTGAATCTGCAGATACCAGAGGCGGGCAATCAGGATAGCAAAAAAAACAATCAGGACAACAGAAGAATACGTGGCCCGGCGACGAAAAAAATCAAGCTCGCGGTCGTCACGCTGGGTAATCTTTATTTTGCCGGCATCAAGGCGGCGGTCAATATCCTCCACCGGCTTACTCCGCTTCCTGTTGCGCTTCCTCATATTTTTCATGACAAGAGCGACACCTCCTACCGAAACGTATTACCCGAACGGGAACGGCGCACTTTTAAAGAAAAAAACCTGCGCCGGAAAAAGCTGCTGAGAAACTCAAAAAACCGGAACAGGGGAAAAGAGAACAGGATAATCAAAGCGGCCCTGAGCAGCATAATAGGCCATGACCAGGGCACCAGGGTGTCAGGCTGCATTAAGTCCAAAGACCAGAAGACGAGCCAGCAAACGACAAGATAGCTCACCGCAACAAGCGGCACCTGGTACAGGGATTCGCGGACAGGCAGCTTGATGGATATAAACTTGAGCAGAAAATAACCGATGAAACAGATTGCCGGATACATGCCGAGAATAGTGCCGGAAAACACATCCAGTATACAACTCAGCGGCAACAGGATAACCAGGCCCCGCAAAAGATCCAGCCGATACGCCAGATATGCGACCAGGATATAATAAAAATCAGGAGCTGCCGCCCATGTAGGGGTGAACATGAAGATCGTTGTCTGCAAAACAATGAGCAGCAGGCCTGTGATAAGAAAGACTAAGATCAGCATGACTACTCGACAGCAGGTCTTTCCTGCTCTATGACGAGCAGCCCTTCCAGAGTTTCAAAATCCACTGCCGGAGTCACCTCAATTTCAAGGAACATACCGCGCCGTTTTTTAATAACTCTGGACACTACCCCCACCGGCAGACCGGTAGGAAACAGACCGCCGTAACCGGCAGTAACCACATGATCCCCTTCGGAGATCTCCACAGTTTTGAGAATATACTCGAGACGGTAGGTGCTTTCACCGGTTCCCTTCAGGATGCCCCGCACCCGTGATTCCTGTAACAAAACATCCAGAGCACTTGACGGTGCGATGGAGAGCAGCACCTTGGCATAGTTAGGTGAAGTGGAATATATCTGACCGACAATACCGTCTCCAGTCACAACAGACATGCCTTTTACGACCCCGTCACTGCTTCCCCGGTCGATAATCACACTGCGAAACCAAAGCGATGGATCCTTACCGATTACCTGCGTTGCCACCGTAGGCAGGCCGGAGGACTCCTTGAAATCAAGCAGTTTCCGCAGGCGGGCATTGGTTGCCACAGCCTCACGGTTCTTATAAGCAGCCACGCGGCACTTCTGCAGCTCTTGCCGGAGGTGTTCCTTGTCTTCACGCACCGAGAGCAGGCCGAGATACTCTTTTTTCAGGGACTGGATAGGACCGCTTGCTCTGGACATCACCTTCTGGACCGGGCCGGCCATCTCAAGAAGTAACTTATGCATCGGCCCGACTTCCTGATTACCAAAAACGAAAACCAGGAAAATCAACCCCACAGTCAGCAGTACTCCACCGAGAAGAACAAGGCGAAATGTTCTGAAACGGCTTCTCCGTTTCCTGGTACTTTTTTTTCTCATCGGACAGGAAGGGAACTCACCGGGGATAATAAAGATAGAAGGTCACTCTTCAAGTACATGCTACAGACTGCCATAAACCCAACATGAACTGTTCGACAATGCCCCGAATGTTCACAGAGATGCGTAGACTTCGAGCAGGCTGGAGAAACTAAAACCTGCGCGAACCAGCCTGATCGCATGCAGAGGTAAGCGCAGATTCCGAAGGGTACTGGAAAACAGTTACAAAACAATAAACAATCAAAACCTGTTATCAGTCAAT
>JAUWLT010000030.1 GCA_030613515.1 Desulfobulbaceae bacterium
ACAAAGATGGTAATGATCGGGCCTGCTATCCATGCAGCGGTTCTATCCATTTTAAGTCTTTTTATTCTTCTATTGTACTCGTTTACAATTCTGTCGAGTTTATCGCTTGTCATGCTGTCCCGGTTTTCCTCTATAAAATCGTTTAAATGTTTCATTGTGTACCCCTCCCCCGGACATTGTCCATGAGTGACCGATCCGCACATACATAAATACTACATTTGTCACCAGTCCAAACGTGCATAACAGCGTCATCCCCGGGCAACAAGCCCGGGAACTCCTTCTCCATCCTCTCCGCAATCTGTCGCAGTTCTTCCGGTGTTGTGAACACTCTGAAATCCGTATGTTTAATCACATTTGACATATTAACACCTCTTTTTTAAACTGTAGAATTTCGTTACACTTCGGTAACTCGAAGCTCGTCCGTAAGTGCTAAGAATTTGCTTTCAGGCCGAAGCGCTGGGAGAGATAAAATCAGGGTGAACAGCTGGTTACAGGCTTAATCTTAACCCGATGTCGCCTTCGGCGACTAACCTGTCCGTCAAAATCGTCCACAAAACCAGTCCGTTCATCATGTCACCCCCACCGCGACATTGCCCTTTTCTTTGATCCGCGTTGAGCCGAGTTCTCAATTCTCTGTCTTAGAGGCTGTTACGAAATAACCATTACATTTATGCATCTCATCTTAAGGTCAACTTTTGCCGATTTTCAATCACATAATACTCAACGTAGCATTGCTACGCCTGCGGTTATGTTCAATCGGATCGACCAAACCTGACCTAAATCTGAGCGCAATACTGCCCCGTTTATTTCCGGACAGCTGCTTAGAGCAGAATTTTAATCAGCACAAATCCGCCGATCAGCAGTATCAGGAAGACAATGGTCAGGATATTAAAATATTTGTTGATGAAATACTGAACCGGAGCACCGAACTTGTAGATCAGGCCTGCAACCAGAAAGAACCGGGCAGAGCGGGCTGCAAGTGAAACCAGCATAAAGGTGGGGAAGTTGATCTTAAAGGCACCCGCAGTAATGGTGAACAGCTTGTACGGCAGCGGTGTGAAACCGGCAGCGGCCACGGCCCAGGCATCATATTGCCGGTAGAGTTCCTGGACGACGTTGTATTTTTCTCCAAGGCCGTACAGGGTGAGAATGCGCTGACCCAGGGTGTCCATGAAGGCAAGCCCGAGCCCGTATCCCAGAGCTCCACCGATAACTGAACCTGCGGCACAGACAGCGGCAAATTTTAAGGATTTTTTCGGGGCTCCGATGCAGAGCGCGATCAGGAAGACATCAGGGGGGATGGGAAAAAACGAAGATTCGGCAACAGCAATGAAAAATAGAACCCAGATGCCGGCCGGGGTCTGGATCCAATCCATGCAGCGGTTGTAGATTCGCTGCAGCAGGGAAAGTTTCTTTGTTTCTTCCATCTCAATTCTGCCAGCCATGGGTACCGATCAGGTTGACAAAACGTACCTGTTCAATGGTACGGGTTGAGATTTCGCCGTCTTTTTTCTCAAGCAGTTGTAACTCCTGTACCAGTTGATTGCCCACGGGAATAACCAGCCTGCCCGGATCGCCTAGCTGCTCGATCAGCGGCTGGGGAATCTTTGGTCCGCCTGCTGTAACCAGGATGGCGTCAAAAGGTGATTTGTCCGGCCAGCCGATGGTGCCGTCATCAATACGAGAGACAATATTATGGTAATGGAGTCTGTCAAAGATTTTACGCGCCCTGCCAACCAGGGAATCAATCCGCTCAATGGTGTAAATCCGTTCACAGATCTGCGACAGGATGGCTGCCTGGTAACCTGATCCGGTGCCGATTTCAAGGACTTGCTCATAACCTTGAAGATCCAGGGCCTGGGTCATGAGAGCCACGATAAAGGGTTGGGAGATGGTCTGGCCACTGCCGATGGGCAGGGGATAATCGCCATAGGCCCTGGCCTGCATGGCATCTTCGACAAAAAGATGCCTGGGTACGGTGCCCATGGCCGCAAGTGTGGCCGGATCATAGATACCCCGGGGAATAAGCTGTTCCTCCACCATCCGTTGCCGGTGGATATCAAAGGGAGAAGAGATGTTCACTGTACCTCTTCCCAGGTAAAATCATTAACCCAGTCCTGGTCGGCCTCGTTGAAGAGGCGGAATTCGCAGCCCGTGACCAGATCGCCCTTCAGGGTAACAAGGATCATCTCGTAACCTTCAGGATCAATCCATGAGCCGACCAGCGGCATTTTGCCCAGGGTGCCTTTCCGGTCTTCATAGTATACATATTCTTCCACTTCCGGGGAAACCGTTCGGTGACCGTTGGGTTCGCCCAGGTAGCGCAGCACATCCTGACGGGTGGATTGACCCGGCTTGATAAGGGCGGCATCCGAGGCCAGGTGTCGAACCTGCTTGGTGTAACAGCCGCCAAGCAGAAAAAGAGAAGCGAACAGGCAGATCAACACGCGTTGCATTGGGGTTCCTCCCGGAAATAGGTATTAGGCAATAGGTATAAGGTGTTAGCACGGCTACCTACTCTTTTTTATCTTACACCTTATGCCTTATACCTTAAACCTTTATTTCCCGTCAGCCATCTTCTCCAGAATGCGGTAATTACGGTTAACCATCTGCTGCGGATCAACCAGCAGTCCAGCCTGAATCATGGCATTATCAAAGATCTGCTCCACCACGTCTTTGGCAAAATCCTGGTCTTTGACGCGCAGCTCCGCCAGTTTTCTGATAAGTGGGCTGGCAGGGTTGATCTCCAAGTCTTTTTTCCCTCCCATGGCCAGCTGTTCCTCGGGAGCACCCTGAGCCATCATAATCCGCTCCATGGAAGAGGTCATTACTCCGTTCACGTTGACGATCATAGCCGGGCTGTCCACCAGGCGACTGGAAGGTTTGACCTCCTTAACCCGTTCAGCCAGCACCTCTTTCATCCATTTGCAGAGGGACTGCTGGATCTCCTCAGGCAGGGTATCCTCACTGCGTTTTTCTTTTTCCTTGTCACCCTCATCTGTTGTCTCCGGTAAACGCAGATCAGCCTGGTCGGCTGAAACCAGTTTTTTGTCGTCGTACCGGCCAAGATGGGAGAGAACAAAATCGTCAATGGGCTCCAGGGTGTAAAGGATCTCGACCTCGCGTTTTTTAAACATCTCCACATAAGGCCCGTTTTCAATGGCAATCCGGCTGGGTCCATTAATATAATAAATCTCGGTCTGGCCATCTTTCATACGTCCCACATAGTCCTCCAGCGAGATCATGACCCCCGGATCTGCGGCAGATGACTCAAAGCGCAGCAACTTGGCAAGTTTTTCCTGGTACTCAAAATCCGTGGTTACACCCTCTTTGAGAAAGAGGCCGAATGTCTTCCAGAACTCTTGGTACTTGTCGCTGTCCTTTTTTGCCTCCTCTGTCAGATATTTGAGAAAGCGTTTGGTAATAACCCGGCGCAATTTTATGACCAGAGCGTTATCCTGCAGGGACTGACGGGAGATGTTCAGGGGCAGGTCCTCCGAGTCAACCACACCCTTTACAAAACGCAGCCACTCGGGCAGGATGTTTTCACTGTGCTGGTCAATGAGCACCTTCTGGCAGTAGAGATTGACACCGGGCTGCATGCGGCCCATGCCCATAGTTTCAAAATTTTCTTTGGGTGCAAAGAGCAGGGCATTGATGGCCAGTGGTGCATCGGCTGCAAAGTGGAGTCGGTACATGGGTTCGTCAAAGGCATTGCCGACAAACTTATAAAATTCAGTGTACTCCTCGTCCGTGATTTCACTCTTGGAGCGGGCCCAGATGGCCTCTACCGTGTTGACCTTCTTGCCTTCAACCTTGACAGGGAAAGGGATAAAGGTGGAGTACTGTTTGATGATGCGCTCAAGGGTGAACTTCTGGCCGTATTCATGGGCATCTTCTTTGAGATCAATGATTATTTTGCTGCCCCGGTGTAATCCCTCGCAGGGACTGACGGTATAGCTGCCGCCGCCGTCGGACTGCCACTCGTGGCCTTCGCTGCCGTCCCAGGAACGGGTCTGGACCGTGACCTTGTCAGCCGCCATGAAAGAGGCGTAAAAACCGACCCCGAACTGGCCGATAAGGTTGACGTCTTTTTGGGCCGCTTCAGCAAGCCCTTCCAAAAAGTTGCCGGAACCGGAATGGGCAATGGTGCCCAGGTTGGTCTCCAGTTCAGCTGAGGTCATGCCGATACCTGTGTCGGTGATGGTCAGAGTATGCTTTTTATCATCACAGTCAATTGAGATTTCAAGGGGTATATGGGCATCAAATTCCGGTTTCTCTGTGAGTGAGAGATGGCGAAATTTTTCAAGCGCATCAGCTGCGTTGGAAACCAGTTCCCGGACAAAGATGTCCCGTTCGGTGTAAAGTGAGTTAATGACAATGTCGAGAACTTTTCTGGTTTCTGCCTGAAACTGTTTGGTTTCAACCTTTGAAGTCATAGTAGCTATCCTCTTTTTTATGGTTTGCAGTATTTATTCTATACTGGTTAAATGTAATATGTTCGCGCAAAATGGTAAGCATGATTGTTTAGCTGTCAAGACTGTGAATAAGCGGGAATTACAGCAACTCTTCCTATTATGTTCCGTTTTGGCTGTTTCCTGTCAACACTGAAATACGAAACCTGTCTTTACGAGATTTTTCATGGTGAAACCATCTGCAGAAGTCTTGATCATCGGTGCCGGACTGTCCGGGCTGGCTGTTGCCACTTTTCTCAAGCATAAACAGCCGGGTATTTCTCTGCTGGTCCTGGAGCAGGGAGATCACCCCGGTGGTGCCGTCAGGTCTCATCTTGAGGAGGGGTATCTTGCCGAGGGTGGTGCGCACGGTTTTTTAGACAATTGCCTGGAGAGCCGGGTCCTGGTGCACGAGGTCGGCCTTGACAGTGAGGTTGAAAAGGCACCTCTGGCTGAGTTTGTCCGTTATGTCTGTCTGGACGGTGAACTGAAGCTCATCCCCCAGCAGCCGGTCAAGATCCTGAAAGCACCCCTTATTCCCCTGACTGCCAAATTGCGGGTACTGGCCGAAGTTTTACAAAAACCGCTGCCGGGTGAGCCCACGGTTGCCCAGTGGGTGGAGCATCGTTTCGGCAAGGCGTTGCTGCCTTTTGCCGATGCCGTATTCACCGGCACCTATGCCGGTGATATTGAGCGACTCAAGATAGAGGCGGTCATGCCGGGACTGTACACGATGGAACAAACACACGGCTCCGTGTTAAAGGGACTTGTTAATAAGGTTCGCTCGGGTCGGAAGGACGGGAAAAAGAAAAAAGGGCTGCCTGCCATGACCAGCTTCAGCGCCGGCATGGAGCGCTTGCCACAGGCAATGGCGGCAGGGTTGGCCTTAAACCGTGAGATCATGTACCGTACTGCAGCTCGGTCTGTTGAGAAAACAGATGAGGGATGGCTGGTTCGTACAGCTCAGCTGGAACTGCACTGCCGACATCTGGTTTTGGCCCTGCCGGTAAACCGGTGCCTGGCCCTGATGGTGGATACAACAGTGGTGGCTCCGCCAATGAGCTCCATTCCCGAGGCCCGCATCGCAACCGTGGCTCTGGGATTTACCGATCAGGCACAAATTCCGTTTGGCTTTGGCTATCTGGCTCCGGAGTGTGAAAACCGTTTTGCCCTGGGAGCCCTGTTCTCTTCCCATATGTTTCCCGGCCGGGCTCCTGAAGGCCATGTGCTGATGGAGGTCCTTGTTGGTGGCCGCAGACATCCTGAGCGACTTGAACTTGCTGATGATCAGATCATCGACAAAGTGTACCTGGACCTGAAAGAGCTCATTGACCTGCCCGAGCCGCCGGTGTTCAGCCGGTTGCTCAGGCCAAAAAGCGGCATTCCTCAGCTTGAAGAGGGCTATCCGGCTCTGCTCAGCTGGCGCAAGAGGCTGCATCAAGACATTGATAATCTCCACCTCTGCGGTTTCGGCTGGCAGGGCATCGGCATCAACGACATGCACAAGGAGGCCTGGAAAGTTGCTAAACGTATTTTGGTCGGCCTGTTGGATGAGGAGAGTGACGAGATTAAAGGGATTTATTTTTAAAAACAGGGATAAGGGTTCAGAGACAAGGGGTTAGAAACAAAACAAGCCCCGGGGAAATAGAGTTCCCCGGGGCTTGTTCTATTATTGTTACCAGGTAACCTGGTCCGTAAATACAGTGATTAAAAGCACCTCTTGCCCCTTGCCCCTTGTCCCTTATCCCTTCTTTTAAGCTTGGCGCAGAGCATTTTTATCTGTTCTTTGATGCTTGTTTTGCGTGCCATGTCGCGGGTGATGACCTTGATGGCGTACAGCACGGTGGAGTGGTCACGGTTGTAGAGGCTGCCGATATCGGCCAGAGATTCTTCAGTGTACTTTCTGGTCAGGAACATGGCCACCTGGCGGGGAAAGGTGACGGCACGTTTACGGGAACGCGATTGCAGTTCTTCCACAGAGACATTGAACTGGCAGCCGACAAAATCACGGATGGTTTCGCCACTGAGTCGGGACTGTTTGCCGATGAGGCCGTGCAGCACTTCCCGCACCAGTTCCATGTCCGGTAGCGTATCACGCAGGCAGGACTTGGCCTTGATGCCGATAATGGCGCTTTCGGTGCGACGGATATCACCCTGCAGGTGAGATGCCAGGTAATTTACCAGCTCATCAGAGAGCTTCAGTTCGTTGACCGCTGCCTTATGGCGGATAATGGAGACCCTGGTTTCATATTCCGGGGCCTCGATACCGGTGACCAGACCGGCGGTCATGCGGGAGCGGAAACCTTCGTCCAGACCCTTTAACCTGCCAGGTGTAACTGCCGAGGTCAGGATGACCCGTTTGCCGGATTTGATCAGGTAGTCCAGCACGTTGTTGAGCTCTTCCTGGGTCTTGGTCTTTCCGGTCAGGGTGTGCACGTCTTCCACCAGCAGCAGGTCGCAACCGTTGATGAACCTTCTGGAAAACTGTTCCATGGTCCCGCTACGGATACCTTTCACCATTTCAGCTGAAAACTGCTGGGCAGTAAGGTAATGCATACGGGTGGCCGGAGAACTGTTCATGACCTGATGCACCACGCCCTGGGTCAGATGACTCTTGCCCAGCCCGGTGTCTGAGCTCATGAACAGACAGTTGCCAAAAGTTGGGTCGCTGGATGCAATGGCTGCGCAAGCGGAACGGGCCAGCATGTTTGATTCCCCGACCATGAACTGGTCAAAGGTATAGGCAGGATGCAAAGACCTGATCAGGGAGGTCCCGGTACTTACACCCGGCAGCCGCAACTGGCCTGAACCGCTATGCTCGAGCTGCAGGGTCGGAGTGTCAGTCACACTCAGCCGGATAGCACGGGGGGCATCACTGATCTCGCCAAGACTGGACTCAATGATATTTAAGTAGCGTTCCTCGACCCAGGCGCAGAAAAATCGATCCGGGCAGGTGAGTTCCAGAGCCGTATCGGTTTCTTTCAGACAGGTAATTGGCTTGATCCACAGGCCGTACTCGCTTTCAGGAAGCAAGCCATGTAAAGAGTCTTTGACGGTATCCCACAGCATTGATGATTTTTCCAGTGTGCCTAAAAAAGGGTTGCAATAAGGATCGCTCAAAAAAAATGAGTAGAAATGAGATGTAAGATGGATGTTTAGAGAAGTGATCTGATTGCATGCAACCGGCAGGCGTAACAGCGAAGCGGTGTCAAGGGCTACGTTCGTTGAGGGTTGCATAATTGAAAATCGCTTTTCTAAATGTCCATATTGCGCCTCAGAATGCTAAGTTATTTTTGAGCGGACCCTAAGTAGAAAAGATCTGTTCAGCGATCAAAATGATTGATGTTATGTTTACCTGGAAACCAGTGCTTTAGTCAAAAACGATTGAGCTCGATTTGCAGACAAACTTCGATTCAGAGAGGTGAAATATCGTCCCCTGCAGTGAACAGGCTTCACAGGCGGTGGGAATGAGAAAACAGCTTAAAATCGTACTTTTTGTACTTTTTTGGTATATTCTTTTTAATTACAGAGTGTTGGCCAATATATAGTTGTGCTGTAAACAAGTTGTTAACAAAATTAAACTCTCTTATTCTCTCATATTCTAAATATTACTTTAAAAAGCGCTAATTTCCTCTTACGAGTTTGTTCCTGGTTCGAGATCCCTGCAGCAGAGGCATTGGGAGAAATCAGGGGTGGAAAAAAAAATGCGCCAAAATCCAGGAGCTGACTGTTTGGCTCCAATGTGTCACAAATGGGTACCGGTCAGGTAAGCAAATACCCCTTTATAATGCCCGGGCCAGGGTAAAGGTTTCGATTCTTGCTGCACCGGCTTTCACCAGAGTCTTTGCGCATTCGTGCAGCGTAGATCCCGTGGTGAAAACGTCATCGACAAGCAGGACATTTCTGCCTGCAATTTCCTCAGGTCTATGTATGCTGAAGGCCCCTTTCAGGTTATTACGCCGGGCTCTGCCGCTTAAGTTCGTTTGGGGAATAGTTGGTTGATGGCGCAGGAGCAGGTCTGTCCGGATTTTTCCCTGCCACTTGGGAAAACAGGAACGGGCAAGGAGCAGGGACTGGTTAAAGCCGCGGCTGCGTAATCGTTTTATGTGCAGCGGTACCGGTAGAACAAGATCAGGTTCTTTGAACAAATTCTCCCCGCCTGCCTGTTTCGCCAGTTCGGCCAGGGTGACGAGTCCGGTCAGTTTGCCGCCAAATTTAAACCGGACCAGCAGTGAACTGACCGGTTCCTGGTAGAGAAAAATTGAGCGAGCGCAGTCAAAGGAGAAACTGTCCCCAAGACACTCACCGCAGAGATGATCTTCGCCTGATGGAAAGGGTTTCCCGCAACAGGGGCAGAGGGGGGATACAACCGTGGAGAGCAGAGGGCGGCAGGTGTTGCAGAGCAGAGGTAATCGGCAGCGACCCATCTGCTTGTCACAGGCCAGGCAGCGGGAGGGAAAGAGCAGATCTTTTACAGCTTGCAGGATAGACACTCCGTTCTCAGGCTCAGGAAAAGACGCAGCAAATGCAATGCGGGCAACATGCCCGCACTTATTAAGCCATCTGTTATGCCATAGCTATTTTGAGATTTTCATCTAATTTGGCCAGAAATTCCTGCGTGGTCAGGAAAACCTGGTCGTCACTAATAAGAAGAGCCAGATCCTTGGTCATATAACCCGACTCAACAGTCTCAACGCAGACTTTTTCCAGAGTCTCGGCAAATTCGACCACATCAGGAGTATTATCAAAGGTGCCGCGATAATGTAACCCCCTGGTCCAGGCAAAAATAGAGGCAATGGGGTTTGTCGAGGTCTTGTTTCCCTTCTGATGCTCCCGATAATGACGGGTCACCGTTCCATGAGCTGCTTCAGCTTCAACGGTCTGCCCGTCCTCGGTCATCAGGACGGAAGTCATCAGGCCCAGTGACCCAAACCCCTGGGCCACGGTATCTGACTGCACATCGCCGTCATAATTCTTACAGGCCCAGACAAAACCACCTTCCCACTTCATGGCCGCAGCCACCATGTCATCAATGAGCCGATGCTCATAGGTGATTTGGGCCTCGGCAAAACGATCGGCAAACTCCGCTGCAAACACCTCTTCAAAAAGGTCCTTAAAGCGGCCGTCATATTTTTTCAAAATTGTATTCTTGGTGGAGAGATACACCGGCCAGCCAAGGTCCAGTCCATAGTTCATGCAGGAGCGGGCAAAACCGCGGATTGAATCATCTAAGTTATACATGCCCATGGCGCAGCCGCTGCCCGGGAAATCAAAGACTTCATACTCTATGGCCTCGCTGCCGTCAGCCGGTTCAAACTTCATGGTCAGTTTGCCTGCCCCGGGAACCAGGAAATCCGTAGCCCGATACTGGTCGCCAAAGGCATGACGACCAATCACAATGGGTTTTGTCCAGCCGGGAACAAGCCGTGGAATGTTATTGCAGATAATCGGCTGACGAAAAATCGTACCGCCGATTATATTTCGAATTGTGCCATTAGGTGAACGCCACATCTTTTTAAGGTCAAACTCTTCCACCCGGGCTTCATCCGGAGTAATAGTAGCGCATTTGACGCCCACCCTGTATTTCTTGATCGCATTGGCGGCATCAACGGTAATCTGATCTTCAGTTTCATCCCGTTTCTGGACAGACAGATCAAAATATTTCAAATCCACATCCAGGTAGGGCAGGATTAACTTCTCCTTGATAAAGGCCCAGATAATACGTGTCATTTCATCACCATCGAGCTCAACAACAGGATTTTTTACTTGAATTTTTGCCATGTTTTTCCTCTAAAAAATCTCTAATCACGATATGGCGTTTTAAAACACCAGCGACAGTTCTCTACGTAACCTCTGCCGGACAGCATAAAGCCGCGCCCGGAAAAGAACATCTCCTGCAAATAAAGCGTGTAACATAGTCGATCAATAACCAATCGTCAACGCAACAGGGTTCAGGACGTCCCCCCCCATTTCTCGTTGATTTTACATCAATTCCGTTTCGGAATCAGTAAGTTACTTTATCAGGAAAGTGAAAATGGTAAAATGGGTGAACTTTTCACCAAATAAAAGAACCTTTTTGTGGTAAAAAATATAAGTCACAACACAATACGTATAAACATTTCTGTGTTTCCGTTTAGTTAGATATTCCCCGGAAGGGAATGTTTGCGCAAGGCTATGCACAAAGGGCAGGGCGTTCATGGCGGTTTGATCCTTTGATGGTGTTACAGTTGCTATAGAGGTGGTGATAAAGTTGCAGGACGGTAAAATTCATTCTACAGTTATCAAAACAGAGAAGAGGGTAGGGGGCAAACATTTTGTTGGAGCAAGGCACAGAATAAATAATGCAGAGTTTGAAAGACAGACAAATTACTGTCAGGCCGGGCTTTGACCGGCGAATGACGAAAGAGGAAATAAACAATTGTCCCATCAAAAAATGGAATGGTCCGGTGCATGTCATCCGCTCAAGTGAGAGAATGACCGACGCGGTGGAACAACTGAGCCGGGAAACGATTCTTGGTTTTGATACCGAAACGCGACCAGCCTTTAAAAAAGGGCAGAAATATCTACCTACACTGCTGCAGTTAGCTGGTGAAAACAGCGTCTATTTGTTTCAGTTGAAACATCTCGGCCTGCAGGAACCTCTAATTAAACTTCTTGCCGACCCCGCCGTTATCAAGGCCGGTGTTTCCCTTGCCCATGATCTCCGCGAGTTGAAACAACTGACACTGTTTACGCAGGCAGGCTTTGTCGGCCTGGGAAGGATGTCCAAAGAAAAGGGAATTAAAAATCACGGACTGCGCGGACTTGCAGCCGTTGTCCTGGGGTTGCGCATCTCAAAATCGGCCCAGACAACAAACTGGGCAAAAGACAAACTGACACAGCCTCAGATACGCTATGCCGCCACCGATGCCTGGGTTGGTCGAGAACTGTACCTGAAATTGATGCAAATTTAGAGATTCTCCTTCTTGCAGACTTTGAAATGTTCTATGGTATACGGAATATGAAAATTACTCCTGCGCGCCCGTAGCTCAGCTGGATAGAGCATCGGACTTCGAATCCGAGGGTCGGGGGTTCGAATCCCTCCGGGCGCGCCAACAAAATATAGAGGTTTCAAGCACATACCGTGCTTGAGCACATCAATTACATCATAAAGGAGACAGCCTATGCGAAGATCAAAGAAGTTGTTTGCTGCAATCTGTTGTGCATCACTCATCTCTGTGGTAGCCATGACTGCCCAGGCAAAGACCCTTATTTATTGCTCCGAGGGCAGTCCGGAAGGCTTTAATCCGGCTCTGTATACCTCGGGCACTACCTTTGATGCCTCATCCCGACCCGTTTTTAATCGGCTGGTCGAGTTTGAGCGCGGAACCACCACGACGGTTCCTGCCCTGGCTGAGAGCTGGGAAATTTCTGATGACGGTTTAACGTACACCTTTCATCTGCGTAAAGGTGTTAAATTTCACACCACTAAGAATTTTACCCCGACTAAGGATTTTAATGCAGATGACGTAGTGTTTACTTTCAAACGTCAGCAGGACAAGGAACATCCCTATCATAAAATTTCCGGCGGCCAGTACGAGTATTTTAACAGTATGTCCATGCCTGATCTCTTAAAAGATATTGTCAAGGTGGACGAAAATACGGTTCAGATGCTCCTCAATAAACCCAATGCGCCAATGATTGCCAACCTGGCCATGGATTTCGCCTCTATTCAATCGGCTGAATATGGCGATGCCATGCTGAAGGCCGGCACCCCGGAAAAAGTTGACCTGGAACCTGTCGGTACAGGCCCTTTTCAGCTGGTTGCCTATCAGAAGGATGCCGTTATTCGCTACAAGGCACATCCTGATTACTGGGCAGGTAAAGCCGCAATTGACACCCTGATCTATGCCATCACCCCGGACAACTCGGTTCGCTATCAGAAGCTGAAGGCAGGGGAATGCCAGGTTATGCCGTATCCCAACCCGGCAGATCTTAAGGCCATGAAAGCAGACAAGGATATTAACCTGATGGAAAAAGAAGGGCTTAATGTCGGTTACCTGGCATATAATACGCTGATGCCGCCCTTTGACAAGCCGGAGGTTCGCAAGGCTCTGAATATGGCGATCAATAAACAGGCTATCCTGGATGCGGTTTTTCAGGGTGCGGGTAAGGTTGCAAAAAATCCTATCCCACCGACTATCTGGTCGTATAACGATACCGTGCAGGATGATGCCTACAACCCGGAAGCTGCAAAGAAAATGTTGGCAGATGCCGGAGTAAAAGATTTGCAGACCAAAATATGGGCCATGCCGGTACAGCGGCCTTATAATCCCAATGCCCGCAGAATGGCAGAGCTGATCCAGGCTGACTGGGCTGCGGTTGGAGTTAAGGCGGAAATCGTCTCCTATGAGTGGGGCGAGTATCTGAAACGTTCCAAAGATAAAGAGCGGGACGGCGCTGTCCTGCTTGGCTGGACAGGTGATAATGGTGATCCGGACAACTTTCTCGCCGTGCTGCTGGGGTGTGACGGTGTGGGTAGCGCCAACCGAGCCAACTGGTGTTACCAGCCTTTTGAAGACCTGATCCAGAAGGCCAAAACGGTTTCTGATCCGGCAGAACGGACCAAGCTCTATGAACAGGCCCAGATTGTTTTCAAGGAACAGGCTCCCTGGGCAACCATTGCCCATTCCATCGTCTTTGAGCCGGTTAGCCAAAAGGTGATTGATTATCGCATTGATCCCTTTGGCGGCCACATTTTTTACGGTGTTGACCTGAAAGAATAAAGCTCCGGTACCGGATGGCCGACGGCTGTCCGGTACGACCCTTTCTTAATGCTTCGATTTATTTTAAAAAAGATAGGGGTCCTCCTGCCCACCTTTTTCGGGGTGACCGTGGTGGCCTTTATCTTTATCCGTATGCTGCCCGGTGACCCGGTCATGCTCATGGCCGGTGAGCGGGGCATGAGCGATGAGCGCCATGCCGAGCTGATGCAGCAGTTCGGCTTTGACCGACCTATCATTGTTCAATACGGTTCCTATATGGCCGATCTGGTCCGTGGGGATCTCGGCACCTCCATTATCACCAAAAAACCGGTGCTGGAAGAGTTTCTGACCCTGTTTCCTGCTACAATTGAACTCTCTTTATTTGCAATTATTATTGCCGTACTGGTCGGGCTACCGGCTGGGATTATTGCGGCAGTAAAACGGGGGTCTTTTTTTGATCACACGGTCATGACTGCGGCCCTGACCGGGTATTCCATGCCCATCTTCTGGTGGGGGCTGCTCCTGATTATCCTTTTTTCCGGTATCCTTGGCTGGACCCCGGTTTCGGGTCGTATAAACCTGCTCTACTATTTTGAACCGGTCACCGGCTTCATGCTGATCGACTCTTTGCTCTCCGGTCAGGAGGGTGCCTTTCGCTCGGCACTATCGCATTTGATTCTGCCATCAGTCGTACTCTCCACCATTCCACTTGCCGTAATTGCCCGCCAGACACGCTCTGCCATGCTGGAGGTACTTGGCGAAGATTACGTGCGCACTGCCCGGGCCAAGGGACTGGGACCGGGCCGGGTTATCGGCCTGCATGCCCTGCGCAATGCCCTTATCCCGGTGGTCACCGTTATCGGTCTGCAGGTGGGGGTACTCTTTGCCGGGGCCATTCTCACGGAAACTATTTTTTCCTGGCCGGGCATCGGCAAATGGATGGTCGATTCCATCTTCCGCCGCGACTACCCTTCGGTGCAGGGAGGACTGCTTATGATTGCAGCCATTGTCATGCTGGTCAATCTGGTCGTTGACCTGTTGTACGGCCTCATTAACCCGCAAATCCGACACAATAGCTAACAAATATGAACGAGGCAACAGTCAGCGTAGAGAGCCGGCAAAGCGGACGCATAGCACTGCTCAGAGAATTCTGGTCCTATTTCAGCGAGAACCGGGGCGCAGTCATCGGCCTGTTTTTCTTTATTGGTATCATCATTATTGCCGTCTTTGCCGATTTTATCGCTCCCCATGCCCCCAACCAGCAATTCCGCGATGCCCTGCTTCAGCCCCCGTTCTGGCAGGACGGCGGCCAACTGCGTTTTCCTCTGGGCACAGATGCCGTGGGCCGCGACATGCTCTCTCGGTTGATCTTCGGAGCCCGCTATTCCCTGTTTATCGGCTGCGTGGTGGTCTCTCTTTCCCTGGTCCTTGGCATTTTTTTAGGTCTGTTGGCCGGGTTTTTCGGCGGTAAGATCGATATGGCCATCATGCGGCTGATGGATGTGGTATTGGCCTTCCCCAGCCTTTTACTGGCCCTGGTGCTGGTGGCCTTGCTCGGGCCCAGCCTTATTAATGCGATGATTGCCATTGCCATTGTCCAGCAGCCCCATTATGTACGGTTGACCAGGGCAGCGGTTATGGGCGAGATGTCCAGGGATTATGTCACTGCTGCCCGGGTAATCGGGGTCCGTACCCTGCGCTTGATGTTTATCACCATCCTGCCCAACTGTATGGCGCCGCTCATTGTCCAGGCAGCGCGCAGTTTTTCTTCCGCCATCCTGGATGCGGCAGCCCTTGGTTTTCTTGGCATGGGCGCTCAGCCACCCACTCCTGAATGGGGCACCATGCTGGCCGAGGCCCGGGAGTTTATCCTGCGGGCCTGGTGGGTAGTCACCTTGCCCGGTGTGGCCATCCTGACCACGGTGCTGGCCGTCAACCTGATGGGTGATGGTTTGCGTGATGCCCTGGATCCCAAACTCAAACGGTCATAACCGGCATGGCTCTGCTTGAAATAGAAAACCTGTCCGTTGCCTTTAAGACCGCCTCCGGCATGTTCACCGCAGTAGACCGGTTTTCCCTGCAGGTTGAACCGGGAGATGTGGTCGGAATAGTCGGAGAATCAGGATCAGGAAAATCCGTGGCCATGCTGGCTCTGATGGGTCTTCTGCCCTGGACGGCCAAGGTAACAGCCGACCGGCTCCGCTTTGATAACCGGGATCTGTTGACCATCAAGACGGGAGAGCGACGTACTATTATCGGCAAGGAAATCGCCATGATCTTCCAGGAACCGATGACCAGCCTCAACCCCTGTTTTACTGTAGGTTTCCAGCTGACCGAGCCCCTGAAGATCCATCTAAAAATGGGTCGCAAAAAACGCAGAAAACGGGCCATGGAACTACTGGATCTAGTGGGAATCCCGGAACCTGAAAAACGGTTATCCGCCTTTCCGCACCAGTTATCCGGAGGAATGAGCCAGCGGGTGATGATTGCCATGGCCATTGCCTGCAACCCACGCCTGCTCATTGCCGATGAACCGACAACGGCCCTGGATGTCACTATTCAGGCCCAGATTCTGGAACTCCTGCTCCGGCTGCAGGGCGAAATTGACATGGCCCTGATCCTGATCACCCACGACATGGGCGTAGTAGCTGAGACAGCCCAGCGGGTCGCGGTCCAGTACGCGGGCCAGCAGGTGGAAAAACAGGATGTCAAGGGGCTGTTCAGCAATCCGCACCACCCCTACACGGCAGCACTCCTTGCCTCGTTACCGGAACGGGCAAGCGCGCGCAGGCTGCCCTCTATTGCCGGTGTGGTTCCCGGCCAGTTTGACAAACCCGCAGGCTGTCTGTTTTCTCCACGTTGCGGATATACTACAGAGCTCTGCCGTACACAACCGCCTGTCCAGGCCGATGCGTCTCTGGGTCGGGTCCTCTGTCATTATCCCCTGGAACAGGGTGTTCCCACAGGCCTTACGGCAGCAGATGAGGCAAGGTGATGGCTCCGATTCTCACAGCAACAGATCTGTCCCGTCATTATGAAATACCACGCGGCTCATTTCGCAACCCAGCGACGCTTAAGGCCCTGCGCGGGGCCACCTTTACCCTGGAACCGGGCAAGACCCTGGCCATTGTCGGGGAATCCGGCTGCGGCAAATCAACCCTGGCCCGGCTTGTCACCTTAATTGAAGAGCCGACTTCCGGCGATCTCATTATTGACAACGACAATGTCAAATTAGCTGATGCAGCCACCAGGCGCAAGATCCAGCGCAAAGTACAGATAATTTTTCAGGATCCGTACGGCTCGTTAAATCCCCGCCAGAAGATCGGACGGGCCCTGGAAGAGCCGCTGCTGGTCAACACAGAGCAATCCAGGAAAAAGCGGCAGCATGCCGCTTTTGCCATGCTTGAGCAAGTAGGACTGCAGCCCGAACATTATGATCGCTACCCGCACATGTTCTCCGGTGGCCAGCGACAGCGCATTGCTGTCGCCCGGGCACTCATGCTCCATCCCGAAATCCTGGTGCTGGATGAACCGGTCTCAGCCCTGGACGTCTCCATCCAGGCCCAGATCCTCAACCTGTTGGCTGACCTGCAGGATGAATATAACCTGGCCTACCTCTTTATCAGCCACGATCTCTCGGTGGTCCACCATATCGCCGACGAGGTGATGGTCATGTATCTGGGCTCGCCGGTGGAATACACCAGCCGGGATGAACTGTTTTCCCATCCCCGTCATCCCTATACCCGTGCCCTGCTTTCCGCCACCCCGGTAGCCGATCCTTTCCGCACCAAGGAACGGATCATGCTGCGCGGCGAACTCCCCTCCCCTATCAATCCCCCGACAGGCTGCGCCTTTCATCCCCGCTGCCCCGAGGTTATGGACATCTGCCGATCCTCGTCCCCTGAACTGCTGGACATCGGTCCATGCCGGATCGCCTGCCATGCAGTGACCGGTTGATGGTAGACATCCGGCTGATATTCCGGAAATAAAAGAAGATACAGCATCTTCACGTACTTGCTCTCGCCTGCATAGAGGAGCCGGCAATTTCAGAAAGTAATACCGCCCCAAAGCCCGGGAATATCTGGCCGAGATGGAATTCTGCGTCCTCTTTGCCCTGGCCAACCGCAAACTGATGATGCAGTGGGTGCAGGAAGCCATGGTTGAGGTGGAAGGATCGGTTGATTTTGGCAAGCTGATTAATAAATCCCACAACTTTGCCGCCTGGGAAGAGCACGGCGGTAAACAGGTCATGGTCCACCGCAAGGGTGCCACCCGGACCTTTAAGGGTGAGCTCGGGCTTATCCCGGGCAGCCAGGGCACAGCAAGTTATATCGTACGCGGCAAGGGAAATTCTGAGTCATTTTGTTCCTGTTCCCATGGGGCGGGCAGGAAGCTTGGCCGCAAACAGGCCATTCGGGCTCTTGATCTTAAACAAAAACAGCCCCTTAACCGCATTGGTTAAGGGGCTGAAAATTTCTGGCGCGCCTGGCAGGATTCGAACCTGCTACCCTCGAATTCGTAGTCCGATACTCTATCCAGATGAGCTACAG
>JAUWLT010000037.1 GCA_030613515.1 Desulfobulbaceae bacterium
ACCTGTTGATTGCAGCCGACTGCTGCGCTGTCTCTTACGGCGGCCTGCAAAAAGATTTCATCCAGGGTCGGGTGGTCATGATGGGCTGCCCGAAATTTGATGACCAGCAGATGTATGTTGATCGCTTCACTGAACTGTTCAGGACCAGGAAGCTGAACTCGGTTACCATCCTGATCATGGAGGTTCCCTGCTGCGGCTCCATGCTGCAGATTGTCAAAAAAGCCTATGATGACGCCAAGGCAACCGTCCCGATTCGCCAGGTTGTCATATCCACCCAGGGTCAGATATTAGACGACACGACCTGGTAGTATTGGCTGTGGAATCTGCGGCAACCAGGGCAACAAGCCCATGGTAGCCGTAGATTCAAAGGTCTCGGAGATATGAGGACATCCATTAGAATCCCCATACAAGAGAAAATCCACTCCCCTTTAGGATTCGCTCAAAATTAAATTAGTAGAGACAGCTGTAATGAAAACCGATCTTGGCGAAAAGTATTCCCCCCTCTATTTTCTGGCTGCCCTGGGCAACGGCGGCCTGACGGTTGCCTTTTTCATTTTTTTCATGTTCATGATGCCGCACCCGGATACTCCCATTGCCACCTTAGACTCGGTCTGGCCATATATCAAAAATGGTCCGCTGATGATCACCATGTTCTGTCTTATCGGATATGGAGGCATGCTCTGGTTTGCATACCGGCATGTACGGATGCTTGCCTGGAATATCCGGGAGTACAGGCTGTTTAAACAAACAGCAGCATACCTGCAGTTGATTAAAAGCAACAATGAAATCACCCTGATGGCCATTCCCCTGACCCTGACCATGACCATCAATGTGATGTTTGTTCTGGGCGCCATGCTGGTTCCCGGCCTGTGGAAGGTTGTGGAATATCTCTTTCCCTTTGCCTTTCTGGCCTTTTTTGCCACCGGTATCTACAGCCTGACCATTTATTACCGTTTTTACAGCAAAATGCTCATCCAGGGCCATTTCCAGCAAACCATGAACAATTCGCTGAGCCAGATGATCTCCTCATTCACCTTTGCCATGAACGCGGTGGGCTTTGCCGCCCCTGCGGCGATGAGTGAGAATCCGTATATTGTCCCTGTATCCGCATTCTGTGCCATGTTTTTCTTTGCCGTCGCTGCTCTGCTGGCCATAAAAAACCTGATTCTCGGGTTTCATGCCATGCTGGACCAGGGGATCAGCCGGGAGGGAAGCGCCAGCCTGTGGATTCTTATCCCCATCCTTACCCTGCTCGGCATAACCACCATTCGCCTGGCACACGGATTTCATTTTCTCTTCCAGAGCCACGGCAACCCGGTCTTCAATTTCGTTTTTTGCAGTGTGGTCATTTCCCTGCAGATTTTCTTTGGTATCCTCGGCTATATCATCATGCGGCAGAATAATTATTTTCCTGAATTTATCCATGGTATCACCCCGGCGCCGGCAACCAACGTAGCTGCCAAAACTCCCGGCACATACGCTCTCATCTGCCCCGGAGTTGCGTTTTGGGTTTTTGGTATGTTTTTCCTGGATAAGGGACTGGTCAATTCCGGTCTGCTGCAAATCTTTTCCATGCCATGGTTCATCCTCCTGCTGCCGCTTCTTCTAGTGCTGGCAAAAACCATCCAGGTAAACTCAAAACTGAACCGACGTCTGCTGCACTGAGATCGCTTACCACAGGGAGAGCCTGCTCATCGTTTTCCCGGCAACCTGCCAGGTGAGGCTTATCCCTGAATCCGAGCTCCCGTTTTGTTTTTTTTTGACGCTAAATCATAGTCAAAACTTTTTTTGGAAATATGTTGACTTTGGCAAAAGGGGAATTTTGAGCCAGAGGCTAAAACCCTTTGCTGGAATTTGGTACGTATATTGTACAGTAACCTTATCAAGAAGAAGGTTCCGTTTCCGTTTGCTCACCACTTGTTGATCTTACCACCGGCAGTACTTGAAACACTTGTGGTTAAGTGACACTGGCTACTCTATCTACGGTTCCACATCGGTGCTCTTCATGGCGTAAACAAAATGACTCTTGCCAAGTCGTTGTGTTATTTTTTCAGATCAAATACGTGCCTGCCGCATAAAGCAAACTTTTCCTTGACCACCTAATTTGACTTCTCATTCTTTATCTCATAGAATTAAATGAGATCAAGGCTGTAATATTATGAAATCAAAAATAAAATGTAAGGAATCATGAATCCTGCTATTGAGCAGATCGTATCTTCAGATGAAGCAGCCAGGGCATCCGTGGACCGTGCTGAAAGGGACGCTGCGAAGCTCATCGATGATGCCGGGGAAGAGGCCAAAAGTATGCTGGCCGCTCTTGAAGAACAAATTTTGGAAATCGAGCGGAGTGACATTGCACCTATTGTATCAGATGGCCAACAACAGGCACAGCAGACCATAGAGCAGGCTGAACAGTATATTGATAGGCTTCGGCAAAAGCTTGCTGTAAAGAAGACAAAAATTGTTGCTGCTTTTATCAGCAATGTGGTGAAAATTTGAACGTATTGAAAAGCAAACTATAATATGGAGGGGATATGTTGCTGGCCGCAGCCAGATATGGGTATCCAAACGCGAAGGTAAGAGCTCTGCGCAGCAGAAAACTCACTGAGCAGGATCGCCATTTTCTCCTGGACGCAAAAGATCTGACCAGTTGTCTCTCCTATCTGGCCACTACCTCCTACAGCCCATTCCTGCCTGACCCGGAAAAGGGTATTCCGGAACTCTCCGCCCTGGAACGACAACTCGCCCGCCCTTTGTTGGATCATTACGCCAAGGTTGTCCACTCTTTGCGGGGAGCAAAGGAACGGGAGTTGATTCTTGCCCTGTTCAGGCGTTTTGAAGCAGAAAACCTGAAGATTGTCCTGCGGGCTCTGTTTGCGGGTTTCAGTAGAGATGCTGTTTCCCATTTACTCTACCCCGTTGGCCACTTAAGTGACTTGGACTGGGATACACTCTGGGCCTGTAAATCCATTGGCGAGCTCCTGGAACATCTTCGACCGGATATTTTTGGACGATCATTGCAGCATGCTCTCCCGCAGTTTGAGGCACAGGGAAGGCTTTTTCCCCTGGAGATGGCCCTTGATTTTTCCTGTTTTCGTCTTTTGCGCCAGGCGGTTTCCGCTCTCGGCAAAAGGTATGATCGCACTGTCACAGAAAAGATCTTCACTTCATACATAGATATTCTCAATATCTTATGGGTGATACGGCTAAAAATTGATTATGGCCTGCCTCCTGAAGAAATCGTCAACTATACCCTTCCCGAGGGAAATGAGATAACCCTTGATTGTTTAAACCGGTTGTCGAGAGTTAAAGATATTGCAGAGTTTATCAACCAACTTCCTCCCGTCTTTCGGCATGAACTTTCAGGTATTCGGGATTGGGGGAAAATTGGTCCCGCTCTTGAGACATACTTTTTAAAAATCCTGGCGCGTATTTTTTCAGGACAGCCGTTTCATATTGGTGTTGGTGTGGCCTATCTCCTGGAAAAAGAGATTGAGCTTGGAGGCCTGATCACCGTGCTGCAGGCTAAAGCCAAGAATCTTACTGTTGAAGAAATCGGCAACAGATTACCGCGGCAATTTTCGGAGATAGGACATGTTCAGGCCGGTTAAACTCACCAGGGTAACCATTCAGATCCCTGAAGATTATATTTCGGCGGTAATGGCCATTCTGGGTGACCTGCGCCTGCTGCACCTGATCCGGGTGGAGGAGACCCCGCTGGGCCGCATGGGATATGTTGCCCATGTCAACACATCACTTCTTGCTCGTTATGACGTCTTACTCGTCAGAATCAACAGCCTGTTGGAAGATCTGCAGGTTTCCGGGCCAACTCCCGTTATCGGCAAGACACCGCGACCGGATAAGGCTATTTTCCGCCTGGAGGAGGAATGTACAGCTGTTGAAAAGGAATCCCTTGAAGTTCTTGAACAGAGAAAAAATCTGCGTAGTACCTTGTTTGAGCATCAAAGCCTGATTGCCCGCCTGCGTCTGCTTGAACCTGTCGGGGTTGAGTTGGACCGGTTGTATAGACTACGCTACACCACCTTTCATGCCGGGCTTATTCCGGAGGAAAACCTTGAGCGGTTGGAAACGAGTCTTGGTGAGATCCACCATACCCTCATCCCCATAGACCGTAAGGAGGGAAGAGTTGTTTTGCTCGCTATGGCACTCAAGGAAGATAATGCGGTACTGCTGCGGGCTCTTAAAAGTGCCTTCTGGGATCCGTTGGAATTATCCACTGAACTGCAGGGGAATGTTACCACTATTCTTGAGCGCCTGACAGGGGAAGAACAACAGATAGAGGACGATCTGGCAGAGCTGGAAAAAAAATGCAAAGACCTGGCCCATCAATATGGCGGCAAACTTCGGCAGCTGCGCGAGGAGCTCCTGATTTCCCGGCAGCTTATTCTGGCCCAGGAAAAATTTGGTCAGATTGACCACACCTATCTGCTGACGGGTTGGCTGCCGGTTTCACTCTTTGAGGAGCTTAGACAGCGGGTCATGAAAGCCAGCTCAGATAATGCACTTGTAGAGCAAATTGTTCCTGAAGAAGTCAAAGAGGTCCGCTCCGGAATTCTCACCATTCCCATTCTCTTTAACAATCCAGCCTTGATCAGACCTTTTGAGCGGTTGACTACCCTCTACGGTACGCCGAGCTATGAAGAGGTAGAGCCGACCGGTTTTCTGGCAATAACCTTTCTGCTGCTCTTTGGCATGATGTTTGGTGACGTAGGGCATGGCGGGGTACTCTGTGCTCTTGGTTACCTCATCTTCAAAAAAATGTACCGTTACCTCGACTATGGTATCATCCTGATGGAGTGTGGTCTCTCGGCCATTGTCTTCGGTATTCTGTACGGGAGTGTTTTTGGCCTGGAAGATCTCATCCCCGCGCTGTGGATGCATCCGATGGAGAATATTGCCTATTTTATGAAAATATCAGTAGTTATCGGCATAACCATGATAAGTACAGGGCTTATTCTTAACCTGGTGAATATACTCCACCAGCATCGCTATGGAGAACTCCTTTCAGCCTCAGGTCTTGCCGGTGCCCTATTCTACTGGTTGATAACCGCCCTTGCCATCCGCTATTTCCTCATCGGCCCTCCCACTGCTTTAGAAATCATGTTTGCCAAGACGGCAGGTGGCCTCCTCTTTGCTCTTATGATTCTGCAGCGTCCCATCAGGCAGTTGCTGGCTCGACGGAGCCGCACAAAAAAAGCTCGATTTTCAGTGCCGGGAATCGGTGTAACATTTCTTGAATCACTTGTTGAAGTCCTGGATGAACTGCTGCGTTACCTGGCCAATACTGCCTCTTTTGTGCGGATTGCGGCCTTTGCTCTTGCCCATGCCGGTCTTTTTATGGCGGTCTTTACCCTGGCCGATATGGTTCAACGCGCCCAGGGGAGCGGGTTTTTCTACTGGCTGACTTTAGTCCTGGGTAACGTGGTCATTATAGGGCTTGAAGGACTGGTTGTCTCCATACAAACAGTGCGTCTGGAGTACTATGAATTTTTCAGTAAATTCTTCCAGGGTGGCGGCAAACCTTTTCAACCTCTGTTTGAAGAAAAAGAAAGCGGACCTAACAGCTTAAAATCATAAATGGTCAACAATTTACTGAGGTTGGAAAGCATTGCATCTACCCCGAACTTGTAAAAGTTAAGCAGTGCTCCAGATGTGCGCGATCAAGACGGGTGGGCTATAGTCTCTCTATGTCGCACGTCTTGAGCGTGTGCAGGTAAGCGTAGACTCCGGATGGGGTGCTGCTGAACTTTTACTATAAATAAGGAAGCAAACTATGCAATTGAAGGGATGCTGGATATGGCTTATTAACGTCTTTTTTCTATTCTTACCTGCGATTGGATTTGGCCAGGAAGCTTTAAGCGCTGGTTCCGTTTCACCGGAGGTGGCTAAGTGGGGATTCATGGCTGCTGCTGTGGCTGTTGGAGCTTCTTCTCTGGGTGCCGGGATAGCTGTTGCCCTTGTAGGGTCTGCTGCCATGGGAGCGTTGAGCGAAAGACCGGAAATGGCTGGCCGGGCCTTGATTTTTCTTGGTTTGGCAGAGGGTATTGCCATTTACGGTCTGATTGTGGCAATCATGATCCTGGGTAAAATTTGAGCGGAGAGGCTATGCAGATTTTTGTCATTGGTGATCACACCACCTGCCTGGCCTTTGCCTTGGGTGGTATAACGACTCGCACTGTCAAGGGACGGGAGAAGACAGTAACGGCTCTTCAATTCGCAGTTGAAAATCAGAAGATCGGCCTGGTTTTGATCACTGAAAAGATTGCCGCCCTCGTCCGTCCGGAGATGGATAAGATTCTCTATACAATGCATCGACCCCTGGTTGTTGAAATTCCTGATACCATCGGCTCTCTACCAGACCGTCCCTCTGCCGGAGAACTGATGATGTCTCTCATGAGGCAATAAAGGAGATAGATGTGGCATTACCTGATCAGGTCTCCCTACTCTGCAGGGCAATCCGGAAAAAAGGTCAAGCTGAGGCGGAAAAGATCCTTGCCCGGGCCGGGGAGCAGGCGCAAGGTATCGTCCGGGATGCAGAGGGAAAGGTTTATGAAGAACTTGAGCAGCATCTTGCAGAGAAGAGAAAGAATGCTTTTCAGCAGGCCAGGAAACTTAAGGACGGAGCGACCTTGAAAGCCCGCCAACTGCTTCTGCAGGCCAAAGAGGAGCTGATGCAGGAGCTTTTCCTGGAAGCCCGGGAGCAGCTTGAGAGTATGAGAGATGAAGCCGGATATCCTGAACTCCTGCAATCCATTGCTTTGCAGGCGATCAGGGAGTTGCCCGGAGAGGAAGTGTGGATACAGGTGAGAAAGGATGATCAATCCCTGGTGAGTGAGACATTTTGCGGGAATCTCTCCAGATTAAGCGATCGCAAGGTGGATTTGTTCCCTGAACCGGCTGCGATTTCCGGTGGCTGTCTGGTATACAGTTTCGATAAAAAAGTCCTTGTTGACTTTTCTTTTTCAGCACTTCTCTCGCGTGCAAAGCCTCGTCTCAGAGAACTGCTGGCTAAAGAGATGTTGGAGGAGCAATGAACGATTTGCCTCCCATTACACAACCCTTACCAACAAAGCATCAGGCGGTGATCAGCATGGTCAGCGGCCCTGTACTCAAGGCACGTCCCGCCTCTTTGTTTTCCATGAATGAATTGGTTGAGGTCGGTGAGGAACGACTGGTAGGAGAAGTGATAAGCCTTGACGGTGAACTCGCCACCATTCAGGTATATGAAAACACCTCCGGTATCGGCCCGGGCACTCCAGTGCATGGTCTCGGTCTGCCGCTCTATGTGGAGTTGGGGCCCGGCCTTATCGGCACGATTTTTGATGGTATCCAGCGTCCCCTGCAATATCTCCATCAACAGTGGGGTGACTTCATTCATCGAGGCAGAATAGGTGCACCTCTTGATAGAGAACGTCTATGGGGCTTTTCGCCACTGCTGTCCACTGGGGAACAGGTTGCCGGCGGCGATATCCTCGGAGAGCTAACTGAATCAGAAATCGTTACTCACAGGGTGCTGGTTCCGCCTGAAGTCAAGGGAACTTTGGAACGGATCGTTCCTCCTGGTAACTATACCCTTGATGACCTGATAGCAAGAGTAAGAACCTCTGCCGGGAACAGTCATGATCTGAAACTTTTTCATCGCTGGCCGGTGCGAAAGATTCGCCCTTGCCGCAAACGACTCATCCCTGCTGAACCCCTGATCACCGGCCAGCGGGTTATTGATACCTTTTTCCCACTTGCTAAGGGGGGGACTGCGGCGATTCCAGGGGGATTTGGTACGGGGAAAACCATTACACAGCATCAGCTCACCAAATGGACGGATGCCGATATTATCGTCTACATCGGCTGTGGTGAACGGGGCAATGAAATGACCGGTGTTCTGACCGACCTGCCGCAACTTATTGATCCACGTAGCGGGCATCCGCTTATTGAGCGAACTATCCTGATAGCCAACACCTCCGACATGCCGGTCGCGGCGCGTGAGGCAAGCATATACACCGGGATTACAATCGCCGAATATTACCGGGACATGGGCTATGATGTTGCCCTGATGGCCGATTCTACTTCCAGGTGGGCCGAGGCCCTGCGGGAGATCTCCGGCCGGCTCGAAGAGATGCCGGCAGAAGAAGGATTTCCTGCCTATCTTGCCAGTCGGCTTGCCGCCTTCTATGAACGGGCAGGGCAGGTGATCACCCTGGGCAACAGCAAGGGATCGGTTACCCTGATCGGAGCCGTCTCTCCGCCCGGTGGTGATTTTTCGGAACCGGTGACCATGCACACTAAGCGTTTTGTTCAGTGTTTCTGGGCTCTGGACAAGGAAATGGCAAGTGCCCGCTACTTCCCTGCAATCAACTATCTGCAGAGTTATTCAGGATATAGTCGCCAGGTTGAGCCCTGGTGGCGCAAGAAGGTGGGAGCCGGCTGGCTTGAGCTCAGGGATAACGCCATGAATATACTCCAGGAAGACGCAAAGCTGCAGAATATTGTCAAGCTGTTAGGCGAAGAGGCGCTCCCCGACGATCAGAAACGAATTATCGAAGGGGCACGACTGCTTAAAAATGATTTTCTGCAGCAGAGTGCCTTTGATGCAATAGATACCTATGCCGGGCCTCAAAAACAGTTTCTTCTGCTGGAAATAATTCTGCATTTCTTTGATCGGCTGGCTGAGGTGGTGTCTGCCCGTATTCCCCTGTTCAGGGCTCTGGAACTCCCGGTAGTAGTGGAAATACATAGGCTGAAATTTACCCTGAAAGGTGATGATCCTGCTCCTTTCCATGCGGTCAGGGAGCAGATCGATCGGGAAATAGATACACTTTTGCAGCGCCAGCAGAAGAGTTCATTCGGAATCACTGATGTTCGTACAGGGGAATAGCGAGCAGTTGTACAGTTTGGAGATTTTTTTTGAAGACCACTGATTCAACGACAGAAAATATGGGCAATAGATCCAAAGGTTCGGTTCTGGAGTATATTGGTCTTGAACGTATAAACGGGCCATTGCTGGTTGTGCAGGGGGTCAAAGGGGCCGGCTTTGACGAACAGGTGGAAATCGTTGTTCCCAATGATCAGCCTCGTCACGGCAGGGTACTCTCCATCAGTGATGAGGTTGCCGTTATTGAGGTCTTTGAAGGGACATCTGGTCTCAACCAGGCCTCCACCAGGGTCCGTTTTCTTGGCCGACCTTTTGAGATAGTGGTATCCAGGGAAGAGGTGCTGGGCAGGGTTTTCGATGGGCTGGGACAGCCCCTTGATGGTGGTCCGATCCCCTGTAGGGGTGAAAGACGTGACATTAACGGTTTCCCCATCAACCCCGTGGCCAGGGCCTATCCGGAGGAGTTTATTCAGACAGGGATTTCCGCCATTGACGGGATGAACACCCTGGTGCGGGGTCAGAAACTGCCTATTTTTTCCGGGAGTGGCCTTGCCCACAATGAGCTTGCGGCACAGATTGTTCGACAGGCCAGACTCCTTGCTGATGATGAAGGTTTTGCGGTCATCTTTGCGGCCATGGGAGTACGTCATGACGAGGCTGAAGGATTTCGTCAGAGTTTTGAGGAGAGTGGCGTTCTGAAAAATGTAGCCATGTACCTGAACCTTGCCGATGATCCGGCAGTGGAACGGCTAATCACCCCAAGAGTTGCACTCACTGCAGCAGAGCATCTTGCCTTTGACGAAGGCATGCATGTCCTGGTGATACTCACCGATATGACCAACTATTGTGAAGCCTTACGGGAGGTAGCTACCTCCAAGGGAGAGGTACCAAGCAGAAAAGGCTATCCCGGCTATCTGTACAGTGACCTGGCCTCCATATATGAGCGGGCCGGCCGCCTGCAGGATAGAGCAGGTTCGGTGCCCCAGATTCCGATTCTCACCATGCCCGATGATGATATCACCCATCCCATTCCTGATCTGACCGGCTATATTACCGAGGGACAGATCGTACTTGACCGTTCCCTTGCCGGGAAGTCTGTCTATCCGCCCATTAATGTCCTGCCATCTCTTTCCCGACTCATGAGTGACGGTATCGGTGCTGGAAGAACACGGGAAGATCATCAGAATATTGCCAACCAGTTATATGCGGCCTATTCCAGAGCCCGTGAAGCCCAGCGGTTGGCATCCATCGTCGGCGAAGAAGATATTTCCGCCACCGACAAGCTTTACCTCCGCCTTGCAAAGGAGTTTGAACAGCGCTTTCTGGGACAGGGTCGTGATGAAAACCGCACTATCCGCGAGACACTGGATCTGGCTTGGGAACTGGTCATGCTGCTGCCTGAGCAGGAACTTTCCAGGCTCAAGCCCGCAGACATTGATAAGTACGGTAGAAAGCCGACTGGTTGGGGTGAACAGACCTTTTCGGAGAAGGAGAGGGAATAGGCAATTATGGAACGTATGGAGATGCCGGCAACAAGAAGTAACCTCATTCGTTTGAAGGACGAGCTGGTCTTTGCAGGAGATGGCTTGGAGCTTATGGACCAGAAAAAAGAAATCCTGGTCCGCCAGATTTCTTCCCTTGCTGTCAGGGCGGATAGAGTACGGGCAGAGATGAATCAGCGCCTTAGCGAGGCCTATGGTCAGCTGCAAGAGGCGGTGATCCGGCATGGTGAAGCCGCAGTTGAGTCTGCCGGTCTGGGACTCCGGGCAGAGGAGCAGCTTCAGGTGCGGGAAAGAAGCTTGATGGGTGTCGTCCTCCCTCAGGTACATATTGAGTTACCCGTTTTCCAACCAGGATATGGTTTCTGTGGTACCGGCAAATCCATGGATTCAACGGCCGCCGCAATTCATCGGGCAATGGAAGTGGCAGGGGAACTTGCCGAAGTGGAAGTCAGTATTGAGCGGCTGATGGCAGAGTTAAAAAAAACACTGAAACGCATCAATGTGCTGGCCCGGATCTATGTTCCACGTTACCAGGCGACGATTAAGGCAATAGAGGTAAGCCTAGAGGAGAAAGAACGGGAGGCCCTGTTCCGGCTCAGACGGATCAGGAGTCAGTCCGAATACAATCGATGATGGGTTAAGGGTGAAGGTATGACGCAGGAAACCGACAAGCTGTTCAGCAGGATCCTTGTCCCGGTGGACGGATCGAAATTCAGCCTGCAGGCGGTCAGGTTGGCTACACGACTGGCTCGACATTGCGACTCTAATCTGCTCCTGCTTCATGTGCTTGATATCACCGTGGTTGAGCAGTTGCAACGGTTCAGTGACAAGAGTCATGATGAAGTCCGTGCAGATATGGAGAAAAGCGCTGAGGGGTTTCTCAAGGATATGTCGCTGGAAGTCAGCGAGTGGGATATTGCGGTTGACATTATTCTCAGGGAGGGGACGCCGCACGAAGTTATCCTGACAGAGGCGGACAACTGGGGCGCTGATCTCATTGTCATGGGTAAACTCGGCAAGCGCGGGGTAAGCAGGATTCTTCTCGGTAGCGTTGCCGAGCGGGTAATTGAATTCACCAGACTTCCGGTTATGCTGGCCACAACCTGATCTCTTTAAGGAAATCTCTTTATGCAGCAAAATCAAACACAAGACACTCTCCGGCTGCGCCGAGTCGCCATTGATACCTACAAAGAAAATGTTGCCTATCTCAACGGTGACTGTGAGATCTATCGGGCCGAGGGATTCCAAGCCCTCTCCAAGATCAAAGTAAATATAAACGGTAACAGTATCCTGGCTGTTTTAAACGTGGTGCATGACAAAACAATTGTCGCCCCCGGCGAACTAGGCCTTTCGGAACAACCATTTGAACAGTTGGGTGAAGAAGAGGGTATCCTGGTACGAGTGGATCATGCCGAACCACCCCATTCCATTGATGCGGTTCGCCGTAAAATAGCTGGAGAAAGACTCAGTGCTAAAGACTACCAGGACATAACCAGGGACATTGGTGCACATCGCTATTCTAAGACTGAAATGGCGGCATTTCTTGTTGCTGCAGGAGAAACCGGTCTGGATCGTGATGAAATTCTGTACTATACGCGGGCGATGGCCGATTCCGGTGAACGTCTCAACTGGCGGGAGCCCGTAGTGGTTGATAAACACTGCATCGGTGGTATACCCGGCAACCGTACGACCATGCTACTGGTACCAATTGTTGCAGCCCATGGCATGCTCATCCCCAAAACCTCGAGCCGGGCCATCACTTCGCCGGCCGGTACGTCTGATACCATGGAAGTCCTGGCCGAGGTAAATCTCTCTCCACATAGACTGCATGCTGTTGTACGCAAGGAGCGGGGCTGTCTGGCTTGGGGGGGCACCGCAAAACTTGCCCCGGTTGATGACATCCTTATTACTGTCGAGAGGCCCCTTGGCATCGAGGCTATGGGGCAAATGGTGGCTTCGATTCTTTCAAAAAAACTGGCTGCAGGTGTCACGCATTTGATTATTGATATTCCTGTCGGTCCTACTGCCAAAATGCGTCACATGCGCCAAGCTCTGCAGTTGCGAAAGCTTTTTGAATTTGTCGGCGACCGCATCGGTATCCAGCTGGAGGTTGTCATTACCGATGGGCGACAACCTGTTGGCCGCGGGGTCGGCCCTCGGCTGGAGGTTCGAGATGTTATGCAGGTATTGAGAAATGATCCTGATGCGCCGATAGATCTGCGGCAGAAGGGTCTTCGTCTGGCCGGCAGGGTTCTTGAATTCGATCCTGATGTCCGTGGCGGACATGGGTATTCCATTGCCAGGGACATTCTTGATTCCGGCCGTGCCCTGACCAAGATGCAAGCCATCATCAATGCGCAGGGAGCCCGAAAGGACCCCGTACCTCCTGCGCCTCTTGTGCACGAAATAAACTGTAACCAGGATGGCATAATCATAGGTATAGACAACCTGCAGATCAACCGCATTGCCAGGCTGGCCGGGGCTCCCATGGACAAAGGCGCGGGTATCGATCTTTTGAAAAAGCTTGGCGATACCGTCACTGTGGATGAGCCTCTCTATACCATTCACGCCGAATTCAGGGCAGATTATAACTTTGCCCTCAACTTGGCCCGAAAAGACTCAGGATACTCCATCGGTTCTGCAGAAGAATTACCTGCCACCTATGTGGAATTCTGATGAGCTGCTGAATAACCACCTCAATTCAATGTAAAAAAAGAATCGATGCTTCCTCCACTCATACTTGCATTTCCCGCTTACCGGGTTCTGGCGGACCGTTTGGCTGCGGAAACAGGATATGGAGTGTTTCCCGTTGCAATCCATTCCTTTCCTGATGAAGAAAGTCTTGTTTGCCTGCCTCCTGAACTGCCCGAACATGTTATTTTTTTCTGCAGCCTGGATTATCCGAACAGGAAACTCGTGGAACTGGGGTTTGCCGCTGCCACGGCCCGTGAACTTGGAGCCAGACACCTGACCCTGGTTGCACCTTATCTCTGCTACATGCGTCAGGATAAAGCCTTCCAGGCCGGTCAGGCGGTCAGCCAGCGAATTGTCGGTAACTGGCTTGGCGACTGGTTTGATACCATTATCACTGTGGATGCCCACCTGCATCGCATCCACTCCCTGAGCGATGTCATTGGCCCTGCCGGAACCTTCAACCTCTCCGCAACACAGCTTTGGGTTAATTTACTCCGGCAACGAAGCGATCAGCCGATACTCATTGGCCCTGATCAGGAATCTCGCCAATGGGTAAAGATAATAGCGGAAGCGACCGGACTTGACTACGCTGTTGCCCATAAACAACGGTTGGGAGATCGGACCGTCCAGATAAAATTACCCGAAATATCTGTTGCGGATCGTACGGTTATTCTGGTTGACGACGTTGTCAGCAGCGGCCATACGCTGGCGGTTATTGCCGGCCTGCTGAAAAAGGCAGGAGCAGCTCATATAGAATGTCTGGTTACCCACGCCTTATTCATAAACAGGGCGGAACAATTACTGAACAACAGCGGTATTAAAGAGATTATAAGCAGTGACTCTATTCCCCATTCCAGCAATGGCGTTTATCTGGCACCGATTCTGGCGGAGACACTTATCCGGGACATTGTTGGTCGTCTCAATTGTGGGTGAGTGAATGCAAAGAGGAATACATTAAGTTTTTCCCCTGGAACGGTACCCGCAGGATGTGAAATGAAGATCGTCTTCTTGTCCGCTTCATTTCCGACAAGACGGTTTATCGTTACGCAAAGGAAGGCGTCCGCTCCAGTTCCAGACGGCAAAATTAAAAAGGGTCCCGCATACCGGCCGGCATACGGGACCCTTCACTTGTTGCCGAAATTAAGACCGGTCAGCTGATTGCAACCTTTTTCTGCTTGCCTTCCTTGGTCTTGGGGAGACGAACCTCCAGGACCCCGCCCTTGAACGAGGCCTTGACCTTATCGCTATTCACATTTTCCGGCAGACGGAAGCTGCGGCAGAAGGAACCATAGCTCCGCTCCACCCGGTAATAATCCTTTTTTTCCACCTTTTCTTCCTGCTTCTTCTCACCTGAAATGGTCACCGTGTTTTCAGTGATGGAAACATTCACATCCTCCTTGTTCATGCCCGGCATTTCGGCCTTGATTACCATATCGCCTTTTTCTTCAAAGATATCGACGGATGGTGAAATTTCATCCATTTTGGGAAAGTCAAATGCGGGCCACAGGGGTCGCGTTTTCATGGAAAATGGATGGCGGAAAAACCTGTCAAAATAACTTTCCATTTCCTCAAACTGGGAAACAGGGCGGGTTTCTTCCTTTTTAACCAGTTCAGCTTTTGCTTTTTTCTTTACCATGGTCATCCTCCTTAGATAAAGTGATATACATCCTGCCGTGACACTTTGATTTAACCTCCTTTAAAAAATATGCATCGGACACTGTTTTTGTCAAGGCACGATGCAGAGCCTATCGTTGATTTTTTGATATGTGTTGTGAGAATACCGGATGATAAGTTATGGAAAATATTTACCATTGATCTCATTGATAATAAGTCACAAAGAGTGAATTGGACACCGGATTGCGGGGAACCAGTAAACATTGATTTACGTTTGCAAATCGAAGTGAAGAATCTTTCTCAGGTCTGTTGCGACATTTTTTTGATCGCGATTTTCCGCATCCGGAATTTCTGGAGTTTCCCGGTCACTGTCATGGGGAATTCCTCCACAAACCGGATATATCTTGGAATCTTAAAGTGGGCAATCTGTCCCTTGCAGAAGGCCTTGATCTCATCTTCCGTGACTTGGCTGCCGGCATGCAGCTGAATCCAAGCCATGACCTCTTCCCCGTAAAACTCGTCCGGCACCCCGAATACCGCCACCTGGGCTATCTTGGGATGCGTATATAAGTACGCTTCTATCTCGGCGGGATAAATGTTTTCACCTCCCCGGATGATCATCTCTTTCAAACGCCCGGTAATGCGGACATAGCCTGCTCTGTCCATGGAGCCCAGGTCACCGGAATGGAGCCAGCCCTCATCATCAATGGTTTTGGCTGTTGTTTCCGGATCGTTGTAATAGCCCTGCATCAGGTGATAGCCGCGAAAACATATCTCACCTACCGTATCCACGGGAACCGTATTTCCTGTCGCGGTATCCACCACCTTGACCTCCTGGTGCGGCAGGTTGGTCCCTACAGTATTGATGCGGTGTTCAAAACTGTCATCGCGACTGGTCAGATGGGTCAGGGGAGATGCCTCGGTCTGGCCATATCCTATGAGGATTTCGGTGCAGTGCATGTCTTCAATCACCCTCGTCATCAGCTCGGGCGGGCATGTTGCCCCAGCCATGATACCGGTACGCAGGCTGGACAAATCAAACTCCTTAAACCGTGGGTCTTCCAGTTCAGCAATAAACATAGTGGGGACGCCATGCACCGCCGTACATTTCTCATCCTCGATGGCACGTAGTACCTGAAAGTCATCAAAGTATTCGCTGGGCAACACCAGGGTAGCACCGACCGACAAACACAACAGGTTTGCCAGCACCATACCGAAACAGTGATAAAACGGTACCGGTACACAGAGACGGTCCCGGGCGGTAAAGTACATTGCCCCGGCTGAAAAATAGGCGTTGTTTAAGATATTGTGATGAGTCAGCAGGACCGCTTTGGGAAATCCGGTCGTCCCCGAGGTATATTGGATGTTGATCGGATCATGGCAGTCCAGTTCCCGGGTGATCGCATCAAGCCGGGACGTACTTACTGTTGTTCCGGCCTCAATAACCTCCTGCCAGGTCATAAAACCCTTTGCCGGACGCTCCGTAGCCAGGGGACGAGCAGGATTATACAGGACAATACGACGCAGGTACGGAAAATCCGTGCTGTGCAATTGATCAGGCCGGCAGCTGTGCAATTCCGGCAACGCGTCAAGGGTCATCTCGACATAATTACTGCTGCGGAATGTCGGGATAAGAAACAACCCCTGCACTTCAGAGCGTTGCAGGGCATAGGTCAGTTCCCGCGGTCGGTAGGCGGGATTAATATTGACCAGAATCACCCCAATGCGCGCAGTGGCCATCTGCACGACCAGCCACTCGATA
>JAUWLT010000148.1 GCA_030613515.1 Desulfobulbaceae bacterium
GGCAACAGCTGCCAGCCAGGCGGCACCATAGGATAAAACCTGTTCATCAAAATCAAACCTGCTGGAATGGGCAGGACCAACTTTCTGTTCCACTGCCGCACCAAACCGGATCATACAGCCCGGTATCTGTTGCTGGTAAAACGCAAAGTCCTCGCCACCCAGGCTGGGGTATCCTTGAGAGGAAACGTGATCTTCACCAACAACGGCAACTGCCGCCTCCCTGGCAATGGCAGAGGAAAATTCATCATTAACAACCGCGGGCAGTCCGTCATGTAAGGTAAGGATAATTTCGGCATTGCACATCTCACCGGCACCACGGATGAGCCGCTTCAGCCCGCTTATAATCCGTTCCCTGGTTTCAGGATGTGCACTGCGGATAGTGCCCTCAAGAATTGCCTTTTCCGCAATCACGTTGTGAGCAGAACCGGCTGTAAACCGACCTACCGTTACCACCGCTGCATGAGCAGGGTTGATTTGACGTGAAACCAGGGTCTGCAGGTTCACGACAAGACCTGAGGCTACTACAATTGCATCAACTGTCTCATGCGGCTTGGCAGCATGTCCTCCCTGACCGAGTATGCGAATGGTAAAGGGATTGGTATAGGAACAGATCAATCCTTTATCCACAGTCAGCTGCCCCACCGGGTAATGGGTGTCGATATGACCACTGAAGATCATGTCAACGTCCTGCAGACAGTTGTCCTCAATCATGGCAACAGCTCCGTTGCTCGATTCCTCCGCCGGTTGAAAGAGCAACACCACCCGGCCGGCAATTTTTTTCTTGAGCAGCAATTCGGCAGCACCAAGGAGCATGGCCACATGGCCGTCATGACCGCAGGCATGCATTACGCCTGCGTTTGTCGAGGAAAAATCAAGCCCGGTTTCCTCATCAATGGGTAAGCCATCCATGTCGGCACGCAGTGCTACACATGGCCCTGCACCTGTGCCGAGTTCAGCTCTGATACCAGTGGTGGCCAGGCCTGCAGTAAAGTCGATTCCCAGCTCCGTAAGCTGTTGACGGATCAAGGCGGAAGTCTGTTCTTCCCGATAGGCAAGTTCGGGATAACGATGCAGAGTTCGCCGTATCTCCTGCATTCTTTTGTGGAGAGTATTATCTACGTTAAATCGCATCAGGGTTACGCTCAGAAAATCTTGATTTCTCCAACCGTATCCTTTTCAATCGCAGACATGGTTTCGCGCCGCTGTTCTTCAAGGCGTTGAATATGTTCCCGTTCCTGTTGCTGCAATGCTTCCGCACTGACCGGTTCCATCGGGTCAGGCACAATGTTTGTCGTGGCAACTGGAGACTGCACATCTTCCTGCCGTACCTCTCGGGTAGTGTTCACAGCACGTTTACAAAAGGCAAGCAATCCTTCCTGAATCATTGTGACATTCACCAGTTCCCAGCCTCTGGCTCCCTGCTCATTGAGAAGTGTTTCCACCTCTTCATCATCAATGTATTTATCCCCGAGCAGTCCATCTTTCTGAAACTCAAAGAGTAAAGTTCTGTATTGCCAATGCATGGCCTGTTCCTCTGGAGCTGAATATAAATAACCTGTTGATTTACCGTCAGTTATTCACGAATAAGCACATCGTCTTTAAACACACCCTGAACTACTCGACCATCAGGATATCTCAACGTCCCTTTGCCGTTCCTGCGGCCGGATTTAAATCGCCCATCATAAATCGTTCCATCAGCAGAAACAAGAGTCCCCTGTCCTTCAGGAAGGTCATTTTTAAAACTACCACTGTATTTTTTGCCATCCTTATACGACAAAGTACCTTGACCGGAAAAAACACCGCCTGCAAATTCACCTTCATAACGGCTGCCATCGGGAAAAAGATACACTCCTTTACCGTCAAAGACTCCACCTGAAAAATCACCCTCATAGGAGGAACCATCGGGATAGATAAAATGCCCCTTGCCCTGCCGTTCCCCCAGTGTAAAAGAACCAGTGAACTTCCGCCCGTCAGCAAAAATATAGGTACCTCGGCCATCAAATTTGCCATCTGAAAAATCACCTTCATAAGTGTCACCGCCGGCAAGCTGGAGTAGGCCCCTACCATCCATTTTGCCGCCTTTGAACGTTCCCTGGTAATGGGAAGAATCCGGCAGACTGATACTGGTTTCTCCGCTGAAGGTTTTACTCTTATCCTTACCGGCATAGAGGATATTGTTGTCAAACAAGAATGATTCAGCTGCTGGTGCGACTGCAGGCTTCCGCTCAACTACCAGGACCTGCTCGTTTATTTCCCCCGATGTTCCAGAGGCTGTAACGGCTGTTGCAGTCGTTGAAATCGTCGGATCAACAGCATCTGGTTGAATATCTTCTGTCGTATCCGTCAATAGGGAGTCACCCTGCTCAGCAAGCAAATTATCAGCGCCCTTTCCCACTTCCTCTGCTGCTTCAGCCGGCACCCCATCAGGTTCCATGGGAATTTCTGGTGGTGGAATAACCGGGTAACCGTCAACAAAGGTGCCAATGAAATAGCTGCCATCAGGATGTTCAATCCTCCCCTGGCCGTTGGGCTCGCCATTGCTGAATTCACCCTCATAGACCCTGCCGTCCGCATAGACCATTTTGCCGGTATCAGATCGTATACCGGAGTCCCATTGTCCCTCAAAGCGTGAACCATCACTGTAAACCATGATTCCCTGGCCTTCCGGCTGACCATTAATAAACTCTCCCGAATATTCACGCCCTTCATCGGGCCAGGTCATAGTGCCGGTTCCGGTTATGGTGCCGCCGGCAAATGCACCGGTATACTTGCGGCCGTTTTTGTATTCCAGCATCCCCTGACCGTCATAGAGATCATTATGAAAATTCCCCTCATAACGACTGGAATCGGGCATTTCAAGAACGCCTTCTCCCTCGCGTACACTGCCGACATAGCCGCCCGTATAAACGGTGCCGTCAAGGTAACGACGAACACCTTTACCCTCAGGTCGTCCATCACGAAAACCGCCCTCAAAGGTACTGCCGTCAGCCATTCGCATTTTCCCCTGACCGTGCAGGACATTATTACGAAAATCGCCTGTGTATTCTCGTCCATCCGGGTATACCAGTGAACCTTCGCCATTAAACCGTCCCTGGCTGAACTCCCCGACATACTGCATACCGTTCGCTCTGGTCAAGGTTCCCTTACCATCAATAACTCCGTTATGAAACGAACCGCTATATTTCCGGCCATCAGGGCTAATCAAAGTGCCGGTGCCGCTAAAACGTCCTTTTACAAAATCTCCGCTGTACTGAAGGCCATCGGGAAACACAAGCCTTCCCTTTCCCCAGAGAAAACCGTTTTTAAATTCACCCTCATAAACCCGGCCATCCGAGCTTTCCATTTTGCCGGTGCCGTTTTTGCAGTCTCCCCGCACACAGCCGGCATGACTGTTCAACGGCAGCAGAGCAACAAAGGCGGCGACTGCTATGATCATTTTTCGCATTAATAATTCCCCGTTCATTTTCTTATTTTTTGTAACTATTCAGGTGCATACAATAAACTTACGGGTGCCTTGAATAATTAGATTTTTCGTTCGAGGTCAGGTAAGCGAAGACTCCGAGGAACAGAAAAATTAAAAAGCGCAGCATATTAGTCATATGTGAGCATTTTTCATTTTTCTGTGACGCAGAGATCGGGCGAAAAAGCAATTATTCAAGGTGGCCTTACAGCTACCTTGGCATGTAACTGTTCAGCAGCGCTCCAGGTAAACGCTGACTCCGGATGGGTGCTGCTGAACAGTTACTATTTTTTTTTATAAACGGTGCGGAGTTCCTCACCTATTATCTCAAGACCCCGGCGGACATCTTCATCATCCTGGGAGTAGGTTACCCGGATACATTCACTGGTATGTTTCCAGTCATCATCAAGTCCGGGGAAAAAATAATCTCCGGAAACAATCAGCACCCCACGTTTTTTCAGCCGTTCATATAGGGTGCGGCTGGTTATCGGCAGATCACGTAACCAGATCCAGAGGAACATAGCCCCCTCAGGGACGTGGATACGATACTCTATACCGGAAAAAAATTCCCTGACACAGGCGACCGCCTTTTCCATCTTCTGCCGGTAAAACGGTTGAATAACCTCACGGCTCAAACGGATGATCTCCCGGTTGCGAACTATTTCAGTAGTCAACATTGCTCCAAAGCTGCCCGGGGCAAGATTCAGGATAGAATTAATGCCGGAAATGGTTGCAATAACGTCTCTGGGTCCGATGATGATACCGGTACGAACAGCAGGTAGTCCGAATTTAGACAGGCTCATGCAAATGATAACGTTCTCATTCCAGAACGGCGTTGCTCTCGTATAAATAATACCGGGAAAGGGTACGCCATAGGCGCTGTCCAGGATAAATGGAATGGAGTGTTCATCAGCAAGTTCAGCCAATCCTTGAATCTCATCATCGGTCAGGACATTACCGGTAGGGTTGGTCGGCCGGGAAACACAGATGGCACCAATATCATCGGTTATCCTGACAGCATCGAAATCTACATGGTATTTAAAAAGGTCATCACCAATATATTCAATCCTGGGCCGGACTGCCTCGAAAAAATCATCACTCAGGCCAAGATCAGCATAGCCTATATACTCCGGAGCAACCGGCAGCAGAATCTTTTTCCTCCTGCCCTCTGCAAAGTGACCAGCGAACATATTAAAGAGTAGAAAAAAACCACTCTGGCTGCCATTAGTCAGGCAGATATTTTCAGGACCAATGGACCAGCCGTATTCATCACGGAGCATGTCTGCCAAGGTCTGGAGAAATACATTTTCTCCCCTGGGAGGATCATAAATGCCAATCAGTTTTTGAAACCGGACAGGATCATCAGCAATTGCTTTCAACTGGTTCCGCAGCACTTCCTGAACCTCCGGCACATGACCGGGATTACCACCGCCCATCATGATCATGTCACCCGAAGCAAGGGCATTACCAAGATCATCCATCAAGGACAGAATTCCGGAACCGGAGGAAAAGCGTTCACCAAACAAGGATAAATCTATCATGTTTACAGGCCGTTAATTAATAATTAATCTTATCCTTTGATAATTAAACGATTTCGCTCTTTGACGCAACAATCATCACTCTTATACCATTCTTTTCAACAGTTGCGTATCCTACCTGAAATCAAACTTCATTGTATTTATTGCCTTCCAGGGATAAATGGAATTGACCCACAATTCATTTTCACTTACCCCTGAAGGCGCGATACCCCTGCAGCGAAAAGAACCAGCTGTTACCGTGTTCAGGGCATCGCTCTAAGAATAAAAAAAGAAAGGGCCGAGTCGAGATAACCGACACGGCCCTTTCTTTTACATCTGAATTTATCTGCTCTACATAATATCTACGACTCTGGAGGTAAACTCCTGTTCCAGTGCCGGATCGCCAATCTCTTTAGTAAGCATGGAGACAAGTTCAGAGAGACGGGCCGGTACTTCTGGTCCGGATTCCTTCCATTTATGAATGTAATCCTGTATTATCATTCCGGCAACAGGTCCGATTGCACCGGCCAAGGCCTGTTCAACCTTATCATAGAGTGGCTGCAGGTCAACATCAACTATATCATCCAATACCACTTCATCCAGTTCAACCACACTTTCACCTGTGTCGTCGGGAGGCCGAACACCACGCTCCAATTCTTCACGCATGTCTGCAGCCAACATGGCAGCAGTAGTGGCGACAAGTGAACAATTCGCATGGGCTTCGCAGATGGTCAGCAGAATCGATCCGGTTCCAAGCGGCAGGCCGACAACGGCGTACTTGTCGAAGCGAAAATGGACTGACTTTACACTCAGACCACTCATTTTTCCCATCTGAATCAGGCGGACAAGATGGATGCCAACGTTCTGCAGAAGGTCTTCAGACAGATCCGGATGAAGATCCTTACAGAGAGGACCTTCTTTTTTATCAAAAATACAAGACCCGGTAACACCGGGAATAACTGAAATTTCCTGAAGCAATTTTCTCATGAGATTGCTATTGCTCTATTTGTTGATCAAGGCAGGTCGAAGCCTTGCAGTTATATCTTGAATTGAAGCATGCTCATCTAACAACAATCCAATAATCATACCGGCTCCCGGCAGAATCAGCAGTACTTCATCGTTTTCCATCACCAGCCGAATCCGGTGCGGTCCCCTGGCATCCAGGCTCTTACGTATTTGAATACCGCTCACTATGCAGTAGGTGATAAAGTCTCCAATCTTCTGGTTCTTTGAAGATTGAGTCACCATCTTTCCCTGCCGGTTGAGCAGGTAATAATGTTTAACTCCGGAAATATCCATAATGGTTTCAACCACTCGTTTTACAGCTGGATTTCCCTGGACATTAGCCGCCCCTACCGGACCACTTGCCATTTTTTTAACTCCATCTTCATGCTTTTTTTCATCAATTCTGGTCGCTGCATTTAACAAAAGATGCGCCAGAGGTTGAGTGATACGATGCAATCGGTCTTCAGCATCGGTAACCTTGAAGGTAGGATTTTCCATTGACAACAGGATGTACACAGCTTCCTGGCCAACAACATCCTCACACTCAGCATCAATGAGGTCGCCTTCTTCGAAAAAAAAACTGCCGCTCACGTTCTCGGAAGCCACCTTAAGTGTGCAGTTTTTTCGTTCCTGTTCCAGGATCTGCAGAAACGATGCTAGAGACACACCCCCGATATGCCCGTCACCCTGTGTACTTTCAGTCTGTGCCATAATTCTTTTAAATAATTATCAGGAA
>JAUWLT010000290.1 GCA_030613515.1 Desulfobulbaceae bacterium
CGGCGGTTACTGTTGGAAAACCATGCTGCTGGAGAAATTCCTGGAGGAGGAAGACAATGTCCGGGTAATCATCAACAATAAGGATGACTTCCTCTCCTTCAAGAAGTTGGTCATCGGGCAACGAAGCCGTTGAATACGTTAAATCAGGATCAGGCAAGACGGTGTCACGGTATACGGATTACGGGGTACGGTTTACGGTGTATGGTGTAAAAAATCATTTTTATGCTCACAGCTTACACCTTATACCCTTATTCGTTGTTTACCCCTGAAATACTATTGTGTCAAGGCTGTGCTGCTGATTCTCGGATTGCCTGCTTCCAAACTCCATGGTAAACAGGAATGTTGAATAATTCATAGCGAATCATGATGGATTCGTAAAAACTATTTATTAACCGCAGAGACGCAGGGATCGCAGAGGTAACTTCTTGTTTTATAAGAATAAAATCTTTGCGTTCTCTGCGTCTCTGTGGTGAATTTTCGACTTTTTATGAGTTCATCAATCATTACATCACCTTTTTTGGATTCGGTCTACGTATGGCAAGTGAAATAAAGCGGGACTCCCGCCCCCAGGTCGCTGCCGTTGCCCGCGACATCCTCTTGGAAGGGAACGAATAAATGGAGGAGATCTTTGGCCCCCGGGGAATCCTTGCCGACCATTTGGAGGAATATGAACCCCGGCCCGGTCAGCAGGAAATGGCCGAAGCTGTTGCAGGGCTTCTGAAGGAAAAGGGCGAGCTGGTGTTTAACGAGCATGATCGACCCCAGGCCGACTGCCTGGTGGTGGAGGCCGAAACCGGTCTGGGCAAGACCCTGGCCTATCTGGTGCCCGCCGTACTCAGCGGCCGCAAGGTGGTGGTTTCCACCAATACCCGGAACCTGCAGGACCAGATCCTCAAACGCGAGATCCCCTTTATCCACCAGTATATTGATCCCGACCTCAAGGCAATGTGCGTCAAGGGGCGGCAGAATTACCTCTGCCTGTACCGCTGGCATCAGCTCACTGCAGGCGGACAGCATGAGTTGTTTGAAAATAATGAATTTGACGACATCAACTCCTGGCTTGCAACAACACTATTTGCCGACCGGGCTGAACTGTCCTGGCTGCACGGCAACTCACCTCTGTGGCAGAAAATCTGCTGCCTGTCACACTTCTGCCTGGGTACCGATTGTCCGGACGGGAGCGACTGTTTTTTAAACCGTCTCCGCCGCGAGGCTGCAGCCAGCAGACTGCTGGTGGTTAACCATCATCTCCTGTTCTCCGATATTGCCGTGCGGCGCAGTGGCTTTGGCGAGGTTCTGCCTCGTTATGAATCAATAATCTTTGATGAAGCCCATCATTTAGAAAATGTGGCCACCACCTTTTTCGGATTTTCATTTTCCAGGTATCAGGTGATTGATCTTATCTCGGACATTGAACGCAGTCTGCAGAACTCCTCAAAGAGCAGCCGCTTATCCCATTCAAAAAAACAGCAGCAGGTCCTGTCTGCCGCCCGGTCCCTTGGAGGTTTAAACGAGCAATTTACAGCCCGCTTTCCCCAGGAAAAAGGCCGTTTCCCCCTAGCGGGACTTTTGGAGGAACGGCCGGAACTTGCCCGTGCCAGGGACACGGTCCTGGCCGCCCTGCTCGTCCTTGCCGATGAACTTGACACAGTTAAAGGCCAGGACGAGCCATGGGAGCAGTACATGCAGCGCTGCCTGGATCTTAGCCGGCGACTGGAAGAAATCACCGCTGAACCCTTTGACGATGCCGGCGAACAGGAGCAGCGCTACATTCACTGGTTTGAGCGGACCGATAAAAACCTTACCCTGTCTGCAACACCTATTGATGTTGCAGAGGACCTGCAGGCCACCCTGTTTGCAAACGTGGAACACTGCGTGTTTACTTCTGCAACCTTAAGTACCGGTGGAAGTTTCAGCTATTTCAATAAACGGCTGGGAATCCCGGAAGATGCAGAGACTTTTTCCTTTCCCTCCCCTTTTGACTATGCAAACCGCTGTCTGCTGTATATCCCGGACATTCAGTTTCCCGAGCCCAACGGTCCAGACTACCGGGAAACATTGCATGAACGGATACGAAAACTGATAACCTTTTCAAAGGGACGGGCACTGGTCCTGTTCACCTCTTTTCAGGCCATGGACAATGCCTGGTACAGTCTGCGCGACGAGCTTGATTTCCCCATGCTGCGCCAGGGAACGGCTTCCCGCCATGACCTGTTGAGCCGCTTTACCCGGGAAACCGACTCAATACTGTTTGCGGTTGCCAGCTTCTGGGAAGGGGTTGACGTGCCCGGCGAATCACTGAGCATGGTCATTATTGACAAATTACCATTTGAAGTCCCCAGCGACCCTGTTATTATGGCCCGCATTAACCGGATCAAGGCAGCCGGCGGCAACCCCTTTTTTGAATTTCAGGTTCCCCGGGCGATCCTCGGTCTGCGCCAGGGCGTGGGCAGACTCATGCGGCGCTCCGGCGACCGGGGTGTTATGGCAATACTTGATGTACGGTTGTTCAGTAAATCCTACGGCCGCAGATTT
>JAUWLT010000268.1 GCA_030613515.1 Desulfobulbaceae bacterium
ACATCAACCCTGCCATGTTCCTGGGCTGCAGCAAGAATTTTCTTCTGTCTTGAGGTGGGGAATTCCATGGAATTGCAAGTTTTATTCGGAAGGCATTGCCTCTATTGCTTATAGGCCTACTATTCCATCTGGAATTTCGCCTGTCAAGAAAACTTGCCTGTAAAAAAATGACACCATACACTTTTGATCAACCAAATATTGAAATAGTTATGCCGATAGCTAATTTATCCATTTTCTGTTGCTGAATCACAACACTTATCATAGGTATGAAAAAAATGGGCAGGATGGCAAAAAGCCTGATTCGCAGAAGATTAGGTATGGTGCCCGCGTAATTCCGTAAAAAATACTGGTCAGGAGATTCTGTATTGTTCGATGATCCGCTTCATCTCATCTCAAAATAATCATGAAGTTCATCAAGTACTCTTTTATTCAGAACGAAGTGCTTCAACGGGATTCAGGCCGGCGGCATGGTAAGCCGGCAGGATTCCGGCCAGCAGGCCAATGATAATTGCCAGGATTTCTGCGACCAAAACGTATCCCCATGGTGTATGCACCGGCAGTACCGGCATCAACCCATGCAGTATCCAGGCACCGCCAATGCCCAGTGCCAGTCCGGCAGCACCGCCAAGACCTGACAGCACGACCGCTTCAGCCAGGAAGATAATCAGTACCTGACGCCTGGTGGCGCCGATTGCCCTCAAAAGGCCTGTTTCAGCGGTCCGTTCACGGACGGCGATAATCATGACCGTCAGGATGCCAACGCAGCCGACCAGCAATGAAATGCCACCCAGTGCTCCCACTGCAGCGGTCAGCATGTCCAGTACCGAGCCCAGAACATCAAGCATCTGCTGCTGGGTGGTAATGGTAAAATCCTCCTGACCATGGCGCTGAATCAGTGTCCGTCTGATTGCGGCAACGACTTCTTCCGCCTGTACATTTTCATTGTACAGGACATCGATTTCCATTAACCCCTCGCGGTTAAACAGATCCAGTGCCTGTATTGTGGGCAGATAGACCGTATCGTCCATGTCAAAACCCAGGATCTGCCCTTTAGGCTCCATAATCCCGATAACACGACTGGGAATATTGCCGATCCGGATACGACGGCCAAGCGGATTTTCAGTACCGAACAGCTCACGGCTGGTTGTATGGCCAAGGACCACAAAAGGCCGGGCTGCACGCGGGTTATCATCGGGCAGAAAGCGGCCGCTGCCGACCTTCATCCGAAAGGCTCTATCCATGTCCGAACCAACCCCGTAGATGGAGATACGACGCCTGCGGCCACCCGCTTCAACCTCGCCATTCCCCTGAACCAGGGGCACCACGGCATCAACATGGCGCAGCTGCTTAAGCGCCGCGCTATCCTCCATGGTAAGCAGTCTCTCTGAGCCTATTACGCCAAGAGGAGTTCCCATGGTTGTGACCCGACCGGGATTAATGGCTATCAGGTTGGTGCCGAACTGGGTGAATTCAGACAGCACAAACTGCTGTAAGCCCTGCCCCAGCGAAGTGAGCAGAATGACCGTTCCAACACCAACGGCAATACCGAGACCTGTCAGGAACGAATGCATCAGGTTTGTCCGGATTGTCCTGAAGGTCAATTGTAACAGGTCTTGAAAATGCATTTCTTCTTTCCAAAAACAAAAACGTAATCGTTCACCGTGCTGCAACCAAATTGGCTCAACCACCAATCTAAAAAAGGGTTTATCAGTGCCCTCAGCTGTGCGTGACCAAGCCCTTCAATTATACCCACCTCGTATATTGAAAGGCTTGGCCGCGTGCAGGTAAGCGAGGTACGAGACTCCGGATGAGGGTACTGGTGAACTTTTATCAAAAATCAGTGCCGGGCCAAGGCCTGTATCGGATCCAGGCGGGCGGCACGACGAGCCGGCAGCAACCCGAAAATGATCCCGGTTATCAGGGCGGTACCCAGGGCTGCGGCCACGGCCCACCAGGGAGGGGCAGCCTGCAGATCGGGATAAAACCGGCCGACACCCCATATCCCGCCCATGCCGATTGCCAGCCCCAACCCGGCACCAATAAGCGACAGCAGAGCAGCCTCAGTCAGAAATAACAACATGATCTGGCTGTTTCGAGCTCCCAGCGCCTTGAACAGTCCGATCTCAGCCGTACGCTGGGACACGGAAACAAGCATCACGTTCATGATAAGGATACCGGCAACAACCAGGCTGATAGCTGCAATTCCGGCAACGGTCATGGTTAGAACATGGAAAATGCGATTAAAGGTGGCAACTACGGAATCCTGGGTAATAATGGTGATATCTTTCTCGCCATGGTGACGCTTGCTGATAACATGCAGGATCTGTCGCTTCAGGTGTTCCATTGTTGAGGAATCTCGTGCCTCAATAATAATCCTGAACAGCCCTTCCGTATTCAGCAGCATCTGGGCGAAAGCCACGGGAACAACCACCAGTTCCTGTGTATCCATTCCCATTGACCGCCCCTTTGAGCTCAGGATACCTGTCACCCGGCAGCGGTACTCGCCTATCCTGACAATAGCGCCCAGAGCAGGAGCCGTGCCGAACAGCTCCCGGCTTACCTTTGCACCCAGAACACAAACAGAATGCATTGACTCCGGATCACCAACAGGTAGAAAACTTCCCCGTGCAAGCTGCAGATGCCTGATAGCCATGAGCGACGATGTGGACCCGATCAGAGGTACTCGCCGATCACGGCCCTGGTACGCAATGGACACCTCGCCGACATTGACCGGAGCAACATAGCGAACAGCAGTTAACCGTTGCAGGGCCACGGCATCGCCAATAGTCAGATCTCTTGGTGTTTCCCCGACAAAGGTAGAAGGTATACCCGATGCGGTTTCGGCTCGGCCGGGAAGAACGATAACCAGATTTGTGCCGAGTGCTGCAAATTCACCGGTGATAAACAGGCGGGCACCATCCCCGACACCGGTAAGCACAATGACTGCTGCCACGCCAATGGACATCGCCAGCAGCATAAGAGTACTGCGTACCCTGGCTGCAGATAGGGAGAACAACGAAAACTTCAGGATATCTCCACCCCTCATTTCCCTTCCTTTCCCTTTTCCCGAATATCTGAGACAATTCTGCCATCTACAAACTTTACATATCGGTTCGCCCGGGAACCAATCTCCACATCATGGGTTACAACAATAAGCGTAATCCCGTCTGCATTGAGCTGTTCAAGAAGTTGGACAATTTCTAATCCTGATTTTTGATCCAGGTTGCCGGTGGGTTCGTCGGCAAGAAGGACGGCGGGTTTATTGATTAC
>JAUWLT010000099.1 GCA_030613515.1 Desulfobulbaceae bacterium
ATCACGCGGGTGTCAGTGGGCTGGAGACAGAGGTCGACCATGCGCTCATAGAGAAACTTCGCCAGGAATATCTCAAAAAACAAGGAATTTACGAGATCATCATCGAAACGGATTCAGGCAGTTTCCAGCCCGGTGACGACCTGCTGTTTATCATTGTGGCCGGGGACCTGCGTGAACATATTAAGCCGGTTTTGTCGGAACTCCTTGACCGGGTCAAGGCAGAGGCAGTGAGAAAAAAAGAGATCATGACCTGAACCGCAATAACCTCTGCAAACATTATGACCAAACGAGCAGCGAAACCAACAACAGAGCAAACCGGGCACACCAGAAAATTCGGTCGGCCGGCGCAGTGGGCCTTTGCTCACCATCCTGAGGAAGGGCAGGTAAAGGCAGCACTGCGCAGTTCACTCCGAGTCCTGGTTATCATGGTGCAGGAGTTCTTCAATACCAAGATCTCCCTGCGCGCCTCTGCCCTGACCTTTACCATTATCCTGTCAATGGTACCCCTGCTGGCCATGAGCACGGCGATCCTTAAAGGACTGGGCAGCGGCGACCAGCTGAAAACAGTGGCTTACCGGCTCATTGACCAGTTGGACCCTCAGCAAAGCTCTACAAAGCCGGCAACCGGGGCAGCAGTAACTTTTCCGAATACTTCCGATACGACAAACAAGGCCAACGCTACCGACGAGTCGACTCCCCAAGAGCAAATCCCGTCCCTGAGCACTCACCTGCACAATGCGGTTGATACAATCTTCAACTATGTGGACAATACCAACTTTGCCGCCCTTGGCGCCTTTGGTATTGCCGGTCTACTCATCGCGGTTATCATGGTGTTCAGCTCGGTGGAAGAGGCCATGAACAGTATCTGGCATACCAAACGCGGGCGGTCCCTGTTTCGCAAAATCATGGACTACCTTGCCCTGCTCGTCCTGCTGCCTATCTCCATTAATGTCGCTATTGCAGGAGATGCCATCCTGGAAAGCCCCAGGATCATGGGCTATATCTCCACAGTCATTCCCTCTGCCTGGGTAGTGCAGATGCTGCTCAAACTGTTGCCCTTTATGTTTATCACCCTGTCGCTGATGATGGTGTACCTCTTTTTTCCCCATGTCAGGGTAAAGACGCTTCCAGCCTTCTGTGGAGCGGTATTTGCTTCCATCTTCTGGTTTCTCGTCCAACGGGCATACATTGTACTCCAGATCGGAGTAGCCAAATACAATGCCATCTACGGCTCTTTTGCCACTGTGCCGCTGGTGCTGATCTGGATCCAGTTAGGCTGGACCTTTATCCTGTTAGGAGCTGTACTTGCCTATGCCATTCAAAACCGCAATCATTACCGGCTACCGGGTACGGGCAGTAAACCACAGCAGGCCCTGCAGCGAGCCTTTGACGTTCTGCTAAGCGTATACAACAACTTTGCTCTTGCCGGGTCCACCACCTCGGAACAGCTGCTGGCAAGCTGCCCGGGTGAAAACAAGGCTGACCTTGACCGGACCGTTGAACTGCTCACCCGGGGTGGTCTGCTGCACAGGATTAACGAAAACGGTTCCGCTGAACTTATGCCTTCCCTGCCCGCTGAAAAGCTGACAGCTGCAGCAGTTGTCAGGCTTATACTGGGACATGATCAGGGGGTAGACACTCCGGGTGGAACACTTGCCGACCGGATCATCCAGGCAGCGGAAAAAGTAATTGTACCCACCGATTTTCCGGACAACTATCTTAAAAGGGAACAAGAAAGGCTGAAAGCTGAAAGCTGAAAAGGTTCCTGCTTTCAGCGCAATTTCAAGAAGAAAACACAGTAAAAGTTCACCATGTTCAAACCTTCCATCTCTCTATTGCTGCTGTTTTTGACATTGCTGATCATTCACCCGCTTCCCTTACGGGCCGATGACCAACTCTTTACCGATACGTTGCTGCTTGCCAAGCAGGGTGACCCAGAGGCGCAGTTCAGCCTGGGGTTACTCTACGACACAGGAGGCCGGGGTAAGCGAAACCCTGAACAGGCAGTGTATTGGTTTAAAAAAGCAGCTGCAGCAGGAGTTGCCGGAGCCTGCCTCTACCTTGGCATGAAATACGAATTTGGTGCCGGGGTTACCCAGAACAAGAAAAAAGCGTACCACTGGTATGAACAGGCGGCACTCCAGGGCTGGGCCCAGGCCGCTTTTATGTTAGGCAGTCTTTACCTCAGATCAAGCCCGGCGGACCAAGTTCGAGGCTGTACCTGGCTTGAGATTGCTGCAGAACAGGGATATCCGGGTGCTGAGCAGGCCCGACAGCAAACATGTTCTAACCTGAACACGAAAACTGCCCGAAAAGCAAAAAAACTCCACAAACAACTCCTGGAACAAATTTATTAGACCGAAACCTCATCAACAACCGAGTAACGCGGCTGCTCTTTACCAAGAAGGGTGTGCGCATCTTCCAGCATTGCGGTCAACTCATTTTTAGACAGACCGGCTTGTCCGGCAATCTCGGTTAAATCATATCTCCGCACGCAAGCACCATTATTTCCCGGCACCCAGGACATTTCCAGACCTAACAACCTATAGCGAATGCGAGCAAACTCCAGCAGATCCCAGCCCCGGGCCAGGTTATAGAGCCAGAGCATAAAACCGATATTCATGTAGCCCGGTGTCTGGTCCCAGGGAGGAAGTTTCCGCCACAAGGCATCCGGTCGGCAATAGCCACAGCCCTCCTCCATTGCCTGCCCCCATTTCCGGTAAATGTCCCTGACAAGGTCATGGTCTTCAAGCAGGGGCAACATCTTGAGATGATCCTCAAAATCCCCGGGGCAGGCTGCACCCACACTTATGGTATGAGTTTCCGACCGTTGCAGACAAAAAAGGTCATTGAACTGCATGGGCGTAAGGGACCCACTCAACTCACACAACTTTTCAGGCGGATTCTGCAGCATACCGCCCTTATCAGTCGGGCTGATAATAAACACACCCATATTACGTTCTGCTGCAGCCGCGAGTGCCGGAGAATTTCGCTGCCGGATGGTGTACCAGTGCAGGTTCATATAATCAAAACCGCCATCTCCTTTATGCGCAATCGCACTCAGAATGACCTGCACGTCCCCGTGCCCGGAAAAGCCGACCCAGTCAATTTTTCCCTGTTCCTGCAGTCTGCGGGCGGCTGCAAGACAGCCACCGGGCCTGCATGCCTGCCACAGACTGCGGTAATCGTTGATCCCATGCAGTGCAAGAAGATCCACCCGCTTCTGTCCCAGCCGATCAAGGGAATCCTGCACATTAGCAGCAAATCTGTCTGGATCATCGTCGAGCCCAACCTTGGTCTGCAAAATAAACGAATCTCTTGTATATCCAGCCAGTATTTTTGCCAGCTGCCGCTCGGAACTTCCATACCCCCGTGCGGTCTCAAGATGGGTAATACCGTTTTCAAGCGCACTGTCCACTACCTCTGCCAACTCCTGCTGACGAGACTTAGGGATTCTGCTGTCCGGCACATCCTGCCAGGAGTACATAGAGCGCATCAGGCCGCAGGAAAGTACCGGCATGGCCAAGCCGGTTTTACCAAAAATTCTATATTTCATGCCCCGCCACCACTCTCTATCGTTCTTCGGATGTTATTAACATTTGCCTCTCGCCTTAATCTTTACTAAAGAAACAATAAAGATAATTACCCAAAAAGTATATCTTGCCTGCTACTTTTCTTTTTTCTAACCGGCAACCATAACCTATTAACTTCCCGGGAGACACCATGAAACTGGAATTCCACGGCGCTGACCGTAATGTAACCGGCTCCTGTCATCTTGTCCGCTGCCAGGATAAATGCATTCTCATTGACTGCGGCATGTACCAGGGCGGCCGGGAGATGGATGAAGAAAATCGACAGGATTTTGGCTTTGATCCGGCTTCCGTTGATGTCCTGCTGCTTACCCACGGTCATCTTGATCACTGTGGCCGTATCCCTTTGCTGGTAAAAAAAGGATTCAAGGGCAAAATTGTTACCACTGCCGCTACCCGGGAACTGGCACGCCTGGTGATGCTGGATTCGGCAGGGATCCAGGAAGAAGACGCGAAGTATAAAAACAAGAAGCTACGCAAAAACGGCAAAACAGAAGATGCAACGCCCCTGTACACCACCCTGGATGCTCTGACCTGCCTGGACTATTTTCACGATATCACGGCATACAACCATAGCTACGACCTGGGGCCGGACATGAAGGCCACATTTTATGATGCCGGTCATATCCTGGGTGCGGCCTCCATCCTGCTGGAACTCAGTGAAAACAGCTGCAATAAAAAAATACTGTACTCAGGCGACCTGGGCTACTTCGGTCGTGCCATTCTGCGTGATCCGGCAGTTCCGCCGGATGCTGATATTGTGGTCATGGAATCCACCTACGGCGATCGTCTCCACAAACAGCTTGGCCCGTCCATCCACGAGTTGTACGAGGCTATTGAGGTCACCCTGAAACGGGGAGGTAATGTACTCATCCCCAGTTTTGCCCTGGAACGGACCCAGGAAATTCTCTACTACCTGCGTGAAGGCATTGAACAGGGGATGGTTAAGGAAAACGTGCAGGTTTTTCTTGATTCGCCCATGGCAATTTCAGCAACTGAAATCTTCCAGCGGCACCCGGAATGCTTTGATGAAGAAGCCTGGCAGATCTTTAAAACCGGCAACGATCCTTTTGAACTGCCCGGCCTCCATTATTCACGGGAGACGGCCCAGTCAATAGCCTTGAAACAGGTCAAAGGAGCGGTAATTATTGCCGGTTCAGGCATGGCCACCGGAGGCCGTATCCGCCATCATCTCAGACATAACCTCTGGCGCAACGAAGCGTCCGTGGTCTTTGTCGGCTTTGCAGCCCACGGCACACTGGCCCGCCGTATCATTGACGGTCAGGACCCGGTCCGTATTTTCGGCAAAGAAATTGACGTGCGCGCCCAAATCTACACAATCGGTGGTTTTTCAGCCCATGGTGATCAGGAAGATCTGCTCCACTGGCATTCCCGGACCGGCAACCCGGAACTCACCTTCCTGGTCCACGGTGAAGAAAAAGCCATGAAGACCTTGAGTGGTTTACTGGAAAACACCCGGGTGGAAATGCCGGAACTACATCAGGTGTATGAACTGGAATAAGTAATTTACTTATAATGTGGACAAACAATCCTGGAATCACGAACCATATGAATGGTCGAGATTGCGCAGGCCTGAGATGTTCATATCAGTGCCTTACTCCTGAACTTCTGTCATAAAAAACAGGTGGGTAAGCGTAGACTCCGAGAAAATTTTCACACCACAGAGAACACAGAGACCATGGAGAAAAACAATAAAACAATCAGTTACTCTGTGTGCTCTGTGATCTCTGTGGTGAAATATTTTTTTTGGGTTGCGGGTGTTAAGCCCACCTTAGTTTTGATAACACATGTTAGCGCTCGGCCAAACAACATGAAGCAGATTCAAGATGGAGTCTTTGGCTGTTGTAGAAAAATGGGGTTCAGGACAGATTGGAATACCTGTCACCCCTAATGCTGAAAAAAATGAACTCCAAAACATTTCTAAACCAAATTGCACATGTGCCCCTTCACCAGCAACATCGAGATATCCAATGAGATCGCCTTGGGAAACATGCTGTCCTTTAGCGACGGTGACATATGCAAGTTGTGCGTCTCCATCCACTTTATTGCTAGACATTGGTTCAAAAAAGTAAGCAACTGAAAATGGAATAAAATAACCTCCCATGTCAGAATCATCGACATAATCATCGCAATTGATCAAGACTTCAATCTGCCAGTTAGATTCTGCGCCGGCCTGTCGTAAGTCCACAGAATCCACTGTACCCGAACAGGCAGCCTGAAAAGGTTTTAGATCCCCCTGTGGATACATATCGATTCCCTCATGCACATAACCCCATGGAGAACTATTTTTATCAGAGCTGAAACCACTTCTTATATCCGTCATGTCGGATTCATTTACATAGAGCAATTGGGGACAGAGCAATTGGGGACAGACCCCGTTTTTTTATTTCCGGTTTTTCAGCTTTTATTTCTAATCAGGAAAAACGGGGTCTGGCCCCAATTTTCCAGTCCTAATTTCCCACAATTTCCCACCCAATTTCCCACAGATATCATTCATAGGTGATATAGGGTTCATCAAAACCGGGCCAGCCATTATCAAAGATTTCATGCTGGTGAGGTGCATCAGCAAGTGGCTGCTGCTCTTTCCACACCGGGACTTGCGGGGCCCGGCTCGTGATGGCAGCGGCCGCTGCTGTTGCTGATTATCCCATAAATGCCGGTGTTCAAAAATCTTCCGGATAATCGGCCGCTCGTTAATGAAGTTGATAATCTTCATATCCCCCTTGCAGTTGGGACACTCAAGCGGATCAACCTCCCATATTTTTTTGATGCAGCCTCTCCACTTCGACGGTGGGATTTGGTCCCGATCATGAGCGGTTAGTTGGTCATGTCGGTATGAGATTGCCACATCGAACCTTCCAGCCCCAATCGTTCGTATACCTACTGTGCAATTAAATGTCAGGTATTAGCTGATTGCTGACAACTAATAACTATAGGTATTCGCAAATGAATTGATGCATATACAGTCAACAAACAATGGTGGGCACAGCCCACCCTACGGTTGCCGGTTCTATGCGTAAAATTAGCAAGTTTGTAAGGACGGGCTGTGCCCGCCATAATATTGGTGCGATACTAATATCATGGTATCAATTGACATGCGATGGACTATAATTGCTCTTTTCATAACTGTGACTCAATGGGCAACCAGCCGGCCATGAAAAGTAAAAAGCGACGCCAGGCCGAGGTGTAGGGGTCATTGGTATACACCTTTTCCTGGTCGTCACTCCTGATTACCCAACGGATCAACTCGATGCCGTCATCCTCGGTGGTCAGTTCCAGTTTAAAGGTATTCGCACTGCTCTGGGCATCAAATTTTTCAGCCATTGCCTCTGCCAGTGGAGGCGAATGAAACAGGATACCGATCTCCGTGTTTTCCATAACCGAGCGGGGATCAAAATTAAAGGAACTGATAAACATTGCCTTTCTATCAATGATAAAGGTCTTGGCATGCAGGCTGGCCTTACCGGAACTGCCTGCCGTCTTTTTCTCCTTCCACTCTTTGCGCGTCAACTTTTTATCCACCTCATACAGTTCAATACCGGCCCGTAACATATCGCGGCGGTATCTGGCATAACCGGCATGGACCAGGGTCACATCATTTGAGGCCAGAGAATTGGTTAAGATACGCACCCGGACGCCACGTTCCGTCAATGATTTCAAGAAATCCACCCCGGCCCTTCCCGGCACGAAATAGGCGGACAGGATAATCAACTCCCTGTCTGCTTTTTCAAGATACTTTTTTAATCGGGGGGCTAAATAAAAATCCTCTTCCTGTATCTCGCTGCTGATCTTTTCCGGTTTATCGGCAAGGACTGTCGCCTTTCCCCACTGGTAGGTAATCGTACCCGCACGTCCACGCCGGGCAAAATCAGACGCTCTGAGGGCATGCACATAGTCGGATTCCTTCTCCTGCTCCATCAGACCATCCCAGTCGGGACGCAATTTCTCCAGTTTTTTTTCAGATATCCTGCCCTTCAACGTACTGATGGGATAGGACAGTTCACTGTTCCAGTATGTATCAAACGAAGCAGAGACTTCTCCCACAACCGGACCAATTGCCAGCACATCAAGGTCACCAAAAGCCAGTTCCGGGTCGGCATCAAAGTATTCATTGCCGATATTACGCCCTCCGACAATGGCGGCACTGTTATCCACGATAAACGTCTTATTATGCATCCTCCTGGTTACACTACCGAACCTGCTCAGGAACTGGACACTGCGTAACATTCCTCTCGTAAAGGGATTAAAGATCCTGATCTCAATATTGGGATGGCTGTCCAGAGTCGCTACATCCTTATCTCGGCCTTCCAACCCCATGTCATCAAGCAGCAACCGTACCCGCACGCCTCGATCTGCAGACTGCAGCAGCTGATAGGCCAGCAGACCGCCGACCAGGTCATCGTGAAACAGGTAATACTGCACATCCAGGCTGCGGTCCGCCAAGTTTGCCAGAACTGCCCGGGCGACAAAGGCATCAAGTCCATCGCCCAGGAGCAGGAAGCCTGACTTTCCCGGGTGTTGACTGCTCTTTCCGGCCACGATCTGACCAATTCTGGTGCCGTCAACGTTCAGGATGACTGTTGAGGGTGTTTGATCACTATTTTCGGGCAAAGAGGCACAGCCACCGGTTACAAGCATCAACAACAGGACGGAAAAAAGATAAAAAAAACCATGGTGGTGGAGATGTCGAATTCGGTCCACTTGGATCTCCTATGAAAAATTCATTGTGCACGATATTTTTTAAGTTCAATACGAAGCCAGTCTGCGGTTGGCATCTCAACACCGTTGCAGATGATCATATATGGCTTGCCGGATATACTGCTTCCGGTTGCAGCACCTTTAATGAAGTCCTCAGTGTTATTAATCCGTTTTTTCAAATAATTATATTTCTTTTCAATATGCTTTACGGCCTCTTTTGGATCATGACGACTGCCATTACGGATAAAGATACAATCAGAGGTTTCAATAAAGTTGAGCAAGTGGCTTATCTCCTCCTGCATGGAAGCAAAAGCGGTCACAGGCGGAAAACACAAACCAAACACGAACTGTACGCTCAACAGTCGATGAATAAATTTATTCATCTGAAATACTCCAGGCAAACATATCACCAGCCACACGGAAGGTGACCCGCATGGGATTATGATCCGAGATTGTCACCGGCAGGGCAACAGACTCTATTGGTTCCAGGCCTCGATAAAAAACATGATCCACGACATGGCCGA
>JAUWLT010000274.1 GCA_030613515.1 Desulfobulbaceae bacterium
GTTGTCTGCCATCTCCTTTTCCACTACCTGCTGGAACAGCTTGAACATTTTTACCTCCTGGGGTTCATCCTGGTAAAAGGTGTTCCAGGCGTAGTCAAGCAGTCCCTGCAGCTTTTCCGGGCTCATCTGTTTGGGTTGATACACGACCTTGTCGGCAGAGTATTCGTTCCAGTCATAGGAAAGTATTCGGTTCTGCTCTTCCAGTTCCCTGAAGGCCTTTGTGTGGGGAAATGGTGTTAAAACAGTGAATTCAGCCAAATCCAGCTCAATTTCGAGCAGGAAGTCGATCAATCTTTTGATAAAGTCCTCGTCATGACTGTCCAGGCCGAGCAGGATGGTACCTTCCACGCCGATACCATGATCATGGTAGCGTTTGATTCGCTCCTTGATATAATCTGAGGTGTCAAATACCGCCTGGTACACATACCAGGCACCAGCCCGGGCGGCAAGGTCAAGGATTTCCGGCTTGTCTTCAATGGGGTGGGAGCACCATTTCTTTTTCAGCGGGATCATCTCCCGAAACAGGTCTTTTTCCCATTGGCTGTCCTGGGCCAGGGAATTATCCACAATGAACAACCGGTTATTGTCAATGGCGGCCATCTCCGCCACTGCCTTGTCCACCGGCCGCGGCCGGAAAGATCGTCCGCCCAGGTAGGCCACCGCACATGGGTAGCAGTTGAACTTGCAGCCCCGTGAGGCATGCACCAGGTCGACCATCTGCACACCCCTGTAATTGTAGAGTCTGCGGTCCAGGATGTCCCGGCGGGCCGGGCCGACCAGTTCAATGTCGGGCCGGTCATCCATGTAGTTGTACACCGGCTGCAACTCTCCCCTGTGAAAATCTGCCAGTACCTGCTCCATACGTCCTTCAGCCTCTCCCAGGAACACGGAGTCGGCATGGAGCATGGTTTCCTCGGCATGAAGCATGGTGGATATTCCTCCAAAGATCACCTTGACGCCTCTGGCCCGGTATTGATCGGCAATATCCCAGCCCCGCCCGACCTGGACAGTGAGCATCATGGATATTCCTACCATGTCCACCTGCTCATCAAAGTTAATCTCCTGCAGATTTTCATCCACAAAATCGATATCAACAGAGTCGGGCAGGGCAGCGGCAAAAACCACGGGCCCGTGGGGTGGCAGGTGAAATTCCGTCTGGCGGTTGAGCTTGGGCCACCTGGGATATATGAGTTTAAATTTCATAATTCAATCTGTACCAATGGGATGAATTCTTCATTCTTGATATTTGTTTCTAACCTGCATCAATTTTATGCAAAGAGGTGGCAGGTTTATTTGTTTTATAATTATCTATAGTTATAGAGTTAATATTCTCAGCGCTGATTAAGGTCATTTGCAGAGTATAGCCGCCCATTTCCCAGGATGTCAATTCCAGGGTTTTGGGAATGAGAGACCCATCAAGGTCCACGGTGCAGTCGTGGCCTGAGATCGTGCGCAGGAGTTGCCGGGCAGGTGAATAGATGTTGCGTTGTCGGCAATGGTCTGCCGTTGAGAGTATATCGGTGATTTGGCCGCTGTCGTCCGTCATGCGGCAGACCGGTGTGCTGTCTGGGAGACTGCCGGCCATTGCCTTGCCTTTGGGATGCAAAAATATGGCCCGGATGTCTTGCATCATGCCGGAGGCAAAGCCGGGTTTGTCAAAGGGCGGGACCGCCCGGTGGACAGTGAGTGTATCTGAGAAGCGGGCGGCAAAGAGGACAAAACCTTCCACGGTCATCAGGGCCGATTCAATACCATTACTATCTGTGACCGTAACGCCCATGGCTGTGCCGTGATTGCCGCCAGGCATGGAGCACTCAATTAAATGAACAAACTGATAATTACCCTGCGGGAACAGGGGAGCACAATCAGGTGGCCTGTCAGGGGCAGGAGTAAGCTTTGGCAGGGGAATGCTGTTACCGGCGCAGGAGACAAGCAGCAGGGTTAAAAGCAGAAATCCCGGCAACTTGTTCATTGGTTAGTGAAAACGGTTGGCTTAATGTCCTGGTTAAGAACGGCATTACTGAAGGCAAGCCTGGTGTAGGAATCTTTACCCTCATAAATAGTGACCGACTCCATTAACCCCGGTTGATCGGACAGGACCAGCTCAATACGGCTGATCAGCTGTGCCAGTCCCTTCTGTTTTGGGGTCAGGACAATCATTCTGCCGGGCTGCAGCTCGGCCTGAAAGGTGGGGTTATCGGTAAAACGACCAGCCAGCCACTGGCTGATCTCCTGGCTGATTACCTGCATGGCGTCCATGTTCATGGTACGTTCTTCCGTCAACTTACCATCCTGCTGGAAAAACTTTCTGGTACTCCCGTCGTGCATGAGGAGCAGGCTCTGTATTGGTGACAGGTATTGCCAGCGCAGGGACGATGGTGCCTGGAAAACAAAAATACCCTTGGAGATAATGGGCCGGGCCAGGATTCTGAGGTGTTTCTCCTGGGTAAAATCCGCCTGGACCGAGGTAAGCTGACCCGCATTGCTGCGGATCCCGTCCCAGCTGTCAGCCCAGCCCAGGGAAAGCAGGCAGGCAGCCAGCAGGATGAGGGTTGGTTTGCTCATCTTCATCAGAACATGCCACCGTTAACCGAGATAACCTGGCCGGTTATATAGGAGGCATCTTTTGAACAGAGAAAACGAACAACCTTTGCCACCTCCTCAGGTTTGCCAAGCCTGGCCATGGGGATCATGTTTTTTATCTCTTTCACAGGGGCGTCTTTTATCATGTCGGTGTCGATCAGGCCGGGGGCAACTACGTTGACCCGAATGCCCAGACGGGCTACTTCTGCGGCAACAGAGCGGCTGGCAGCGTTTAATCCTGCCTTGGCTGCGCTGTAGTTTGCCTGCCCCCGGTTGGCCATCAGCGAAGAAGCTGATGAGATGGAGACAACACTTCCCCTTTTTTTGCGCACCATCTGTTCGATAACCGGTCGGGTTATATTGTAAAACCCGTTCAGGCTGGTGTCGATAACAGAGTGCCAGCTCGCAGGCGACATCATCATGAATAAGCCGTCGGCAATGATACCGGCATTGTTGACCAGGATGTCAATGGG
>JAUWLT010000016.1 GCA_030613515.1 Desulfobulbaceae bacterium
TTTTTCTATGAAATCGGCAATCTCACTGCTCTCATCCAGCCGGAAAATAAAATTTCCTGAAATGTTTCGATCAGTGGCAATGGCAATAACGCCTGTTACCTGGTCACGCAGCAGTTCAGTATCTCCCCTTGATACCTCAATTTTTGTCACCTGTCGTTCATCTTTAAACCCTTCTCCCACAACCAGGTCAATGTCGGAAAAGTAGCGATGGGCCAAGGTAGTCAATATTCTGGTTGGATTGGTGGTTGTCATGACCATCTGGTCAGGGGCGATAAGGGTGACTGCGTCTGCTCCGGCCCGGGCGTAACTGTAGGTGTCTGTTCCCTCCTGGTCAAGGATCAGACCGGTTTCCTTGGTGGATTTGATTACGGCAACAGTGTAGCCGCGTTCTTTGAGGTGGCGGACAACCTTGCAGGCCAGGGTGGTTTTGCCGCAGTCGTGCCAGCCTATGAATGTGATGATCGGGGGCATGGATTACCTTGTGCTGAAAATATTGTTATCTCCATCAGGGAGTTAACGTTAAAAAAGTGTATAACAGGTACCAGAAAATTTGAGATAATTAAATAAAAAATCGCTTGAAGAAAAACTCAATATTGTTTTTGGTTCAGGTATGCAAACACCACAGCAGGGCAGCCTGGTCGACAGATCCCTGATCAGCCTGGAAAAGGCCCGTAGAATAATAGGGGAAATCTCGCCGCTTGCACCGGAACCGGTGCACATTAATGACGGCGTGGGCAGGATTACAGCCGCTGAAATAGCTGCGGTTTCCGATTGTCCATCAACAGATGCATCTTTAAAAGATGGATTTGCAGTTGTATCAGCTGATATTGCCGGAGCTTCCAGAAAACATCCGGTGACCTTGCAGGTGGTCGGTACCCTGACTGCCGGTCAGGATAAGGAAGGGCTGGTTGTCAGTTCCGGCAATACCGTTCGCATCATGACCGGAGCTGCAGTGCCGCAAGGTGCTGATGCTGTGCTGACCTCCGAGTTTGCCGAGTTGGATGGTGACAGGGTAACAATTTTCCGGGATGCCCATCCTGGACGCAATATATTAGAGCACGGACACGATGTCCGCTCAAGCGAGGTGCTCATCCGGCCCGGAACCAGGCTGCGGCCTGCCCATATCGGCTTGCTGGCCGCTGCCGGGGTAAGTGAAGTTTTTGTATATCGGCAGCCGAAGATTGTGATTGTCGCCACCGGCAGTGAGCTGGTCAAGCCCGGCAATCCCATTGCTCCCGGTAAGGTTGCAGCCAGTAACCTTGTTACCCTGCAGGCTGCTCTGCATGATCTTGGAATGGAAACCAGTGCGATCATCATTCATGATGATCTTCAGAATTTGGAGCAGCAGATGATGCCGCTGCTTGAAAAATTTGATGTAATGCTTACCTGTGGAGGTGTGCTGGACGGGGATAAAGATCTAACCATGCGGGCAATGGATTTACTTGCTGTAGAGCCGGTCTTTCGCCGGGTCCGGGTGGGACCGGGCAAGGGGATCTGCTTTGGTTGCAGGGACAAGACTCTAATTTTCAACCTGCCCGGTGGTCCGCCATCCAATCACATTGCCTTTCTACTGCTGGCCCTGCCCGGTATCCAACGACTGTCCGGCTACAGGGGACAGTATAAAAGAGTGTACACGGCAGAGTTGACCTGCCCGGTAAATGGACAGACAGGCTGGACTGAAATTATGTATGGAACAGTACAACGGGTGGGAGAAAAGCTGCAGGTCACCCCTGTACAAAAGAGGAGTCGTTTGCTGGCCATGGCGGCGGCAGACTGCCTAATTGAATTGCCCGAAGACAGGAAAGAAACAGACACCGGCGAGTCGGTACGGATATGGAAAATAAGGTAACCCTTGTTCAGGATACGGTAATTCTTACCCCGGATGGATCCACGGAACGCCGTGAATGTCTGGCCATTGAGGTACCTTACACGGTTGCGCTTAATGATGAGGAGATTGGAACCTCCATGGTGCTTGCAACCGGGCTTGAAGAGTTTGGGGCGGGTTTTCTTTTTGGTCAGGGCTACATAACCGAGCCAGGGCAGGTGCGCGAGGTGCTGGTTTGTCCGGATGGCCGTATCTCCGTGCATGCTGATGTGGACGAGACGATGAAGCCCAAAGAGGTTATTATAACGTCGGGTTGCGGCGGTACCGGCAAAATATCCCGGGAGATGCTGGAAGGTGCCTTTGATCCGCTCAAGGAGTGTTTGATCAGTTTTTCTGAAATCCGCACATTTATCCGTCAGGCCTTGCAGGCCTCACCCCTGGGCCGGGACACCCATTGCGTGCATGGCTGCGGTTTCTGGTCGGATGGGAAGCTGCAGGCCTATTATGAGGATGTGGGCCGTCACAACGCGGTGGACAAAGTGATTGGTGCAATCCTTATGGGCAAGTTTTCCGCCTCCGGTGCAATCTACACCACAGGGCGCTTAACGTCCGATATGGTGCTCAAATGCGCCCGCATCGGCATCCCAATCGTCATGTCCCGTACCTCTTCCTCATCGCTTGGCTTGGCTATAGCCAGAAGGGCCGGGGTAACCCTGGCCGCCTATGTAAGACCTGACCGGGTGAATATTTTTAATGCACCGGAGCGAATCCTTACAGATTGATTGCAGGGGAGATTTTCCCTGGGTATACAATGCAGAACAAGTCTCCCTAAGGTCCTGCTTAATGTCACCCGCTGACAAATCAAGTATATCAACGGGGAGAATAACCCCATCTAAAGGAGAGATGTCCGTGTAAACATATTGTAGTTGTATGATTCAACTATCCATCTCCCGGAAGATGAATCGCTCTTTGTAGTTATGTATTCTTACTGTAGTCAATAAAAAAAGGAGATCCCACCATGTCCCAACGTCCACACAGCAATTTCGGACTGGAAAACAGCGGCATTATCAACCCCGATACTGTCTACTGGAATTTGTCCACGCCACACCTGTATGAAGAGGCGATCAAGCGTCGCGAAGGCCGTCTCGCTCATCTCGGCCCGCTGGTCGTGCGAACAGGCCAACACACTGGTCGCTCACCAAGAGATAAATTCATTGTCGACGATCCCATTCACAGCGAGAAGGTCGCCTGGGGCGATGCCAATGTGCCCATGTCTGAAGAGAAGTTTGAGAGCCTGCACCGCAGGCTGGTGGCTTATTTTCAAGGCCGCGACATCTTTGTCCAGGACTGTTTTTCAGGCGCCGATCCGGACTACCGTTTGCCCATACGCGTGATTACAGAGACAGCGTGGCACAGCCTCTTCACCCGCAATATGTTTATTCAGGCGACCGACGATGAATTAAGAAACCACATTCCCGCTTTCACCGTGATTCAGGCGCCGAATTTCCATGCCCTTCCAAGTGAGGATGGCACAAACTCTTCGGCTTTTATCGTCGTCCACTTTGAGAAGAAGTTGGTCATCATTGGCGGCACGCAGTATGGCGGTGAGATCAAGAAGTCCATCTTTAGCGTCATGAACTACCTGCTGCCCGTGCAGGGTGTATTGCCCATGCATTGTTCGGCCAACACCGGTGAAGATGGCAGCGTCGCAATTTTTTTCGGTCTCTCCGGAACCGGAAAGACAACGCTTTCGACGGACGAATCACGCGTCTTGATCGGCGATGATGAGCATGGCTGGAGCGACAAGGGCGTCTTCAATTTTGAAGGCGGCTGTTACGCCAAGACGATTCGACTATCGCCCACAGCCGAACCGGATATCTATAACACAACACGCAAGTTCGGCACTATCCTTGAAAATGTCGGCTTTGATCCTACAACAGGGCGCATCGATCTGGATGATGAATCCCTGGCAGTGAACACGCGCGCTGCCTATCCCATCAGCCACATCCCGAACGCAACCCGCACAGGCTTTGGTGGCCATCCCAACAATGTGATCATGCTCACTGCCGATGCGTTCGGCGTATTGCCACCTATCTCCAAGCTGACGCCCGAACAGGCAGCCTATCACTTCCTGGCCGGCTACACGGCCAAAGTGGCCGGAACCGAGCGTGGCGTCATTGAACCCCAGGCCACCTTCAGCGCCTGTTTCGGCGAACCGTTTATGGTGCACGATCCCGTCGTCTATGCCGAGATGCTCAGCGAGAGGATCAAGAACCATGACTCCGATGTCTGGCTTGTCAACACAGGTTGGAGTGGCGGGCCTTACGGCGTTGGTGAGCGGATGAAGATCAGCTTCACGCGCGCCATGATTCATGCGGCGCTGGATGGCTCGCTGGCGCAAGTCGAAACCCAGGTCGATCCCTTCTTCCAACTTGCAGCTCCCGTCAGTTGCCCCAATGTGCCCGATGAGGTGCTTAATCCGCGCAATACGTGGAAAGATAAAGAGGCCTACGACGCCCAGGCCAATAAGCTGGCGCAGATGTTCCAGGAGAACTTCAAACGCTTTGGAGAGACAGTGCCGGATGAGATTGCCGGCACAGGACCGATCGCACAATAACTCTACGATAAGGGTTCGTATCCTCTTAATATTTTGGGGCGAAAGAAACTGAGTTTTTGCGTCGCCACTATGGGAATTTCACATACTTCGAAAAATTCAGTTTCTCAGGTTATTGAGCAGATACGAATAATGTAACAACATGTAACAACCAGTATAAGCAACTGGAGCCAGCCAATCACACAGCGTGTGACTGACTGGCTCTATATGAATGGGGGTCAGAATAAAATTAAGTTTTAACTTTTCGCCAACCCAATGATCGCCACTCTTTTTCTGGCCCAATAAAAAAAAATTTCTCTAACCCCATTTACTGTTATTTTTTATATGACCACATCATGTACATCCGGCTTGTCGATCCAGCGCACGCCGATAAGACGGGCGGGAATCCTTGGGAACGAACTGATCACCGATACGATCAATGCCGACAGATAGGCAAGTGACTGCATCAACAACACCAGCACCCAGATCAGCATGTCGGCCGTATCAACGCCCTGTGTAATCACCAATACCCCGATTGTTGACCATAAGGCAGCCAACAACAATAATTCTTCGTGGACTATGACGATGGCATGAAACAGGTCCTGTTTATTTGCCATTTTGGGCGTGCGGATAAAGGGCATGCCTCTGGTGACAAAGCTTTGCAATATCGCCTTTGAGATGGTGTGAGAGAGCGACAATCCTGCCAATGCCCCGAAGATGGCCTGCCGTATCGAGGTACCGATACGAGTTGTATAGATATAAAACAGTTTTGCCAGCTTGAATACGCACAGAGTCAACGGCAGCAGCGAGAAAATGACCAATGGGGGATCAAATTGCATCGGAGCCGTTATCATGGCCACCGACCAGCCTATAGCTGCAAGATTGAACAAAAGATTTAAACCGTCAGCTATCCAGGGAAGCCATCCGGCGACAAAGTGGTAGCGCTGTCCCGGGCTCAAACGACCAGCCCTAAGACTAAACAACATCCCGCTATGGCGGCGTAGTATCTGTATGGCGCCATAGGCCCAGCGGAAACGCTGTTTCCTGTAATCGAGAAAGGTGTCGGGCATCAGTCCACGGCCATAACTCTTTTGGGTATAGTGCGCCTTATAACCCTTTGCAAACAGACGTAATCCCAAGTCTGCGTCTTCAGTAATGCACCATTCCGCCCAGCCGCCCACTTCCTCCAGTGCAGTCTTGCGAACCATTGTCATGGTACCGTGTTGAATAATGGCATTACGTTCGTTACGAGTGACCATACCAATATAGAAAAAGCCGGCATACTCGCTGTAACACATCGCTTTGAAGAGACTGTCATCACCATCGCTATAGTCCTGAGGCGCTTGAACCACTGCAACTTCAGGGTCGCTGAACTGCGGTACAAAGTCATGCAGCCAGCGGGGGGTGACCACATAGTCACTGTCTATGACCGCAATGACTTCCGCCTCCGTCGAGGTATGATCCAGGGCATAATTCAACGCCCCGGCCTTGAATCCTGCCAGCGGGTCGACATGGAAGAAACGGAAACGGGCGCCCAGCTTGTCACAGTGTTCCTGTACCGGTCTCCACACCGTCTCATCTTTGGTGTTGTTGTCGATTACCAACACCTCGAAGTTTGGGTAATCAAGTCTGGACAGCCCGTTGATTGTCTCGATCAACATCTCGGCCGGCTCATTGTAAGCAGGCACATGGATGGATATCATCGGTGAACGGTCGTCCGGCATGGGTTTTATTTCAAATTTTCGCCGTCGTTGTTTCACCCACTGCGCCTCAGCCCACTCATGCGCTTCTGCCAGCAATACAATGACGATGCCAAACAGACTCATCGCCAACACGATTCCGACAATGATTGAACCAACTGTCAGATAGAGGGAAGTGTATTTATATACGATCCAGACTATTGCGGTGGCGGCCGCATAGCTGATGATTGCCAGAAAACCACGCCCATGACCACGCAAGGTTCTGCCGTCGATGAGCAACAGATAGTAGATGATGAATGCCAACAGGAAGGAAATCCCGGCCAGCATCTGCCAGCTGGGAACAGGAACAATAGGTTGGATAAACTCAAACTTGGGGTTGCGATTGACGTCATATACACCCCAGTAGGCACCCACGGTTCCTTCAAGATCGTTCTTCCATGGCTGGTCAAACGCTTCCAGAAGATAGTAAACATAGTTTTCTTTCGTCGTCCGTTGCAAAAAAAGACGCAGAAAGGTTGCCTGCTTGGCTACGGAAGCTTCAGCATTCTTACGAGTACGTCCCTGACTGGGCCAGCCGACCTCGGAAATTATGATTTTTTTGTTAGGATACCTTTTTTTTAGTCCAAGCAGCTCGTTAAAAACATATTCAACCGCCACATGAACCTCCTTACCTTCCCAATAGGGAAGGATTTGGAGAGCGATGAAGTCGACATGTTCCACCAGGTCAGGGTTTGTATGCCAGATATATGCCGGCTCAGCAGTGCTGACCGGCATACGCAAGGCCTTGCGCGCCTTGTCCAGATAATCGATCAGTTCATCGTATGGCAACAGCCCATGAATCTGAGTTTCATTGCCAACCATAGCTCGAACCACATTGTGTTGGTTCTGCTGCGCTATTTTTAAAAAGAGGGTAAACTCCTCGGCATTACGTTTCTGATCTTTACCGAGATAGGCACCCAAGCAGACATTAATATTGTGTTTGCGTGCCAGTTTGGGAATTGCCGCCAGATTGTTTTCTACGCTGTAGGTGCGAACAGCGATTACCTTGCCGGATAACAGTTTCAGATCAGAGTCTATCTGTTCCAGGGTCGGATAGCTTCCTTTTCGTGGATCCTGGCCATACCGATAGGGAGAAAAAGCAAAACCCGTAACCTTATCCGGCCATTTAGGAAGAAATTGTGGTCGGTTGCCATAGGCCCATAAGCTCAAGCAAAATGCCGCTACAATGATAGCAATGCCCAGATTTACTAAACGAAATAACATAGTTGCTTAGCACTACTTGCCGGCGTCATGATATCTTGCAGGTTGTTATCAGTTTAATTTGATTGACGAAATTGTAATTGCTGCTGTATCATTGCAGTTTAATAAAGCTGTCAGGTAATGACCTTTTTTGCGTGCCTATTAAAGTAATACTAGTAATATCAAATAGTTAGTTGCGACTATTTGTTTCTGATGCCTTGTTTAAATAAGGGCTTAAATCACAATATTAATTATGTCGAAACAGCCAACCCTGTTAAATAGGCTATCACTCTTTCTCCATCTGGCTCTGTTTATCCCCGCATTGTACGGTTATACCCTGCTCATGGAGGATCTGAATGGTTTCAGCACAGTACATACTGATGGTCAACTTATCGAATTGGTGCTGTTGATCTATCTCTACGGCCTGTTCTTTTCACTGTTGAAACCATTTCCCGGTCGCGGTCTAGTGGCTGGTTTGCCTATCGTCCTGATCTATTTGATTCATGATACTTTCTATTTTGCCTTTCGCAAGGTGTTTCGCCTGATCAATGTTTCGGAATTGCCCGAGTTGTTGCAGATCATTCCACTTGGCTACCTGTTGCTGGTGATAGCCATTATAGTGATATCGATCATTTTTTTGCCAAAGATAGTTGATTACCGCCACCCGGGAAAGATCATTTTGTGGCTGTCACCACTTGTATTGCTCTCTAGTTTTATCGCCTGCACACCGGGCGCTTTTGTCAACAATTTTGAAAAGGCAGCTACGGAAATTGTCACATATTCCGACAGAAAAAGCGTGGAATATAATGGACGTATTTCCATGCTGCTCTACCGTGAAGCCCAGCGCCTGAAGGCCCTGGATCAACTGGAGCCTTATCTGGATCGAGTCGCTTATAATCAACAGGCGACAACACTGACGGCCAGGCTGGAACCTCACAATAACCACCGAAATATATATCTAATCGTGCTGGAAAGCTTCCTCGATCCACGTTTGTTTAGTGATCTGGGTTTTTCCAGACCACCAGCCCATCCTGAATTTGACAAACTCTTTGGCGACAACCTGGGTCTGTCCGTGGCGCCGGTCTTTGGCGGTGCTACAGCACAGGCCGAATTTGAAGTATTATGCGGAGTACCGGCACTTGAGCAACTTTCCAGTGTGGAGTTCAACGTCTTTACCGGAGCACAGGCACACTGCCTGCCCAGCCTGCTGGGAAAGCTGGGATATCGTAGCGTTGCCAGCAACGGCTATAAACCCAATTTTTTCAATGCACTGCCTGGTTACGTCGGTATGGGGTTTGCTGAGAGCTATTTCCCACGGGAATTTTCCGGTGCGCGGGAAAGCTATCTGGAGTATGGCGATCCCGGCCAGGAGGAGTACCTGTTCGACAAGCCATTGCTTGAACAAAATCTGGGCTTTATTAAGACCCATCTCAAACAACACCCCTCGCAGCCTCTGTTCAATTATTTAATGACCATTTACGGTCATCTGCCTCATAATCTCGATCCGGAGAAAAGGCCTGAGATAATCAAACTGGAATCCAGCTACCCCGACGAGCACCTGACACGCTCTGTAAACCAGTTCTATTATCGCACCGAGGCCATCGCCGACTACGTAAAGCAACTGTTGTCCATTGACCGGGAAAGCCTGATAATTCTGATTTCTGATCACGTTCCCCCATTACGTAACGGCCCGAATACCTATAACGCATTGCGGTATCTTGACAACAGGGAAAACAGCTACTACCACAACACTATTGCCATCATCGAAAATGGAGAACCTAAAGTCTACCCGGTGATGCGTCACTTTGACCTGCCGGCGCTAATTCTTAACTACGTGAGTAATGGTGAATATTGCCGGGATAACTCCTGTGCCTTTATCAAAGACACCCAGCGTATGCCACGAGAAGCCTATATGGATAACTATATGAAAATTATGGCGCATGCCGCTGAGTAGTTTTTTTTCACCTTCCTTTTACCTGGTAATTAGGTAATTGGAGGTAATTGGGGTGGAGGTAATTGGGGTCATAGTACCGTTTGAGGACAAGGGACAACATAACCCTTGACTGATGAAAGGGACCCTACTTTGTTCATGCAACCAACGAGCGGAGGATTCGGAGATTGCGAAATGCTATCAACTCCTTAAAATCAGGACGCTACAGAGGAAGCTCTATTGCAAGGCCAAGTCCTGCGGGTACTCGTACCTCGCAGCCTTGACACCACAGATTGTCACTGCTGAACCTGAAGGTGGCAATGACGGAGAGGCGTCTCCGACGGGGCTCCAACAGAAAGGCTGAGAAAGGTGAAAATGACAACAAAATCTCTGAAAGAGACGACCTTATTTTTCAAAGATTTTGTCTTGACAAAGGGGTCCACTTCAGTCGATTGTTAAATCAAGCTGCGCACCAACCCAATGTATCGGTGCATTTTTACATTTCAGGACCCAGGGTATGTTGCCCCGAGTACTCTACTACTTATTTTTCTTATTCATTTTTGCCCAGCTGTCACGCAGGGTAACGATGCGGTTAAAGACCGGCTTTTCAGGGGTGGTTTCCTTGCTGTCCTGGCAGAAATAGCCCTGGCGTTCAAACTGGAAGCGATCCTCAACAGCGGCAGCGGTCAGGGATGGTTCCAGGATGCAGTTGTCCAGGATCTGCAGAGAATCGGGGTTGAGGAATTCCTTAAAATCTTTTTCTTTGTCCATGTCCGGATGTTCCACTGTAAAGAGGCGGTCATAAAGTCGTACCTGGCTGCGGATTCCGTGTCGCGCCGATACCCAGTGGATGGTTCCCTTGACCTTGCGGCCGTCCGGGGCCGAGCCGCCACGGGTTTCCGGGTCATAGGTGCAGTGTAGCTCCACTAACTCACCGTTTTCGTCCTTGATCACTTCCCGGCAGGTGATCAGGTAGGCGTAGCGCAGTCGCACCTCGCGGCCAACAGACAGGCGGAAGAATTTCTTGGGCGCATTCTCGAGAAAATCAGTGTCCTCAACATAAATCTCTCGGCAAAACGGCAGCATACGGGTGCCCAATTTCGGATTTTGAGGGTGGTTCTGTGCTTCAAGCTCTTCTTCTTTATTTTCCGGGTAGTTGGTGATCACAACCTTTAAGGGCTTAAGTACGCCCAGTACCCTGGGCGCACGCACGTTTAAATCATCGCGGATAGAATTTTCCAGCACTCCCATGTTGATCCAGGAATCACGTTTTCCCACCCCGATACTATCGCAGAAGTTCCGTATGGATGCAGGCGTATAGCCCCGGCGGCGCAGACCGGAGATGGTGAGCATCCGCGGATCGTCCCAGCCCAGGACATGATTTTCATCAACAAGCTGCAGCAGTTTGCGCTTGCTCATGACTGTGTAGTTGATGTTGAGGCGGGCAAATTCGTACTGGCGCGGATGACAGGGCGTGTTCAGGGTGTCAAGTATCCAGTCGTAGAGCGGTCTGTTGTTCTCAAATTCCAGGGTACAGAGAGAATGAGTTATCCCCTCTACCATATCAGACAGGCAGTGGCAGAAGTCATACATGGGATAGATGCACCATCTGTCTCCGGTCCGGTGATGGCTGGTTTTGATGAGCCGATAAAGAACCGGGTCGCGCATCAGGATGTTGGGTGAGCTCATGTCGATCTTTGCTCGCAGGGCACAGCTGCCTTCTTCAAGCTCGCCGTTTTTCATCTGCTCAAAGAGCTGCAGATTTTCTTCAACGGATCGGTTGCGGCATGGGCTGTCTTTGCCCGGTTCGGTTAATGTTCCCCGGTACTCCCGCATCTCCTCGCTGCTTAAATTGCAGACATAGGCTTTGCCAAGCTTGATCAGTTGGACTGCGTAGTCGTAGAGTTTGTCAAAATAATCGGACGAATAATAGAGATGATCACCCCAGTCAAAGCCTAACCAGTGGACGTCCTGCTTGATGGCTACCACGTATTCCGGTGATTCTTTACCGGGATTTGTGTCGTCAAAACGGAGGTGACAGACCGAGTTGTTTTCCTCGGCAATGCCGAAGTTAAGGCAGATGGACTTGGCGTGACCGATATGGAGAAAACCGTTAGGCTCCGGTGGAAAACGTGTGATAATTGTCTTATGTTTACCCGACTTCAGATCTTTGACGATAATCTGCCGGATGAAATCAAGGGGTTTTTCAGAAATATTTTCAGCGGTCATGGCGATTAGTTGTATAAATGATTGATGTTTTTTAACCGGTTTATTACCCGGTCTTTGCCAAGGGCCACCAAGATGTCGAACATGCCCGGTCCGGCTAACTGACCGGTGAGTGCGGTGCGCATACCATTAATCAGGATACCGGGCTTGATGTCAAGCTCTGCTGCCAGCTCACGGGAGGCGGATTCAGTAGTTTCCTTGTCAAAGTCATCCAGTGCTGCAAAACGTTCGGCCAGCATAGGTAGCCGGCTTTTCAGGTCCGGATGCTTGAGGATGTTCTTTTTCAGCGGTTTGGCTTCGACCGTGTAATCCTCGGCAAAATAGGCACGGCCCAGGGTGGCAAAATCGCGGGTGGTATGAAACCGGTCCCGGATAAGATCCAAGGTGGACAGGAACCATTCACGTTTGTCACCGTCATAGGCTTCGTTCCAGATGTCTTGTTCTTCAAAGTCTTGTTTCACAAGCTCTGCAAGCTCTTTGATGTCCATGGTCCGCAGGTAATGCTCGTTAATGGAGATCAGCTTGGGATCAGTGAAGAACTTGGCATTGCCTTTCTGGTAGTTAAAAACCGAATTAACCTTGCCGATACGTTCAAGGGTAAAGGCTTCGATCAGTTCTTCGCGGCTGAAGATCTCCTGGTCCGTACCCGGATTCCAGCCAAGCAGGGCCAGGAAGTTGCACAGAGCCCAGGGGATAAATCCTTTTTCCCGGTAAAACTGGACAGCTACGATTTCACCGTGACTGCGTTTGGAGATTTTGCGTTTCTGCAGATCCAGGGTCAGCGGCATATGGGCAAAGATCGGTATAGGAGCATCCAGAGCCTGGTAGAGCAGTACCTGGCGTGTGGTGTTACTCATGTGGTCCTGGCCGCGGATAATATGGGAAATGCGGTCACGGATATCGTCAACCACGTTACAGAGCAGGTAGAGCGGTTTGCCGTTGGAGCGGACAATGACAAAATCCTCAATATCGTCATAGGCACGCTCAATAATGCCCAGAACTTTATCCTGGTAGGAGACCTTGCCCTCCTTTTGCGGGACTTTGAAGCGGATAACGTAGGGAATACCCTGGACCTCTTTTTCCGCCACCTGTTCCGGGGTCAGGTCGCGGCAGGTACCGTCATAACGGACGTCCTTTTTTGCCGCCATTGCTGCTTCCCGTTTTTGGTCCAGTTCTTCCTTGGTGCAGAAGCATTTATAGGCGTGGCCGGAAGCCAGAAGTTTTTCCGCCGCCTCTTTATGGTCATCGGAAAAATCCGTCTGAAAGTAGGGACCCTCGTCCCAGTCCAGACCCAGCCAGTTCATACCGTCAATGATGCCTTCAATGGACTGCTGGGTGGAGCGCTCGGCATCGGTATCCTCAATGCGCAGGATCAGCTTGCCGTTATTTTTTCTGGCCCACAGCCAGTTGAGCAGTGCGGTACGGGCACCGCCGATATGCAGGTAACCGGTAGGACTGGGGGGAAAGCGGACACGAACTTCTGTCATGGTGCACTCCTTGTATCTCATGTCTGGACTGCGTATTTCGGCGCCGGGCCATCGTTAACGGTCCAGGACTGTTTTCTGTTTGTAAACCACAGAGTGCACAGAGAACAGAGAGTTTTTTCTTTCTCTGTGTCCTCTGTGCACTCTGTGGTGAAAATATGCGGTTTTGACTTTTTTTTGTATTGTCTGTAACCCTGAATGTCGTTATACTGCTTTCTTTGCAATTAAAAATCAACATATTTTCTAATATTGAATTGGTTATAAGAGGTGAAAAATGAAGGTATTGATCAGTGATAATCTTGCACCCATGGGTGAAAAAATTCTCCGAGAGGCCGGGCTTGAGATTGATGTAAATACCGGTCTGCCACCGGAAGAGCTCAAGGCAATTATCCCTGATTATGACGGGCTGGTGATTCGCAGTGCAACAATGGTGCGGGAAGATATCATTGAGGCTGCCACAAAGTTAAAGGTGGTGGGTCGGGCCGGTATCGGACTTGATAATGTCGATATTCCGGCTGCCAGCGAGAAGGGAATTGTGGTCATGAACGCTCCGGACGGCAACGCAATTACTGCTGCCGAGCATGCTATTTCCATGATGATGTCCCTGGCCAGAAATATTCCCCAGGCCACTGCCTCCATGAAGGCCGGCAAGTGGGAGAAAAAGAGCTTTATGGGGCGTGAGATTACCGGTAAGACTCTTGGTATTGTAGGCATCGGCCGTATCGGCTCCATTGTTGCCAACCGAGCCCAGGGACTGCATATGAAGGTTATTGCCTTTGATCCATTCATGCCCCAGGAGCTGGTGGAAAAGCTTGGTGTTGAACGGCTTGATTTGCTGGAGCTTGCCCGGAGAGCAGACTTTATCTCCGTGCACACACCGCTGACCAAGGACACTCATCATCTGCTGTCCACTGAATTTTTTGCCAACATGAAAGAAGAGGGCATGTTCATTGACTGCGCCCGCGGAGGCGTGCTGGATGAAGATGCACTTTATGAAGCCCTGAAAGAGGGGCGGATTGCCGGAGCTGCACTGGACGTGTTTGAGAAAGAACCTACTACCCTGGAGACAACACCCCTGCTTGGCTTAAATAACTTTATCTGTACCCCTCATCTCGGTGCCTCTACCTCTGAGGCCCAGGAAAATGTTGCCTCGGCCATCGCCGAGCAGATGGCTGATTACCTGCTCAAAGGTGTTGTCCGTAATGCAGTAAATGTGCCCTCAGTCAGCGATGATGTGATGGCCAAGATCGGCCCCTATATCACCCTTGGTGAAATGCTTGGCTCCCTGCACATGCAGATTGCCCGCGGCGGGGTGGAGGAGATTAATCTAGAGTTTAGTGGTGATCTCTCCGACCAGGATACCGGACCGGTAACCGTGGCATTTTTAAAAGGCCTGTTCACCCCTATCCTTCAGGATGCGGTCAACTTTGTCAATGCACCACTTATTGCCAAACAACGCGGTATCAGGGTGGTTGAATCCAAGACCAGGCAGGCCTCGGATTTTACCAAACTGGTCCGGATAACAGTCAAGACCAATGAAGGCGAGAACATGCTGGCCGGTACTGTATTCGGTACAAAAGAGCCACGCCTGGTACGTCTCAATTCCTTCCGGCTTGAGGCCTTGCCGGCAGGGTCCATGTTGTTGGTATATAATAAGAATGTGCCCGGCGTGATCGGTGCCCTGGGGACCACTCTGGGAGCTGGAGGGGTGAATATTTCCCGCATGACTGTTGGTCGGGAAGAGGCTTCCAACCAGAATGTCATCCTGCTCAGCACCGATACACCGGTTTCAAAAGAGCTGCTGGCCAAGGTGAGGGAGCTGGATAAGATTGATGATGCCATGGCACTGGAACTGCCACCCTATGATACCTGAAACCAGAAACCAGAGGACAGAAGTCAGAGGACAGAAACTCTGAACCCTGTAACCATAAATCGTAACAACAGAGCAAAAGAATGAGTGAACAAGCCAGTGACTGCGGATGTCCGGAGGGAAGGGTAAAAAATGAGGCGGGAGAATGTGTCATGCCCGAAGTCTCCTTTGTTTCCTTTGTTCTGTCACTTAACACCACGGCCCTGTTTCATCTCGGAGAGCTGGCTCATCCTGAATCCGGACTAAAAGCTGTTGACCTGGAACTTGCCAAACATACCATTGACACCTTGTCCATGCTGGCAGAGAAGACCATGGGAAATTTGGACGGACAGGAAAATGAGTTAGTGACCAAGGTTCTCTATGAGTTGAAGATGCGTTTTATCAAGGCCAAAGAGGCTACGGTATAGATCGGTTCCAGGCAATGGGTGTCCAACGTCTCTGCCTGGCAGCCCCTGCCAAGATAAACCTTTATCTGAAAATAACCGGACGCAGGCCGGATGGGTATCATGAGCTGAATACGCTCATGCAGAAGCTGGCCTTTTATGATCAGCTGGAACTGGCATTGGAGCCGGAATCCGGAATTCATCTTTTCTGCCCGGGCGCTGATCTGCCCGAAGATGAACGTAATATTGTCCATCGTGCTGCCCGACTGTTTCTTGACCAAACCGGAAGAGTCGATCAGGGGATACGGATTGTTCTGAAAAAAAATATACCTGTAGCAGCTGGTCTCGGAGGAGGGTCAAGTGATGCCGCGACCGTTTTGCTCGGCCTTGACAGGTTGCTTGCAACAGGATCCAGCAGGGATGAACTGGCAGACATGGGGCTCGGGCTCGGTGCTGATGTGCCCCTGTTTATCCATGACATGGCAGCTGCCTGGGCTACCGGTATTGGGGAGAAGCTTGAAGTCGCTGTGCCGCTTTCCGGCTACCGGGTGCTGCTGGTTAATCCCGGAATTGGTGTGTCTACGAAATGGGCCTATGAGACTTTTGCGTTGACATCAGGGAAAAATATTTTTAACCTATCTAGTTCGCAAAAAGAGCATAGCGAAATTGGCCGGCCCGCTGCCTTTTGCAAACGACCGATTCAGCCGGATGAACTGGTGAATGATCTTGAAGCGGTCACTGCTGATAAATACAGCGTTATCAATACACTAAAGAAAAGGTTGCTTGCAGCCGGTGCTGTCGGTGCCATGATGTCAGGATCCGGGCCAACGGTTTTCGGGCTTTTTAGCACCGACTTGTACCGGCAGGCCCGGCAGTGTAGTCAGAAGTTAAAAAAAGAGTACGATCAGGTGTATCTTGTTGATCCTCTTGTCTGAATAGAAAAGGGGACGGTACGCTGTACACCTTTTATCAATTACATCGGCATGGGGCGTCGTCAAGCGGTAAGACACAAGGTTTTGATCCTTGCATTCGGGGGTTCGAATCCCTCCGCCCCAGCCATTTTAGTTTATAAAAGTAGTTGGTTTCTCAATTTGGAATATGCTGGAGATAATCATTTTTTTTCGTTGTGACTGACGAATCTGGTCCAGCCAAGCTGGTTAGTATGGACGGAATCATTCCCTTTTCATTTTGACGGTATGAGGCGCTGAAAATGCCAAACATAATGAAGGTCTTTAGCGGTAATGCCAACCCTGCCATAGCCCAGGAAATCTGTAATTACCTGGATATGCCTCTGTCGGATGCCGAGGTCAAACAGTTCAGTGACGGCGAGATCTTTGTTGAGATTGGTGAAAATGTTCGTGGCGCGGATGTGTTTGTCATTCAACCGACCTGTACTCCGGTGAACGACCACCTGATGGAACTGTTGATCATGGTGGATGCCCTGCGCAGGGCATCAGCCAGGCGCATAACTGCGGTGATGCCCTATTACGGCTATGCACGTCAGGATCGCAAGGTGCGGCCCAGGGTGCCCATTACCGCTAAGGCGGTGGCTGAGATGCTGATGGCTGTTGGTACCAGGCGGGTACTTTGCATGGATCTTCACGCAGGCCAGATTCAGGGATTTTTTAATATTCCGGTTGATCATCTGTATGCCGCCCCTGTTTTGCTCAAGCATATCAGGAGCAATTTTGAAGATGTAGTTATGGTATCTCCCGATGCCGGCGGTGTTGAACGGACCCGTGCTTTTGCCAAGCGCCTTAATGTAGGGTTAGCCATTATTGACAAGCGCCGCGAGCGGGCCAATGAGTGTGAGGCCATGCATGTTATTGGTGATGTGAGCGGTAAGACTGCTATTTTACTTGACGATATGGTGGATACTGCAGGCACCCTGTGTGGTGCGGCCGGCAAACTAAAAGAAAACGGGGCCAAGGATGTACATGCCTGTTGCGCCCATGCCGTGCTTTCCGGTCCGGCCATTGAAAGGCTCAATGATTCTGAAATAAAATCACTGGTCGTGACCAACTCTATTCCCCTTGGCGACAAGGGTGATAGGTGTGATAAAATTACAGTGCTGTCAGTTGGTAAACTGCTTGGTGAGGCGATCCGCCGCATCCATGCAGAAGATTCTGTCAGTTACCTGTTTGTTTAAATTATGGAATCAGCTGTAACGGCTTGTTAGCCGTCAGCAAAGAATGACAATATGCCGGTTAATGAGCTGACACTTGATACCTAACCAGGATAAGCCGGAAAATATGAAATTAGAAGTACGAAATTCGAAACAATCTAGAATGACAAAAAATCCCTGATAAAAGGGAGGAGGAATAACATGTTACAGGTCGATATCCCGGCTGCAGTCCGCACGGTTTTCGGAAAAGGTGAATCGCGTCGTCTGCGTATGGATAAAAAAACTCCGGCAGTAGTGTACAGTAATGGAGAGGATCCCGTTGCTCTGCAGTTTGACGAAGGAACACTGTACAAGAACCTGCTGGATATTCATGGCCGTAATGCCGTTGTTACCCTTGATATCGAAGGGGACGACAAAGGTAAACGCCATGTCCTGGTGCAGGAAATTCAGAAAGATCCGGTTGTAGAGCAAGTGCTTCATGTGGATTTTCTGGAGATTGAACTTGATAAGCCTGTTGATTTTGCTGTTACCCTGAGATTGACTGGTGTAGCCAAGGGCGTAGAGATGGGTGGTGAACTGCGGGTTTCCAGGAATACGATAACTCTTCGTGGTTGCCCGTTGGATGTGCCCGATGAAATTGTAGCTGATATTACCGATCTTGAACATGGTGGAGCGGTCATCAGCTGTGCTGATCTGGAAATACCGGCAAACATTGAAATGCTTGATGATCCGGCAACGGTTTGTGCATCCATCATTTGACAGCCAAATAGTTGTTTTGTGTACCGGTACCGGCGACATTGTGCTGGTACTGAAAGAATAAAAGAGCCGGAAGAAAGCAGGTCTTTCTTTTGGCTCTTTTTGTTGGATTTTTGGTAACGGTTCAGTAGCACTCCACGGAATCTTCGCTTACCTCTTCGCCCATTTCGGAGTCTCGCATACTCGCTTACCCGGCCTTCTCGAATAGCACTAGTGTCGCGTCAACGATGAAATGGCGCAAAATTGCGCAGTAGTTTTTTGTGCCTGCGTCTTTGTGGGTTGGGGCGCATAGTAAAACTATGTAACTCAAGTCACAAAGATGCAGGCGCGGAAAAGAACAAGAAAAATGCGTCAGTGCAGCGTTGACACGACACTAGTAAGCTTCGAATTCCCAGCAGTGCTAACGGCGAATGAACGAATATGAGGCGCTACTGAACAGTTATTGAACGGTGGTTTTGTCAATTATCGGGTACCACCTGAAAAGTTACGATTTTTGAGAGATTTCGGGTTGCCTGCTGGTTCAGGTGGTGGCTGCCTGCGGAGAGGAATGTGCAATGGGGAATGCTGGCCGCCTGATTGTCGGGCTTGGTAATCCTGGTTCAAAATATGAACTGACGCGGCATAATGCCGGTTTTCTGGCCCTGGATTATTTTGCTGATCAGCATGGTTTTGCCATGACCTGCGAGAAATGGCAGGGAGTGTATTGCCGTGAACGGTTGGCAGGTGTCAGTATCCTGCTTGTCAAGCCGCAGACGTTCATGAATAAATCCGGGGAAAGTCTTGTCCGCTTTGCCGATTTTTATAAGATAGAACGGGCTGACATTCTGGTCGTTCATGATGACCTTGATCTTCCTACAGGCAGGATAAAGGTTGTCGCTCGGGGTGGGGCAGGGGGGCACAACGGGATTCGTTCCATAATCAACCATCTCGGTACCTCCGACTTTGCCCGTCTTAAACTCGGTATCGGTCGACCCGAGCGTAATGAACAGGGACAGGGAATTCCTGTAGAGCGGTATGTCCTGGCCAGGTTCAGCGACCGGGAACTTGGTGCTTTTAGTAAGCAGTTGTCACTGGTGGATGAGGCCGTTGAGCTTTTTATCGAGAAAGGCATTGATGCGTGCATGAACAGGATCAACGGGCGTTGACGGCAGGGGCATAGTGGTCGGATTATTTTTTTAGGCCTTCCTATCTTTGCTAAATTTTCAAAAATATGCTATATTATTAAGTTAAACGTTTTGCCGTTCTAAAATTGTACAGATTGTGGTCAGGTGGGTAATATGAGTGAAAATGATGTAAAGACAGCGTTTGTTAAAGGTGATATGGCTGTTTATCCAGCACACGGTGTCGGCTTGATTGAGGCTATTGAGATGGAGACCGTCGGAGGAATTGACCAGGCGTTTTATGTGATGAAAATCCTGGATAACGATATGACCATCATGATCCCCACGGCAACCAGTGAAAACGTTGGACTCCGGGCTATTATTTCAAAAGACGAGGTTAAGAAAGTAATTAACATCCTCAAGGAACGTGACATCAAGATCAGCTCCCAAACCTGGAACAGGCGTTACCGTGATTACATGGAAAAGATCAAAACCGGCTCCGTATATGAGGTTGCATCGGTGCTGCGTGACCTGTTTCTGCTCAAGGTAGATAAAGATCTGTCCTATGGTGAACGGAAGATGATGGATACAGCCAAAAGTCTACTGGTCAAAGAACTCTCCCTTGCCAAGAACGTTGATGAAGAAAAGGTAGAAAATCAGATTGAAAAATTGTTCAGCTGACGCCGGAATTGAATTTTCCACCCCTGTTGTTTTTTTATCAGCAGAAAATTTTGACTGCCACTTCATCTCCCTTCAACTACCAGGTCCAGCCAACAGAAAAAGGCATGCGGCTGGATCATTATCTTGTTCGCCATATCTCCGACCTGTCCCGTTCCGGCCTTGGCAAATGTATCCGTTCCGGCCATATTCTGGTGAATAATGCCCGAGTTAAGCCTGGTTACAGGTTATCAACAGGTGATGATATCCTGGTTGAACTGCCCGAAACCGTTGAGAGCGGGATAGTTGCTCAACCAGTTGATTTTAAAATATTATATGAAGATGAGAGTCTGTCGGTCATAAGTAAGCCTCCCGGCCTGGTTGTTCATCCTGCTGCCGGTCATGCCGACTCCACGTTGGTTAATGGACTGCTCCACCGTTATGGAAATCTTCCGGGTTTGGAAAAGAACCGGCCGGGTATCGTGCACCGGCTGGATAAAGATACTTCCGGCATTATGCTGGTGGCCAGAACGGAAAAAGTACAGCGACTGCTGTCTGAGGCCTTTAAAAATCGGGAGGTTCATAAAATCTACCACGCCTTGCTGCTGCACTGTCCCTTGGACACGGATGGACGAATTGTCGCACCCATCGGCAGGCACCCGGTAAATCGTAAGAAAATGGCCATTCGCCATAGTGGAGGTCGTTATGCCGCCACCCGCTGGCATATTCTTGAAACCTTTGCAACCGGTATGTGTTTTGCCGAAATTATTATTGAGACCGGACGCACACACCAGATCAGAGTCCATATGTCCTCGTTGGGCGCATCTGTTGCCGGTGATGTGCTGTATGGTGGTAGGATTGCGGACAGTGCAGGGGTGAGGGTGGATCGGCAGCTTCTGCATGCATCCACCATCTCTTTTATTCATCCGGAAACCGGGCAGGAGAGTATATTTACCGCTCCACTGTGGCAGGATATGGAGCTGGTGCTTGAACACTTACGCAGGGATTACAGTCTTGAAGGTAAGTGATCAGGTGCACCGCACGGAGTCTCGTTACTCGCTTACCTCTCCGAACGGTCGCGACTGCCCGCATAGAGGGTGACACCAGACACCGCTTTGCTGTTACGCTGTTATAGCAGTCAGTCGCGACTGTACGAATCTACGGCACCCCTGATCACTTACAAGTTTTGTGTTGGTGAAACCGCATAGGTATACCCCCTGTGATGACTATATACTCTTGAAGGATAGTGGGTTGGGCCATATCATCGCAATAACCGGTGGCATTGGATCCGGAAAAAGCAAAGTTTGCAGCTATCTTACAAAACTCTGCCAGTTGCCCGTTGTTGATCTTGACCGGATCTGCAGGCAGCTGCTGGTTACCGGCGCACCGGGTTGGCTGGCGTTGAAAGAGATAGTAGAAGATCATTTGTTTACTGTATCGGGTGAACTTGACCGTATAGCTTTTCGCAAAGCCCTTTTTGCAGAGGATGAACTGCGCAGCCGGGTTGACGCGCTCCTGCATCCTCTTGCACGAAAGGAGATGGCTGAGCAGGTGCGCCGTCGCAGCGGGCCTGTGCTGGTTGAAATTCCCCTGCTCTTTGAGGCCGGCTGGCAGGAAGACGTGCAGCGGATTGTGGTCGTGTATGCAGATCCGGTGGTACGGGTTCAGCGTATTGTCAGCCGTGATAATGTCTCTGTAGAGCAAGCCCGGCAAGAGGTTTCCACACAATATTGTCTGGCGGAAAAAGTATTGCAGGCTCATCATGTGATAGATAATTCCGGCAGTTGGCAGGAAACCTGCCTTCAGTTGCGTCATCTGGTGGGTTGTCTAAGCTGCAGGGGATAGCATTTTTTTTAATTGTTTGTGCAAAAAACCTTGACAGGAGCACCGGAAACCAATATCTAGAACCTTAAGTAACCTCAACGTATCGATACTATACTTCCTGTCGAATTCACGTTCTGATATTTCATAAAAATATATACAATAACTGATGTTGCCGGCTTTTTGCCGGTGACAACTTTAATGATTATCGTTAAAAATGTTTATCCTTCAGGATTTATCCTCCCATTTTTTACTCAACTGACAAAAAAACCGTAACCGGAATACTGTAGAGTGTATCAGCATCTATCGATGCAGCCATCTTGTATAGCGCTGTATTTGCTGTTGTCGCTGGAACGTAATACAGGCTGTACGGTATGTTTTTCATATCAGCTTTGTGCAATATTGATGTCGGGAGATTTTGAGCATTGTGAACCACTATTTGTAACCTCTGAGGAGGAAGGACCGTTTGATGAATCCTACTGAGTTGAAAAACAAAAAAATCAGTGAACTTGTTTCGCTGGCAGCAGATTTAAAGATTGAAGGATACAGTTCCATGCGTAAGCAGGAGCTTATTTTTGCCATTCTTAAATCTCAAGCTGATGATGAAGGCAAACTCCGTGGCAGTGGTGTCCTTGAAGTATTGCAGGACGGATTTGGCTTTCTCAGGGCTCCGGACTACAACTACCTGCCCGGTCCGGATGATATTTATGTTTCGCCCTCTCAGATTCGCCGTCTTAACCTCCGTACCGGTGATACGGTGGAAGGAGAGGTGAGGTCGCCCAAGGATAATGAGCGCTACTTTGCCCTGCTCAAGGTTGATAAGGTCAACTTTGAGCCAACTGAAGCTTTGCGCAATAAAACCCTGTTTGTTAACCTGACGCCGCTCTTCCCGGATGAGCGGATCAATCTGGAAGATGAACAGGATAACTTCTCCACCCGGATAATTAACATCGTCGCACCCCTTGGTAAGGGCCAACGTGGGCTGATTGTTGCGCCACCTCGGACCGGTAAGACAGTGCTCTTGCAGAAAATTGCCAAGGCTATTGTGGACAATCACAAGGAAATTACCCTGATTGTTCTGCTCATTGATGAGCGACCTGAAGAGGTCACCGACATGAAGCGTAGTGTTGCTGCCGAGGTAGTCAGTTCCACATTTGACGAACCGCCTCAGCGCCACATCCAGGTGGCGGAGATGGTCATTGAAAAGGCCAAGCGACTTGTTGAACATAAAAAGGATGTTGTTATCCTGCTTGACTCCATCACCCGTCTCGCCCGTGCCTATAACACGGTGACTCCGGCGTCAGGTAAGATTCTTTCCGGTGGTGTGGAAGCCAATGCTCTGCATCGGCCAAAACGTTTTTTTGGTGCTGCCCGTAATATTGAAGAGGGGGGCAGTCTTACTATTCTTGCCACCGCACTCATTGAAACAGGCAGTCGCATGGATGATGTTATTTTTGAGGAGTTCAAGGGTACAGGTAACATGGAAATCGTCCTTGATCGCAAGATGTCTGATCGTCGAATCTATCCGTCCATTAATATCCAGAAATCCGGAACTCGCAAGGAAGATCTTCTGCTGGCGCCGGACGACTTGCAGCGGATATGGATCCTGCGCAAAATACTCTCTTCCATGAATCCTGCCGATGCCATGGAGTTTCTGGTCGATAAGATGAAACAGACCCAGACCAATGAAGAGTTTTTTGCATCCATGAACCGCTGATAGCCGTTTTTCCTTTAAAAAATTTGTTAAACAGGTAATACTAACAATTTGAATAACTGTGCAATAACAAATCGCCATGTTGCGAACATGTTTTCTGGAGGCTTAGAGTACAATGAAACCGGATATCCATCCCGCATATCATAAAATAAAGGCCAAGTGTGCCTGTGGTAATGAAGTAGAGCTTGGTTCTGTTAACGAGGCAATAGAAGTTGAGATCTGTTCTGCCTGCCATCCTTTTTTTACCGGCAAGCAAAAGCTCATAGATACTGCCGGCCGTATTGAGAAGTTCAAGAAAAAATACGCCAAACATTTCGAGAAAAAGAACGCGTAAATTTTCCGATTTGTCCACATGGCGGTGTCGTACTGCCATGTGGATTTTTTTTGTCCTTTTCATGCTCATCCAGCTTATTTGACTGCGCAATAAAGCACGATATATTCAGATAAAAATCCTATGTTTGAAAATCTTGCTGATATTCACGAAAAACTGTCAGCCCTTGAACGGCAGCTGTCAGAACCTGAACTGGTAAACAACCAGAAAAAGTATCAGGAGGTAGTTCGTGATCATTCCCGGGTGTCAAAGCTCAATGAGCTGTATGCCGAGTACACCAGGGTCAGGCAGGATTTGGAGGATAATCGCGAGTTGATCCGGGATGAGGCTGAAGACCCTGAACTTGCGGAACTGGCCAGGGCTGAGATTGAAGAGCTGACGGAACGGGAACAGGAGCTGGAAAAAAAGATTAGCTTGATGTTGCTTCCCGGCGATCCCAATGATGGGAAAAATGTTTTCCTTGAGATCCGTGCCGGTACCGGTGGTGATGAGGCAGCTCTTTTTGTTGCCGATCTTTTCAGGATGTTCTCCAGGTATGCGGAAATGCAGGGCTGGAAAGTTGAAATCATGAGTTCCAACCCTATCGGTATTGGTGGCTTTAAAGAGTTGATCGCCCTG
>JAUWLT010000205.1 GCA_030613515.1 Desulfobulbaceae bacterium
CGCCTCGCCGCGATAAGATGCCATTCGCGGCGAGGCGCCGCTCCTACTTTATTGTTGCCTGCATGAATGCTCTCCAGACAGGGGCTGCTGCCCGACCGCCGGTCTCGCCTTTACCCAGGGATCTGTCCCGGTCATAGCCTAACCATACCCCGGCCGTGATCTCAGGCGTGTAGCCGATGAACCAACCATCCATGTTGCTGTCCGAAGTGCCGGTTTTGCCGGCAGCTCCGGGAATGCCTCTTGCCTTGCGGCCGGTACCGCGGTTGATAACCTCACCCAGGATGGAAGTAATCGCGTCTGCGGTTTTCGCCGTAATCACCCGGCGGGGTTTTGGTTGCTGCCAGAGGGTGATGCGACCGTTCTTGTCCTGGACCCTGGTGATGCAGACCGGTGGGCGGTACAGTCCCTGGTTGGCAAACATGGTATAGGCTGCGGTCATTTCCAGTACAGATACCGGTGAGGCGCCAAGGGCCAGGGGAAGCTCCGGCTTAAGTGGTGCTGTAATGCCTGCCTTTTTTGCCAGCTGAAGAACCGGCTTTACTCCTGTTTTTTGCAGCAGCTTGATGGCCACGATGTTGCGTGAGTAGATGAGCCCATCCGTAAGAGTGGTGGGACCGTAATATGTGTTGCTGTAGTTCTTGGGGCTCCAGACGGAACCGTTTTTGTTACGGATGGAAAAGGGTTTGTCGTCAATGACTGTGGCAGGCGATATGTTACGTTCAAAGGCGGTGGCATAGATAAGTGGTTTGAATACAGAGCCGGGCTGGCGTTTGGCACGCACTGCCCGATTATACTGGCTGACAGTATAATCTGTACCGCCGACCATGGCCAGGATTCTGCCCGATGCAGTGTCCAGAGCCACCAGGGCGCCCTGGGGACTGGTTTTAGTTTTATGACGTGCCCGGACTGCCTGCGTTCCTTCCCGCACTGCCTTTGCCGCTGTTTTTTGCAGATTAAGATCCAGGGTGGTGAAGACACGCAACCCATCGCGCAGCAACGCCTTTCTGCCGTAACGTGGTTCAAGACGAGACCGAACATACTGGGAAAAATAACCGTTCATGGCCCTGTCTCGTACCGGGTGACCCAGGGTCAGTGTTTGTCCGTAAGCCCTTCGGGCAGCTGCAGAGCTGATGATTTTGTCTTCAGCCATGCGGTTGAGCACGTAGCGCTGCCTGGCCTTCGCTCGCTTGAAATGGTTGAGCGGTGAGTAACGGCTCGGAGACTGGGGCAGGCCGGCCAGGATAGCGATTTCAGCCAGATTGAGCTTGCGGGCAGGTTTGTTGAAATAGGTCCTGGCTGCAGCCTCCACCCCATAGGCGCCGGATCCAAGATAGATTTCATTGAGGTAGATGGACAGAATTTCCTGCTTGCTCAACATACGGTCCAGCCGGTAGGCAAGGATGGCCTCGGTTAGTTTGCGAAAATAACTTTTTTCCCGGCTCAACAGCAGTGATCTGGTCACCTGTTGCGTAATGGTGGAGCCGCCCTGGCTGCGTCTGCCCGAGCGCATGTTGTTGATGGCTGCCCGGCCAATGGACCACAGGTCCAGCCCGCCGTGTTCCCAGTAGCGGCTGTCTTCGGCCGCTACAAATGCCTGGGGCAGCAGTGCGGGCATTTCGTGAAAGTCGATTACAATCCGGTACTGCTCAAAGATGGCATCAATAGTTTGCCCACGTTTGTCAAGGACCATGGTCGCCACAAGGGGGCGGTAATCATTAACGGAGCGGATATCAGGAATATCCAGGGAGAGAAACCATGCCAGGCCGGTACCAATGCACAGGGTCACTGTCCCGCAGACGATCAACAGGAAAACAATGATCGGAGTGTGGTCCAGCAGCTTTCTGCGTGCAGGCCGTCGTGCAGGCGTCTTTCTTTTTTTTGGTTTTTTGCGTGCTGCCACAGCAGGATGTCGTAAGATGTTTATACAGGGGAATAAGCGAACCACTTTACAATAGTCCCGTAAAAAGAGAAAGCCGGGAAATAATGGAAAGGCGATAAATCGGGAGTGTTGTACGAGGTAGGTTATGGTAGAGGCGACCTACTTTTTTCCGCCTTCGGTGGACAAGAAGACGGATAAGAATTAATAGTTATGTATAGTTGATCATTTTTTCCTTATACCTTACACCTTCTACCTCTTACCATTACAATAGCCATGTCACGAATCCGTATCCTGTCTGAACATCTTGCCAACCAGATTGCTGCCGGTGAGGTGGTGGAGCGGCCTGCCTCGGTGGTCAAGGAGTTGCTGGAAAATTCCCTGGATGCCGGTGCGGATCGGGTGGATATTCAGGTGGAAGGGGGTGGTACCCGTTTGGTCCGTATTGTGGATAACGGGATCGGCATGGACGGGGATGACGTACTGCTTTCCCTGGAGCGTCACGCCACCTCAAAGCTCACTGATGAAAGCCAGCTTGGAGCCATTGCGACCCTGGGTTTTCGGGGTGAGGCATTGCCCAGTATCGGCTCTGTTTCCCGGATGACGATTCTCTCTCGTATCCGGGAGGCCGCCACCGGAACCAGGGCTGATATCCGTTACGGAATCCTGCATGGAGTCCATGAAGACGGTTGCGCCCGTGGCACTATTATTGAAGTGCGCAGCTTGTTCGGCAACCTGCCTGCCCGCAAGAAATTCCTTAAAACCATTCGTACGGAACTCTCCCATATTGATGAGGTAATCCGCAGCCAGTCATTGGCTCATCAGCTGGTTGCTTTTTCCCTGCAGGTGGAGGGACGCAAGGTGTTTTCCTTTCCAGCCGCAGATCTTGAACAGCGGGTGCGGGACGTATTTCGCTACCAGGATACCCTGCTGCCAGTGCAGGCTGCCATTGATGGCGAAGATGGCCTGCAGGTAAGTGGTTACCTTCTGTTGCCCGATGCTGCCCCATCTTCACGGCTGCGTATTCTTGTTAATTCCCGTCCGGTCCAGGACCGGATGATCCGGCACGCGGTCATGGAGGGATTGCAGGGGTTTCTGATGAAAGGGCATCAGCCTGCCGGGGCCCTGCTGCTGGAAGTTGCTCCTGAGCTTGTTGATGTCAATGTTCATCCGGCCAAGCGGGAAATCCGTTTTCGTAACGCCGGGGAAGTACATCGTTTTATGGTGCGTGCCGTTGCCCGGGCAATCCAGCAGCACCAGAATCAGGTTCGCTCCGAGCTGTTTTCCGTACCCGAGCAGGGGGCAGCTGTTGCAACCGGTCCCGGCAGTAATCCGTTTGCGGACAATCAGCCCCGACAACCTGCACATCAGCAAACTGTTCCCATGGAACCGGAAACTGATCCACCTACTCCCAGGACCATGGAGCCGGCGGCCGATGTTTTTCCATATGACGAACCTGTCCGGCCGCAGCCCATTGTATCCCAACCCGAGAAACAGGCGGAATTCAGCGGTCTGACCCTGATCGGCCAGTTCCTGCAACTATACCTGCTCTGTGAGCGTGACGGCCAGCTGGTGGTGATTGATCAGCATGCGGCCCATGAGCGTATCCTCTATCAGCGGCTTCGCCATGGCTATGAACAGCGGGAGATCCCAAGCCAGTCCCTGATGTTTCCGGTCACAATCGAGCTGGGGCCGGATCATGCCGAGACCCTGGAAAAGGAGATTGAGGCAGTAGCCGCACTCGGTATCCAGGTGGAGTATTTCGGCGATACTACATGGGTGATCAAGGCCGTTCCGGCCCTGGTAAGTCAGTTGTCGCCACAGGATGTGTTGACTGATATTCTGGATGGGTTGCGCAACCGGTCCTCAACCGGTCTGTCCGGTGTAGTACCGGAATGTATTGATACTCTGCTAGCCTCCATGGCCTGCAAGGCGGCAATCAAGGCTGGTAATCGTCTGCAGCCCGAAGAAATGGTTGAACTCCTGAAACAGATGGAGAACTCTCAGGTATTCTCTCACTGTCCTCACGGCAGGCCGGTGATAAAGACTTTTTCCCGGCAGGAGATAGGAAAATGGTTTCATCGTACCTGAAGAAATAAGGGGTTGCGCAGGCAAATGAGTACGCCGTTTTCCTGTGCAACATCTTAATCTTTGCATAGGAGAAAAAATATGTCTACCTACACCATTCATCCCATTGTCATGGGTACCAAGGTCTTTGACAAGGGAATGATGACCTACCAGCATGACTACGGCACTCCCTATACCATTCCCATCTACTGCTGGTACATTGAAGGGGGCGATACAACAATTCTGATCGATACCGGGGAAATGAATCCGGTTATTTCAGAGGACCGGGAACGAGCAATCGGCGGAAAGATTTATACCTTTGAGGAGGGGCTTGGTCGCTATGGTCTGAAACCTGAAGACATTGATGTGGTCATCCACACCCATCTGCACTCCGATCACTGTGAAAACGATTACAAGTGTACAAATGCCGGGTTTTATATCCATGAGCAGGAGTTGCGAACCATCAGCAATCCGCATCCCCTGGATTACCGCTATGTGGAGGATTTTATTTTTGAGATCCGGGAAGCAGGCCAGATCGAGGTAGTCAAAGAGGACCAGGAGCTTTTTCCGGGCATCTCGGTTATGCATACCCCGGCCCATACGCCGGGCGGCATGACCGTATTCATTGATACCGCAAAGGGTAAAACCGCCATTACCGGTTTCTGCGTGATCAGGGAAAACTTTGAGCCGCCCATCCGGATAACGGCCATGGAAATGGAGGTTATCCCACCGGGCACCAACATCAACAGCTATGATGCCTACAACATGATGCTTAAGGTCCGGGATATGGCGGATT
>JAUWLT010000101.1 GCA_030613515.1 Desulfobulbaceae bacterium
TGATTACGCATGAAAGGAATCTCGGCGCCAGTTTGTTTTTCAGGGTAAATTGTTTGGATATTATGAGCAAGTATGGCATAATATGGCTCAGTAACTATCTGAAATTAAAGGATCCAACCGAATTTTGTGATCATAGGGAAATACATTTGTCAAGTTGGGTAAGACCCCAGTCAGTTTTGAACCACCCGCTGAGATAGATGAAGAGATGAAACAAAAAACAGAGGCTCCGGTACCTGCGCAAACGACACCTTGAACTCGAGGAAGAAACTCCAGTAAAAACACATTTCATGGCCGGGTGAACCTGACTGAGACTGTTGAGCCTTCCGCACAAGAAGCTATTCGTACTTGACTGGAACAAAGCCTATCTCAAGGGTGATAGCAATATCACCAACGCCGTCAGCTATCACAGGCACCAGATTCGCGCAGGTAAGCGAATCTGGTGCACCTATGCCGGCTTACAGTTTAGAGGTGTATATACCGCATAGTTACAAAACCTGTGATTGGTTACATCCTTTTAGCCTTGACATCCAAACAATCCCTCTCTATCCTAATGTGTAGCCAATGAACAGCCATTCAGTTTCGTCAGCTTGTCGGCTCCTGTTTGTTTTTCCTGCAAAATATATTGAAGACAAAAAGTGACGGCATCCCCACGAGACTATCTTCATTTTCGTTTATGGGGGTAAAATTCCTTTGTCAACACTATCCTCAAAAAGTATTCAAAGAGATACAAAAGCCACTTCCAGGGATAAGGCACCTCCCTGGGTTGCCATCGGAAGACAGTTTCGCCACTGTCCGGAGGTCCTTACTCTGGGTGTAAGACCCTCCTTTGCAGAGTACGAATCCTGGGAAAAAGAACTTCTGTTCTCAGGCCGGACTATATATTTTCCGACGCGGCGTTTTATCGACATTTTTCACAACAGCGGCATACCCACCTACCCCAACTGGCGATATTATCAATACATCGGCAACAAATTCAAGCAAACCCTGCTCTTTCAGGCATTGGATATCCCCCATCCCCGAACCAGATTTTACTGGGGTGCAAGAAAGGCCGGCGGAATCACCGATGATTTTTCCTTTCCGTTCATCGCCAAAATCGGCAAAGGTTCCTCCAAGGGAAGAGGGATTTTCCTCATCCGCAGCCAGTCCGATCTGGATGCGTACTGCGAGACGAATCGTTATGCATATATTCAAGAGTATATACCCACACGACAAAGCGCCCGTGTGGTGCTCCTGAACGGGCATATCATCAAGGCATACTGGTTGGAAGCCGGGAAGGAGTCATTTTTGACAAACTTGCATCAGGGGGGAACCATTTCCGAAAAGCCCGTGCCTGAAAAAATCCTTGAAATCGCAAGAATGGCTGCCGTCAAATGCGGATTTGATGAAGTAGGTCTGGATATAATCCAGAACAAAAATGGTTGTTATGTACTGGAGGCCAACATGACGTTTGGAACGAAAGGTCTGGAAGAGAGCGGAATGAACCTGGGACAGATCAGATGTGACATGCTGTTGAAAGGCCTCATCTAAAGGCTCGCTCAACAATAAATTAGTAGATAAATACAAACCATCTGCTACGGTTCGACAGGTTTAACTAAGCAGAACGGTTGAGATTCCACAATTCGAGCAGAAATCTGTTTTTTCGTGACAACCCTCTCCCACATATCATATAATTACATATCAGTTGGCAACATGCTTACCCTCTAACAATATGTACACTATTCCAGTCAGATAACATGCGAAAAAAACAACTCCTGTCCACCAAGGATATCCCATGCGACGAACGGCTCATCTTTGCACTGGATGTTGCCGGCACTAATAAAGCTAAAGAACTCGTTAACCAGCTTGGCGACAGCGTAATTTTCTACAAGATCGGACTGCAACTGTTTATGGCCGGTGGATATTTCGAGCTTGTCCAATGGCTTATCGAAAAAAGAAAAAAGGTCTTTGTTGACCTGAAATTCTTTGATGTGCCACAAACCGTAGGGTCAGCTGTTCAACAGCTCACAAAGTACGGGGTGACATTTGCCACTGTTCACGGGAATGACTCTATTCTCCGGGCTGCTGTAAAGGAGAAAAACAGGCTCAAAATCCTTGCCGTCACCGTGCTGACAAGTCTTGATCAGGCAGATATGGAAGACCTGGGATTCAAGGTGGATATAAGAGATGTTGTCCTGTCAAGGGCAAAAAGGGCGCTTGAGATAGGATGTGACGGGGTAATATCTTCAGGGCTTGAGGCTTCCGGCATCAGAGAAGGCCTGGGTGAGCGTTTCATTATCGTCACCCCGGGCATCAGGCCGGTAAAAAACACAGATGACCAAAAACGCACAGTGGACGTGGAAGAGGCTTTTTATAACGGTGCCGACTACATTGTTGTTGGCCGCCCGATACGAGAGCCCAGAGACTTTGACACCTCCAAAGAGGCTGCCGACAGTATCCAGGCAAGAATAAGGGCGATCTTTAAGGGATAACCAAACCATCTGTATTTCCCCTGCAGATAAGCGTAGACGTCGACGCAGTAGACGCAGTACTTCCCGGCTTCGGAGCCTGACGCTTACCTACAGCAGATTACTTGTGAAAAATGAGGGTTAGTAAGCACGGATTTTTCAATAATGCTACCTGATGTGAAATATTCGGCATGTTAAGCACAACGGTTTCTTTAAGTAAACGTAAAGCAGGCGCTATTATTTCGGCGTTCCTTTTCAGCTTGCCGCTATCGGTGTTTCTCCCTGTGTCACAGGCTTATGCTGTTCAGTCTCACGGCGGAGCAGAGGGTCTGATTTCACATCAACTCGGCCATTTTCTTTTCACCCTTGCAATGGTCTTTCTTCTCCTGCGCATGCGCAAATCTCGTCTGACCGGCCCCGGCTGGTCAGAGTTCAGGGGATTTCTGTGGCTGATTATTTTGTGGAATGCACTTACTTTTGCAGGCCACTGGATGCGAGAGGGGGTACCGGCTGAACAGTTTGTACTCCACAGTGGTCGTGTTACCGCATTTCAGGCTAACAGTGTCTTTGATCTGATCTTCTATCTCACCAGACTCGATCACCTGCTCCTGGTTCCTGCCTTTTTCCTGCTCATGCTCGCCATACGAAATTGGGAGCGTGCCGAATGACGCTGCCATGGCTGCCCGTCATCTGGGTTGACGTCCTGGGTTCCTCTGCCATTCTGCTGCTGGCCGGACTGTGCGTCATCCGTTCCTTACAACTGCTCAAGAAAAATCCGGACCGGACCTTTTATAATTATCTCTTTCTGCTTACCCTCTCCTTTGTCTTTTTTGCAGTCTCCCGTTCCTTTGGCCATCTGATCAAACAAGGTTTAATTATTTATGATCAGCAAGACATCTGGAAAATAATCGCGCCTTTTTCCGGTTCCGTCAACACTGCCACCTTTATTGTTATTTTTTCCTTTGGTATCTACTTTTACCGCTCCCATACAATCCATAAAGAACTGGAGCAGCATAAAACACATTTGACCAGCCTGGTTGCAGAACGAACCAAAAACTTAACCGAAACCAACCTGCAACTCAGTCAGGAAATAGCAGACCGTACCCACACGGAAAAAGAATTGGAAAAGACTATAGGTGAATTCAGCGCCGTAATGGATGCTATAGATTATGGTGTACTCTTTATGGATGATCAGCTTAGGGCCAGGATCGTCAATCGAGCCTACCGGGAAATATGGGGAATATCAGCAGCCTTTGTTGCCGAACGGCCAAGCATGCGTGAGCTGATGGAGTACAACCGCTACAATAACGTCTTTAACGTCCCGGATGAAGAATTTGAGCACTTTATGGATGAGCGCGAGGACATGGTACGGCAGGGAACGCTTTTCCCGGGGGAACTTGAGTGCAAGGACGGCATGATTCTGCAGTATCAGTGTGTGGTCCTGCCCGACGGCTGGCGGATGCTGACCTATTTTGATATTACCGAACTCAAAAAAACCCAGGAAAAACTCATCCAGTCCCAGAAAATGGAGGCCATCGGCATGATGGCCGGCGGTGTAGCCCATGACCTCAACAATATTCTCTCCGGTGTTGTTGGTTATCCGGACCTTCTGCTTATGCAACTGCCGGAAGACAGCGAGCTGCGAAAGCCGCTGCAAGTCATTCAGGAGTCGGGACAGCGAGCGGCGGAAGTGGTTGCCGACCTGCTGACAGTCGCCCGGGGAATTGCCAGCCAGCGAGAGACACGCTCTCTCAACTTCCTTGTTACCGAATACCTGAGATCTCCTGAAGGCATGAAAATGCTTTCCCGGAATCCGGATGTCCGAATCAGGACCGACCTTGCCCCGGACCTTTTAAATATCTCCTGTTCACCGGTTCACATTATAAAATGTCTCATGAATCTACTGACTAATTCGGCCGAGGCCATTGCCGGGACAGGGACTATTCGGATTGAAACAAGAAACCGGTACGTTGACAAGCCGGTGGCGGAAAATCAGTATATGGAAACAGGAGAGTATGCGGTTCTCAGTATTATAGATACCGGCAAGGGTATTACCAAAGAGGACATCAACCATATCTTTGAACCTTTTTACACAAAAAAAGTCCTTGGACGAAGCGGGACCGGGCTGGGACTGGCCATTGTCTGGAATACGGTGCAGGATCATGGTGGTGCCGTTACCGTAAGCAGCAGCGGGCAGGAGACTTGTTTTGAACTCTACTTCCCCATCACCAGGGAAGAAATCAGTGACAGGAAGGGAGCAGTTGAGCTTGCACAACTCCGAGGTAACGGAGAATTGATCCTGGTGGTAGATGATGAAAAACAGCAGCGCAATATTGCCTCCCAGATGCTGTCAATTTTGGGCTACCGGGTGGAGACGGTCAGCAGTGGGGAAAAGGCAATTGATTTTATCCGGAATCAATCCATGAATCTGGTCATTCTTGACATGATTATGGACCCCGGAATTAATGGCCGCCAAACCTATGAACAGATCATCGCTGTCCGGCCTGAACAAAAGGCTATTATCGCCAGCGGTTTTTCAGAAACCGAAGAAGTAAAAAAAGCACAGGAACTCGGAGCAGGCAGCTTTATCCACAAACCATACACCCTGCAACAGATCGGTATTGCAGTGAAAAAAGCCCTGGACTGAATGCATCTACCGTGTTGCATAAAAAAACGGGCTGCCTCCTGAAGAAACAGCCCGTGTTTCGGTACACATAAAACGTCTCGACCTTACACCCGCCTGACGCAGTACTGCATCAAAGAGTGTCTGGTTGCTACATTTGCTTAACCTTGAAAGAAACTGAGATTCTTGTCCGAAAGCCCTTAACCTTTCCTTTCTCAATCTGCATATCCATCTTGGTCACTTCGGCAATCCGCAGGTCCTTCAGGGTCTTGCCCGAGGTCTCCACAGCATTTGCTGCCGCTTGTTCCCAGGATTTCTTGCTGGTTCCAACGAGCTCAATAATCTTATACACACTGGCCATAATCAACCTCCCTGATTTGGGGTTAAGGAACTGTCCAAAAAAACGGGACAGCTCCCAAGAAAAAATAGGATACTTATGCACCTTATCTTTTAACTATAGTACTTATTGCAAAGAGAATCCAAAAGAAAATAGAAAAAAATAATCTCCTGAAATTCATGGTAGTGTAGCGTCCTGACGTTACCAATCAAGAGGTTGGTAAGTATACCGGATCATCTACCACCAAAGTGTAAGTGTAAGCGGTCACTGCCCCTGCACGCCTTTTTCCCGGAAAGAAGAGTTTCCTTTCTGCAATTCTTGTATTCCAAATACACAAAAATGATGCTACAATGTGGCGGCGACGCGTATTGTACGCCCTAACTCAGATCAATAAGAACCAAAGCTCGAAGGAGAAAACTCTACCATGGCTGTATCACACTTTGAAACCCTGGCTCTGCATGCTGGACACACTGTGGATGAGACAACATTTTCCCGTGGTGTGCCGGTCTACCGGACCACTGCATACCTGTTTAAAAATACCGAGCATGCCGCCAACCTGTTCAGCCTGAAAGAACTGGGCAACATCTATTCGCGGTTGATGAATCCAACCCAGGATATCCTGGAGCAGAGAGTAGCGGCCCTGGAAGGCGGTGCTGCATCTTTGGCCCTCGCCTCCGGCACATCGGCTATCTTTTACAGCATCATCAATATATGTGCTCACGGTGATGAGGTGGTTGCGGCTAACAACCTCTACGGCGGCACCTATACCCAGTTTGATACCATCCTTCCGCAACTGGGCATTAAAGTTCACCTGGTCGACCCCGGTGATCCTGCCAACTTTGAAAAGGCGATCACGGAAAAAACCAGGGTGCTTTACTGTGAAACCATTGGCAACCCCGGCCTTGAAATGACGGATATTGAAGCGGTCAGTACCATTGCCAAAAAACATCATCTGCCATTGGTGGTGGATTCCACCTTTACCCCGTCCTGTTTGTTCAGGCCGCTTGAGCATGGAGCGGATATTGTTATCCACTCGTTGACCAAATGGATGGGCGGGCACGGAGTGGCCCTTGGCGGTATTGTTGTGGACAGCGGCACCTTTGACTGGACGGATCCACGATTCAGCCTGTACAATGAACCGGACCCAAGCTACCACGGGTTGCGCTATGGACATGATCTTGGACCGCTAAATCCGGTCGCCTTTGCCCTGCGGATGCGGTTGGTACCGTTGCGTAATCTCGGTGCCTGCACAACCCCTGATAACTGCTGGTATTTCCTGCAGGGGTTGGAAACACTTTCTCTCCGCATGGAGCGGCACTGTGAAAATGCTATGGCTGTGGCCGAATTTCTCAACGATCATGACGGGGTGGACTGGGTATCCTATCCGGGTCTTACCGATGTACACTCTGTGGCCAATAAATATTTAAAAAATGGTTTTGGCGGCATGGTAGCCTTTGGCGTTAAAGGAGGGCGTACGGCAGGACAACAATTCATCGAAGCACTTGAGCTTTTCTCTCACCTGGCCAATGTGGGTGATGCCAAGTCCCTCGCCATCCACCCTGCATCGACAACCCATTCCCAGCTTAACGAGGAACAACTTAAGGAGAGCGGGCTGTCTGAAACCATGATCAGATTATCAGTCGGTATTGAACATATCGATGATATTCTGGGCGACCTTGAACAGGCATTGCAGACGGTTCAACACTAACGAAAGATGGCGAAATCTTTGACAACGGATTCACTCCAATATTTCAGCTTTGCTGAAGGTACGGAGTGCTTGCCCCTTGACTGCGGCCGCAGTCTTGGGCCGGTGACCCTGGCCTATGAGACCTGGGGCAGGCTCAATGCAGACCGGTCCAATGCAATCCTGGTTCTGCATGCCTTTTCCGGAGATTCGCATGTGGCCTCCCATGACCAAGCTGACTTGCAGGCCAATGGCCCCGGCTGGTGGGAAACCATGGTCGGGCAGGGCAAGGGCATTGATACGAATAAATATTTTGTCATCTGCTCAAATATTCTGGGTAGTTGCAGTGGCTCTACCGGTCCCGGCTCTATACATCCGGAAACCGGGCAACCCTATGGCCTTGATTTTCCCATGGTCACCATTGCAGACATGGTCAGGGCACAGAAGGTCTTGATCGATCATCTCGGCATTAGTCGGCTGTATGCGGTGACCGGGGGATCAGTCGGTGGCATGCAGGTTCTGCAGTGGTGTGTCAGCTATCCTGAAATGGTTCAAGCCGCCATTCCCCTGGCAACCACCATGCGTCATTCCGCCCTCTGCATAGCCTTTAACGAAGTAGCCCGCCAGGCCATCATGACCGATCCAAAATGGCTGCAGGGAAAATACCCCGAAGATGCCCCCCCTGAACTTGGCCTGGCAGTGGCCCGAATGATCGGTCACATCACCTACCTCTCAGATAAGGCCATGCACCGAAAATTCGGCCGCAGATTACAGGAACGCGAAGACCTTTCCTTTCGTTTTGAAAGTGATTTTCAGATAGAGAGCTATCTCAACTATCAGGGAGCCAAATTCGTCCACCGCTTTGATGCCAACTCCCTGCTCTATATTACCAAGGCTGCCGACTATTTTGATCTCAATGAGGAGGAAGATGCAGCCATTAACCGACTGGAAAATGGACCTGTCAAATTTCTGGTGATCTCCTTTACCTCAGACTGGCTGTACCCGACGTACCAATCCAGGGAACTGGTCCAGGCCCTCAAACGAAACGGCTGTGATGTCAGCTTTTGTGAGATCCAGGCCGACTGTGGCCACGACGCGTTTTTGCTGCCTGACCAGCGGTTGACAACACTCATCAGCGGATTCCTTGACGGAGTGAAGAAAGAGTGATGAGCGAGACCAGCAATAACGCGATGCGCTTTGATCTGCAGGTAATATCTTCCTGGATTGAACCTCGGAGCCGAGTGCTCGATCTTGGCTGCGGCTGGGGCGACCTGCTGTACTCTCTGCAGCAGGAAAAACAGGTGCTGGGCGTGGGTATTGAGGCGGATGAGGAAAAGGCTGCCTTCTGCATCAGCCGGGGACTTTCAGTACTGCATGAAAACTTCAATGAAGACGTCCTCCATTACCCACGTAACCACTTTGATTACTGTGTTCTCAGCCAGACCCTGCAACAGGTCTATGATCCGGATAAGCTGATTCTGAAACTGCTGGACATCGGTTCAAAAATCATTGTCAGCTTTCCCAACTTCAGTCACTGGCGAGTCCGCCTGCAGTTACTCTTGACCGGTGTTGCACCGAAAAATGAACACCTGCCCTATGAATGGTA
>JAUWLT010000083.1 GCA_030613515.1 Desulfobulbaceae bacterium
AATGGCGATATTGACCTCGATATTCCTGTTTCCGGCACCCTGTCCGACCTCAGCGTCAACCCCACCGACATCATAGTAACGGCACTGAGCAAGGCCATTGCAGTCAGCGTGACGCCCTACCTGGCCTACACCGTACTGGGACCTGCCGGCGCTCTTGCCTACGTGGGCTTGAAGGTTGGAGAAGCCGTCATTGATATGGACCTGCCACACCTTGAATTTGCAGAGGGGGAAAGCGAGCTTACCGATGGACACAAGGAGATCCTGGAGGGCATCGGCAAGAAGATAAAAAAAGACAAGGATCAGGATTATTCCATCTGTTCAAGGGCGCTGATCTGGGAAGCGGCCGGTAACATCGAAAGAAATACACAAAACCAGCAGAAAATCCTTAAAGATGATGCGGCAAGAAAAGAACTGCGGGACATTGCCGATAAACGGGCGCAAAATGTGCACGATTATCTGCTGGATAACTTTTCCATCAAGGATGATAATCTGCTGATCTGCGCGCCCGGCATCAACTTTGAACCAAAAGGTAAACCCACGGTCGGTTTTCGTAAATAAGGATCCCCTGTAGTAAATATTCAGGTAGACCTCAAACTTGCACCTACCTGGGACTGTAACTGTTCAAGAGTGCCTCATATTTGCTTACTTTTTGCCTTTGAAGCATACTTGAGCTATTCGAGAAGGCAAAAATGAGTGAAGATGAGGTGCTCCTGAATAGTTACCCTGTAAAGGGTTTCGAAGAGTTACAGTTCGTGAACGTGTACCCCGTCCAGAGCACCGGCCTGCTCGGCAACTTGTTGGTGATGGGTGAAGAGAATCAGCTGGTTGCTCTTCCCCAGTTCAGCCAGTACCTGCAGGGTGGCTGCCCCCCTGGCATCGTCAAAGTTGATCAGGATATCATCGACAATAAAGGGCATGGACCGACCTTTTTCCGCCCTGTGTTGCAGGCTGGCCAACCGCAGGGCAAGGTACAACTGGTCGCGACTGCCTGTGGACATGGCCTCCACGCCAAGGGATGTCTTCTGCCTGTCGCCGCGAATACCGACCAGTACCGGCTCGCCCCGGCCATCCACATCTGTTTTCAAGCCGCTGAATGAACCCATGGTCAGCTCACAAAAGAGCCGGGAACCAATGGTCAGGACCGGATCCTGATTTTTCCGACGGAAATTTTCAATCTCCCGGCGGAGCATATCCACTCCTACCTGCAGTCGGAGAAAGCGGTCCGCACTCGTCCGCAACGCAGCCAGGTTGTTTTCCAGTTCTTCCGCCTTAGCCGCAGCCAGCTCGCTGCCGTCCATCTGCTCAAGCACTTTTTTTGCTTCACCCTTCTGTTCAGCAAGGTTCTGGATTGCCGGATCGAGTTCCCCGCTGATCAGGATTTCGAGTGCATGCAGCTCTCCGGGCAGGCTGTCACTGTCAATCGCATCTATCTGCGCAGACAACTCTTCAAGGCTTAACTCTCCTGCAACCTGCTGCAGATCCTGTTCGATCTGTTCGATCTGCTCGGCCAGCCGCCTGTGGTCGGCAGCGTCCTGTTCGGCCTTGACCAGCTCATCCTCGGCCTTGCATCCGGCAATAATCAGCAGCTTGTCCAGCTCTTTGCGACCACTCTTCAGTGCAAGTTCACTTTCCTGAATCTCCTTGTCCAGCTCCTCGGATTCTTTTTTGAAATTTTCATGCAGGGTCTGTTCTTTCCTGGCTGCTGTCAAACGGTCGTGCAGTTGCCGCACGCACCTGGTGACCGGCTGCGCCATCAGGTCAGCCGCTACCTGCCGGCTAAGATCTTCGATTTCTTCTTCAAATTGAAGGCAGTCACGGTCAATACCGTGCAGGCGGCTCTCCAGTTCATTTGCTTCCTTCAGGGTCGAAAAAATGCGCTCAATAGTGTCCAGCAGATCCTGGGCCGCATCGGGTTCAAAAGGAGTTGCCGTCCCGGGTATTCTTGCTGCCTGCTGCCACTTATGGTGCCACTGTTCCAGATCCTGTTCAATCCGTCCAAGTTCACGCTCTGCCTGCTTGACGAGTTCCGCCTGGCTTTGCTGATCCCGAAAGGTTTGTTGATAGTGTTGCCGGTCACGCTGCAGGTTGTCAAGTAAGGTTTCGCCTGCCGTAAGTATTGGCGCAACTTCCGTACCCTCCGGTACGAAAAAATTTTTTCCGGCAAGCTCAGCCTTAATTCCCTGCAGCAGCTTTTTCCTTTCCTTTTCCAGCTCAGCAATACTCTTACGAACCCTTTCCAGCTCCATAGCCTGTTGCTGCAACTGCTCCATCTCAATCCGCCAGTCAGCCATCTCCTTTGGAGTACCGGGGATACGACCCAGGGGCTGCCAGAGAATCCGCCACGCCTCCCTGTGATGATTAAGAGCCGTGTTGATCTCCTGCTGCTTATCGCTATTTCCGTGAAGACGCACCTTGAGCTCTTCTTCCCTGGATCGCAAGGCTGCAAACCCATGCACCCGGTCGGCCTCAAGGCGGAGCCGATCGCTGATACTGTCCGCCTGCAGGATCAGGCCGGAAACAGCCTCACCTAACTCTGTATCGGGAGCATAGAGGGTAGCTTCTTTTGAAATATCTTCCTTGTCAAGCCAGTTGCGGCAGATGAGCTGCCAGCCCTGATCTCGCCGTTTGCGCACCTCCTGCAGCTCGTCTTCACTGGGAATCTCACCGCCATAGATGAGTTCCTGCTGCCGGGTATGAACCGTGAGCAGTTCATCCTCAATCTCACGCGCCTGCGTGCTGAGCAGCCCGGTTTCCTGCTCCAGCCCCAGCAGTTCATCTTGAAACAGGAGAATGGTTCGACTAAGCGGTAATTCAAGGTCGCGCAATTCTCTGTCCGTTCCCTGCCAGCGTCCAAGCTGTCTGAGATGAAGCTCAAGCGTTTCCTGCTTTGTGTCGCAGTCCCGACCCAATTCCCGGATGCGTTTATCAATGTCTCCTGACTTTAGCCCCCTGCTGACAGCCATTTTTAGGTGTGACCAATCCCCTGGTTCCTGCAACTCGGAAAGGGTCTTTTCCGTCTTCTCAAGATGCTGTCTTGCAGTTGCCAGCCTGGTGCCCGCATCCCTTTGTACCTGCAGCAGGGCCTCATGACGGGAGGTCAGATCAACAATTTTCTTTTTCTGCTGAACAAGGGGCAGGAGTTGTTCACTTTGCTTTACAGTAAGCGACGGTGCAATGATCCGAAGCAACCGGTCGGCCTCTTTAAAGAGCACTGTTTGCATTCCTTCGAGACGGGGCCGATCTTTTTTTGCCTTGCTGTATTCTCCCAGTCGCTGAAAACCCTCTTCAATACGAGCATACTTTTCGATGAGCGGTTTGTGCGGAGAGAGTTTTTGCAGCCTGTTGGTGATCAACTTACTCCGGGTCCCGGCCTGGTCATGTCGTTGACCGGCGCTACGCAGTTCCTGCTGAATTTCGCTCCTTTGTTTGCCGAAATCCGATGGCAGGGGACGAAAAGCGCTTAGGGCCTGCTGCTGTTCCAGTACTCTTTTCTGCCGGGCAAACAGGGGCACGGCCCTGTGCAGCCGCTCAAGGTGCTGCCGCCTGCGGTCGAGTTGCAACCGTTTCGTATTGGCATCCTCAAGCTCGCGGCTCACCTTATCAAGCCTGTCGGCATGCTCCTGCCACTGCTCCGGGGTCAGAGACAGTTCCCGGATTTTTTTTGTCAATTTCTTATGCAGGCTGATGCCCTGGTTGATCCGGGGTTTTCGGCCCTGTTTAAGGAAGAGAGCATCTTTCTCCGTTTCCATTTCCTCCAGAACCCGGTGCAGGGAACCAAGTCCGGCACCTGCGGAAAACAATGCCTCGCCGATTTCACCCTGCCGGGCCAGAATTTCCCGGCCGCCCTGAACAAGGGTATCATGGTCTATGCCGTACAGAGACTCAAACAGGGAAAGATCAAGACCTCCAAGAAAAGGGGTAAGCAGGGCCGGGTCCATGGGGTTACCCTCTGTATCCACCACATCACCCTTGCGCTTTTTGCGCCGAAAAAAAGTCAGCGTTTTCCCGGACTCACTCAACTCGCCGCCGACCAGCAGCGTATTTCTGGGATGGATGAAATCATCGCGGGTACGCTCAGGAAAACCGAACAACCAGGCCTTGAGGGCACGAAGGGCACTGGATTTGCCGGCCTCGTTTGGGCCATAGATCACATGCAGATCAGACCCTGTTGCAGAGAAATCAAGGACCATGCCGGTAAAGGGACCAAAAGCCGAAATGTCAAGATAATTGATTCTCACCTGTTCACCTGCTGCAGTATTCTGGCAAGCACCATGTCCCGAATCTCTGCCAGCAGTATCTGCCGTGCTTCACCATCTTCAGGGATAAGCGGCTCCTCCTTGAGTAGTTCTGCAGGCAGGCGGTTGCACAGGGTCTGCAGCTCAGATACCTCAAAGAGTTCAGCTCCCCCGTCCCCGACACCCTTGAGAAACCCCTCCATGGGAGAACCTTCCAGGGCTTTCGGTTCGATTGCCTGTGACCTTCGGGTATGAAAGAGAATTTTTTCAAGCCAGAGATCACCCATATCCATGGCCAACCCTTCCAGACCACTCTCCCAATAACGACTGTCCCGCAGCAACTCCCCGTGAAACGGGCAGGGACCGTGCAACTCCAGACGCAGCATGAGCGGGCGACCGTCAGCCTGCTCTACCTCTTGCCGGAAAGCGTCGCCCACCACTTCCATCAGCTTTTCTTCAGAGCTGACCTCACGGCAGTCCACCCGGTTGAAACTCCAGCGAACCACATCAAGTTCTCTGGCCGATACCTCGCTGACCTGAGCGTTTTCCACCCGGATCATGGTCACCCCTTTAGGGCCGCTCTCCCGAATATGACGTCCCTGCAGGTTGCCGGGAAAGAGAATCCAGGGGTCCCGGCAGACCTCTTCCCGCTGGTGAATATGTCCCAGTGCCCAGTAATCATAGCCTTTATGTATCAGATCTCCCCGGCTGCAGGGGGCGTACGGCTCATGGCCGGGACGGCCGGAAAGGGCTGTGTGCAGCAGACCTATATTGAACAGATTGGGTACAGGGTCAGGGTAGGCCAGGGCCAGGTTTTCACTGACTGCCCTGCGTGCGTAACTTTGGCCGTGAATGGCAACTTCCAGATCATCTAACTGGACGGTTTGCGGACTGCGGCTGGAAAAATGAACCACGTTGTCCGGCAAACGGAGCGTCTTGGTGATCCGACTGGCCGCGTCATGGTTTCCCGAAACCAGGAAAACCCGGATACCGGCCTGGCGAAGTTTGCGCATGCGGTCAATAAAAAAAAGTCCGGTATTATAATCTTTCCAGGAGCCGTCGTACAGGTCTCCTGCCAACAGGAGAAAGCTCACCTCCTCGGAGATTGCCAGCTGGACAAGGTTGTCAAAGGCGCGTCGGGCTGCACCCCGGATAGTCCCGACAGGTGCTTCCTCGCGGGCAGCGAGATTTTTAAGCGGGCTGTCCAGATGAATGTCGGCGGCATGAAGAAAAGTAAACATATTTGTCAGGCGATCAATGCAAGAGTCCACACAACTAGTGGATAATATACGGTTTAATTTGGACTATAAATAAGGTCGTTTTAAGGTCACAGGATTTAACAGAGCTCTGAGGTTTGATGGTAGAGTAGCCCTTCTTACCATCAAAGACAAGTGGTTACCAGGAACCGGTAAATACGTGCCTCATGTTTATTGCGAGTTACCGGAAGCAGTGGTAGAGGTTTTAAAGTAATTGTACACTGAGCGAGTTTTGTGCATTTCTGAATGCGGTACAATTTGGGCCAATATCAAGCGCCGACATCAAGGCTCCAGCGTCGACCAGTGATTTAATCCCTTGCAACTCGTGCTCAACAAAAATATCTACTTTTGCTTGACCACGTCACTGGCTTGGAGTCTGATGATCCAGACCATACAAATTTCCAGTCGTACTATCGCTTGAGTAACAATCTTTCCGGAAAATTACAAAATGACTATACCCTATGAAGACATTTACCTGAGAAATATAGGTCTGTTGACCAAAGAACAGCAGCAGATAATCCGCAATGCAAAAATTGCTGTGGCCGGTGTCGGTGGTGTTGGCAGCTACCAGGCGGTCTCTGTGGCACGCTTTGGTATCGGTGCGCTGGCCATTATGGATCCCGGTATTTTTGACGAACCGGATATGAATCGTCAATACGGTGCCCTGGTCAGCACAATTGGCCGGAACAAGGCCGAGGTAACAGGGGAGATGCTCCGGGACATGAATCCGCATCTGCAGGTAGATGTTTTTACCCATGGTGCTGCGAGCAGGGAAGAGGTTGAGGCGTTTATTGAAGGGGCGGATATGGTTATCGATGCCATCGATTATGGCGGATTCCATTTTAAGCAAATGCTGCACGCCTGTGCCCGGGAACGGGGACTTTTTGTATTAACCGGGCCGATTCCCGGTTTTGGAGGTACCTTGCAGGTCTTTGACCCGGCGGGCATGACTATCGAAGAGTTCTATGGTGCCCCGGCTGACCCGGGCCAGTGGCCGGATTTTCCAATTCCTATGGATAGATTGGCACCGGCAGATGTTATTCCGGAGGCATTGAATGAATTTTATCGGGGCGAACGTCCCTACCTCTCTACCAATGCTGCTTCAGCCCAGTTGGTCGGAGGACTGGTCGGCATGGAGGCGATCATGCTTCTGACAGGAGTTTATAGAAAATAGAATTTTTAAAAATTTAACTTCGTAATTCCAGCAAGTTGAGATTAATTTTTTGTAAGACCCTACTTTGTAAAAACCGGTTGACAAAATCATCAAAAATTGGTTGTTTAAAAAATACTAATTTACCTAACTAGTTGATTTTACAAGATGTCAAGTTGGGTCTTACAGTTTTTTTGAGGTATCATGCTGTAATCGCATAACTATTTGCTTTTCTCTTTTAAACTCCTGTCTGACAGGTCTTCGTACCCAGGCCAAAAGAATTACGGTACCGGATTACGTATACGTGGACATGCTGCGTCAGGAGTACCGCATTATCCGGTCAACCGGTACCCCCGACAATAAGAGAAAGTAACCGGTAGAAACAGCTTGGATTACCATTTATCAGTGATACAAAGCAGCTATATGGGTATTACCCAATAATCCGATCCTGAAACTCATAGAGTTATCTACATGAGCGATACTCCAAGAGCGCGGTAATCAGTATTCACTGCTGTATGTTGTGTTTCCAGCAGGCTTTGATCCCATTTTGTCAATCCTGCGACCATGTTTCCGGTTACCCTGGATATACCGGCAGGAAACTGCAACAGTGTTTTCTGAAACTGTTCGCGACTCAGGCGCAGTGTAGTCGTTTTTTCCACTGCCTGTAAAGTAAAAATTCTGGGCATTTTGCCAAGCAAGGCGCAACCGCCGACAAACTCCCCGACCCCGTATTGTTGAATTTGGCGACAGGTGTCGCCTTCTTTAAAGACGACATGAAGCTTACCCGAGAGGATCAAAAAAGCATTGCCGTCGTCTTCCCCCTGGACCATCAATTGGTCGCCAATGGAAAACTCCATTCGTCGGCAAAGCATGGCAAGGAGTTTTAAACACTCGTAATCAAGGTTGTTGAGTAAGGATACCCGCCGGAGATGCTCAAAGTCTTCCTGGTATCTAGAGTGTTTTTTTGCTTTCTGCTCAGTGACTTTTCCCATGGATAAGCTCATACAATGCTCCTTTATTGGAGATCAGTTCTTTTGGATTTCCCAGTTCTATGATTTTTCCTGCCTTAAGGACTGCAACCTTGTCAAAAGAAGGCAGCATATCAAGCCGGTGAATGACGGAAATTACAGTACAGGTGCCCTTCCACTGCTCAACTATTTTTTGAATCCTGCTTTGGGATTTATTGTCAAGGGCTGAGGTAGCTTCATCCATAACAAGTACCTTGGGATGCTTGAGCAGCACCCTGGCAATAGCAAGTTTTTGTTGTTGACCACCGGACAATTTGTCACCCATGTTACCTACGTGAAAATTCATGCCGATGTCGGTTATCCTTTCCAAAAGATCCTCCTCAATCAACAAATGAATAATACATTGGTTAACCCTGTCATCAACAGTAGGGGAATCAGTAGTCAAACTGCCAAAAAAGATATTGTTAAGGATTGATTGGGAGCCGAGGTAACGGGTGTCTGTATAAAAAGAAACTGCATCCGGTGCATTATCGGTACACCATTTGCGAAAACCTCTCCTTCCATTTAAAATAAGTTTTTCCAGAAGAGGCTGCAGTACAATAATTTTATGCTGTGAAGGGATAAAGCGCAAGGCGATTGCCAGCAGCTTATTCCGTTCGTCCCGACTCAGATGACTTGTCGAAATTTCAGCTGTTTTTTCCGCTAACTCGAAGTGATCTCCGTACGTAGCTGCTTGAATCGGTGTCTGCTCAAAGAAGATATCTTCTCTTGGTACATTGCCTAAAATATCTACAGTCTGCTTGAGTAATTCCGCCCCGGTTTCAATCAATGGAAGTAGAAGGTTACAGGAGTCAAGGAACCCAAGAAATGCTTTATTGTCACTCAGCTTGTCAATGCCGAATTCATCAAGCTGTGGAGTGCCGAAAATCAAATTTTCTGCAACACTGGAGTGGTATAAATAATTATCTTCCCTGTAAAACTCAACATACTCTGCCAATTCCCGACCATAATTCTCCTGAAAATTTTGGCGAACCCGTAGTAAGATTTTTTCCAGGTCCGGGTTTTGATCACGGTCATTTCTGCTATTTAAGCCAAAACGCAGAATATCTACAAAGAGACCGGCCTGCTGCAACACAACAATTTTATCATCTAAACTTGGCTCAACGACTGTTTCTCTGGTTGCCGGATAGCTGACAAGTGCTTCATGGGCATAGAGGAGGTTCTCATTGACAGTTCCAGTAAAGATAAATGGGGATTGGGATATATAACCAATATTTCGAACAATTTCCTCCTTGGAGAGATCGGCCACCGAATGTCCGTCCATCAGTACATCTCCGCCTGTATACGTGTAGAGTTGACTGATGCATCCAGCCAGTGTTGATTTACCTGAACCGGAAAATCCTACCAAGGCAACATGTTCCCCGTTTTCCACTGTAAGGTTTATCTGATCGAGTAACTTGATGCCGTCTGTAGTGGTTAACGACAGGTTTTTCACCTCGATCTTGCCGCCAATTTCAGGGATCGGACCTGTCTTGTCATATTCCAAGAGAAATTCGCTTTCCTTATCAAAGATATGCATTATTTTTTTGTAGCGTATCGAAGCGTCCTGGTAAACTTGATAAAATTCGATGAGTTCTTTCCAAGGGTCGTATAATTTCTCTTGTGCTGATAAGAAGGCAACAATGGATCCAAGTTCAATCTTTCCCTGCATCATCAGGTATCCACCCAGGACAAAAACCAGTACTGGTCCCATGCCGACGAATAAGTTGTTGATGACCTTCACCGCGTAGCGATATAAGGTCCAGACGATACGGATTTTCAAAAGACGTTCTATTAAGGTATTGTAACGGCGTTCCTCAATCCTAAAGGAACCATGGGCATGTATTTCCTGAATTCCGATCATCGATTCAGTAATCTGACTTGCCATTTCCTGTGAGACGACAACTCGCTGCTTATTGGCTTTGTTGGCACCACGCTGGGCCAGCGGGACGATAAAAATAGCGATGGGATAAATGGAAAGAGTTACGATACCAAGCAGAGGGTTGAGCCAGATCAGATACACAGCAAAAGCAACCAGGGTGAGAATATTACTTAAAGGAACAGCAATGGCCATCCCGACAAAGTTGCCTGCTGTGGACAGTTCATTAACAAGGGAGGTAACCACGGTTCCGGGTTGGTTCTTGCGAAAAAAAGAGAGCGGCAACCGCAGAATATGATTGTATAATTCTCTGCGCATATCCGTCATGGCACGCTGGCCAATCACAGCCTGCAGTCCGTTCATGGCAAATTTCAGGCCGCTTGCCAGCAACACTGCAGCAAGGTAAATCAGACAGTAGATAAGGAGCAGGGAAAATTTACCTGCTGAACACCGATTTTCGCGTATCGCCTTGCGTTAACATAATTCCTGGCTGGAATTATTTCGTCAATACCGCCAAGCATTACGGTAGTTGAGTTTTGCCTATCCTGCCACCAGTGCCACAGGCACAAAATGTTACTTTAAATGAC
>JAUWLT010000134.1 GCA_030613515.1 Desulfobulbaceae bacterium
CTTGAAAAGATTATTGAAGAGAAGAATGCGACCATTGAAGAGACCAGTAAGGAGCTGGATCACTGGAAGGTCAATATGGATGTTCTGCTTTCCAGGATTACTGAGCAGCAGGATGGACTGCAGGAACTGCAGAACGAGAATCGGGAACTGTTGAAAGAGCTGGCTGCCAAGAATCAGGAGCTTGCCGACCTGAACGAGCAGCTTATTCAGACTCCGGTACAGCAGCAGTAAAGTCATAGGGCATTGGCGGCCCACAGAGGAAATATGAAGGCTCAGGAGCTGCAGACCATCACTGATCTGCAGCACAACCCTGAGCCTCTTGTGTTTTGTGAGCGGGAAATTCCCTCGCCTGGTCCGCGCGAGGTTCTGCTTCGGGTCCGGGCCTGTGGTGTCTGCCATACTGAACTCGATGAGATAGAAGGGCGGACTCCGCCGCCTGAGTTGCCGGTAATCCCAGGTCACCAGGTTGTAGGCCGGGTGGAGTACTGCGGAATCGGGGTGACTGCCCACTCTGTCGGAGACCGGGTCGGGGTTGCCTGGATCTTTTCCGCCTGTGGTCATTGCGATTTTTGTCAACGTGGACTGGAAAATCTCTGTGCGGATTTCCGGGCCACGGGCCGGGACGCGGATGGTGGTTATGCACAGTACATGGTTGTAGCGGAGGATTTTGCATGTCCTATTCCTGAGCCGCTGGATGACATCGAATCCGCCCCCCTGCTTTGTGCCGGAGCCATTGGCTACCGCTCCCTGCAGCTTACCGCTTTGCGCAATGGCGAGCCCCTTGGCTTAACCGGTTTTGGCAGTTCCGGCCACCTGGTCCTCAAGCTGGCCCGCCATTTGTATCCTGATTCCGAAATTTTTATTTTTGCCCGGAATCCTTTGGAGCAAAAGTTTGCTATGGACCTGGGCGCCGCCTGGGCTGGTGATACGACAGATACCTCGCCCACTGGTCTGCAGGCTGTTATCGATACCACCCCGGTCTGGAGACCGGTGCTTGCAGCCATGGAACACCTCAGGCCGGGGGGCAGGCTGGTGATCAATGCCATTCGCAAGGAAGATACTGACCGAGACCTGCTGGCTGGTCTTGACTATTCCCGTCATCTCTGGCTGGAAAAAGAGATCAAGTCGGTTGCCAATGTCTGTCGGTCTGATGTGCGTGAGTTTTTGAAGTTAGCCGCAGAACTGGATATCCGTCCGCAGATTGAGGTCTATCCATTGGAAGAGGCCAACAGGGCATTAATTGATCTGAAGAGTGGTGCTGTTCGGGGAGCAAAGGTGCTGGTCATTGACTGACTGGTTTCAGTCTCTTTTTACTGTTAGCCTTGTCAATCCGCATGCCTGGGGCTTTCTGGTCAGTGTACCTTATATTTTTCCGGTATGAAAAACCGTATAGTTATGAACCCCGTGATCTGTTACTATAGATGATTACATCCGGAAAAAAGCAGACCATTTTTTTTAATGTCTGTCTGTGCGGGAAGCGTTTTTATCAGACCCAGCCGTACCTTGCCCCTTCCTGCCCAACATTGTGTTGAGGTACGCGCGGTTGCTTGCCAAAGTACGGCTATGCCTTTGGTCAAGATGATTTCAACAAATAGGAGTTGGCTATGAACAAAAATCTGGTTATTGGGATATTGGCGATAATATTGGTTCTGAGTTTCTTGTGGGGGCAAACAGGGAACAGGTCGGAGAAGGGGGCCAAGCAGGAGTTGGAGACAACAATTGCCCAGCTGGCGCAGACTGAGACTGAAGCCGCCAAGTTGCAGGAAACAGTGCAGGTGAGTGGAGAGCAACTGACTAAGGCACAAAATGATCTGGTCGAATTGCGCAAGGCTAACAAAGCCTTTGAAGCAAAAATTTCTAAAGGTGATGCTGTTGTTGCTGCCCTGACCCGGGAAAAAGATAACCTGGCCGGACAGATCAACAAGATGAAGAATTCACCAGCCGTGGCAACGAGTAACAACCAGCAGCAGATTGATGCCCTGCAGCAGCAGGTGGCTGATTTGCAGGCTGTACTGCAGACGAGAGAGCAGCAGCTTGCTGCTGAGAAAGAAATACTGGCGGAAACCAGGGCGAAGATAAAAAAACAGCGTTCCATGATGTGGATAAAGAGCGAGGTCGGTCATGCTGAACCGGGAGTGCTGAGCACGGAAGAGCTACAGGCAAAACTTGCGAAAGCTGAATCGTCTACCCAGGAACTGCAGGAAAAACTTGTTATAGCTGAAGGTGCTGTTCATAAGCAAAAGCAACAGCTTGTTGCTGCGACTGAAGAACTGGCAGAAACCAGGGCAAAGGTAAAAGGGAATTATAATTCCAGGGTGTGGATAAAGAGCGAGCTCACTCCTGTTGAACAGGAAACACAGGAAAAGAAAGAACTGCAGGCAGAGCTTGCCAAAATTGAATCGTCTGTCCATGAGCTGCAGGAAAAGCTTGCTGTTGCTGAACAAGGAGCACAGAGAGCAAAAGAACTACAGGTGATACTGGCTAAAAGTGAATCCTCTATCCAGGAGTTGGAGGAAAAGCTTGCTCTTGTTGAACAGGGACCACAGAGCGCACAAGAATTACAGGGAAAATTTGCCCAAATGGAATCATCTGTCCGGGAATTGCAGGAAAAACTTGCTGCTGCTGAACAGGGAGTAGAGAGAGCGAAAGAAGTGGAGGCAAAGCTGGCTGAAAGTGAATCGTCTGTCCATGAGCTACAGGAAAAGCTTGCACAAGCTGAATCAATTAATCAGGAGCTGCAGGGAAAACTGGAGGAGTCCGTGTTGTCCATTCGCGATCTTGGTGAAAAAGTAGCTGCTCTCAACCAGGCAAATCTTACCCGCAAGTACGAGGCGTTACGCGCGCAGGTAATGGGTTTTGAGCTGATGGTTGAAGAGAAGAATGCGGATCTTGAAGAGATGAACAAGAAGCTGGATCACTGGAAGATAAACAAGGATCTTCTGCTCACCACAATTTCTGAGCAACAGGAGCGGGTGCAAAAACTGCAGGATGCGAATCGTGGCCTGTTAAGAGATCTTGCTGCCAAGAAAAAGGAGCTTGCCGAGGAAAAAAAAAGGAACTCAGCCAAACCCTGACTCTGCAGTGACACATGCATAAGGTATCCGTAAGGGATTGGCAGCCCACAGGAGGCAGGTACATGATTGTGTGCGTGCTGGATTAGATTTTCAAAATATCACTTGGATGCCTGCGGTAACTTTTCCGCAGGCATCGGAGTCTACGTTCACCTGATCGCGTCATGCAGCCATCCTGTGATGATGTTGACAAATCCTTTTCCCTGTTCGTCTTCCTTACTGTTGCCATTGACAAAGACGTTGATGTCGCTTACTTTTTGTCTCCTGATTTTAGGCTACCTTGAATAATTGATTTTTCGCCCGATCTCTGCGTCACAGAAAAATGAAAAATGCTCACATATAACTAATATGCTGCGCTTTTTAATTTTCCTGTTCCTTGACCTCGAACGAAAAATCTAATTATTCAAGGCACCCTTTAGTAGATTATCTGGTTTTTAATTGTATAAATTTTGAATTGGTGTGTAAAAATGACTGATATTATTTCAAAAGATATTGACACTGTTTCCTGTCGCCTGCACTTTCTTGAGGTGGGAAATCCGGAAGGCAGGGATGTGATCCTGCTGCACGGTATGAAATTTAAAGCAGCAAGCTGGCAGGAATTCGGCACCCTGGAAAAACTGGCAACAGCAGGCCATCACCCGCTGGCCCTTGACATGCCTGGTTTCGGTGGTTCCCCTGCCTGCGAGGCTGACCAGGACAAAGTACTGGCAGATTTTATCAATGAACTCGAACTGGAACGGCCTGTGCTGATTGGCCCCTCCATGGGTGGACGTATTGCCTTGGAGTTTGCCCTCAACCATCCCGGTATCTTGGGCGGCCTGATTTTGGTCGGGACAGTTGGGGTTGAAGAAAATAAAGACAGGCTCTCTCAAATTAACCTGCCCGTTTTTATTGTCTGGGGCGGTGATGACCAGATATCTCCTCTAGCCAACAGTGACATCCTGCTGAACTCCATCAAGGGTGCAAAGCGGCTGGTTCTTGAAGGCGCACCGCATCCCTGTTACCAAGACCAACCGGACAACTGGCATGCTGCACTCCTTGAATTTCTTGCTACCGTGTAAGTTGGGTCGCTGATCAGTTTTTTGATTAACCACAGAGGACACAGAGATTTTTTTTTCTGTGGACTCTGTGTCCTCTGTGGTGGAGTAATAGCGTTATGATATTTATAAATTTGTGTTGAATTGAGATAAAAATGGGAAAAACACTCATCATAGCCGAGAAACCAAGTGTGGCCGCTGACATTGTCAAGGCCTTGCCCGGCACCTTTAAAAGATCCAAGACGCATTATGAAAGCAATGACTATATTGTTTCTTATGCCATCGGTCACCTGGTCTCTATTGGCTATCCCGAAGAAATTGACCCCAGATTCCAGAAGTGGAGCCTGGACAACCTCCCTATTTTGCCGGAAACGTTTCCCCTGACCGTGCTGCCCAATACCAAAAGCCAGTACAATGCGTTGAGCAAATTGATCCGCCGTCGGGATGTGGATGTGATCGTCAATGGCTGTGATGCCGGACGCGAAGGGGAGCTGATTTTTAAATACATTCTTAAAAAGGCCTTTACAAAATCTGTGGCCGGAAAATCTATCCGCAGGCTCTGGCTGCAATCCATGACCTTAAACGCCATTCGTGAGGGGTTGTCGAACCTGCGAGAAAATGATGAAATGTTGCCCCTTGAAGATACGGCCTTATGCCGGTCCGAGGCGGATTGGCTGATCGGTATCAACGCCACCCGGGCCCTGACCAGTTTTAACTCTCGCCATGGTGGTTTTCGCAAAACTCCCTGTGGCCGGGTGCAGACCCCGACTCTGTCGCTGCTGGTCAAGAGGGAGACAGAGCGGCGTGCCTTTAGGCCCACCGATTACTGGGAACTGCATGCCACCTTTGACTGTAACACCACCAGCTATGAAGGGGTATGGATCGATACCGGCTTTAAAAAAGATCCTGCCTCTCCCCATGGTCGCCGGAATAGAATATGGGATAAGGACAAGGCTGCTACCATTGTGACAAAATGTACCGGCAAAGAGGCTACTGTCGAGGAGACCAGTAAAAAATCCAGCCAGTCCGCACCGTCTCTTTACGACCTGACCTTGCTGCAGCGGGAGGCCAACTCACGGTTCGGCTTTTCAGCTAAAAACACACTGGGCCTTGCCCAGGCCCTGTACGAGCGTCATAAGGTGATTACTTATCCTCGTACCGACAGCCGCTGTTTACCTGAAGATTACCTGCCCACGGTCAAAAAGGTAGTGGCGCGCCAGCAGCAGTGGCAGTATGGCAGATTTGCCGGCGAGGCCCTGCAGAAAGGGTACCTGAAAAAGTCCAAACGTATTTTTAACAACAAGAAGATCAGCGATCACTTTGCCATTATTCCAACCGCCGGCCTGCCCGGAAATTTGAGTGAGCCGGAGATGAAGATCTACCAGATGATCGTGCAGCGGTTTCTGGCCGTGTTTTTTCCGGCTGCGGTTTTTTATAAAACTCGCCGTCTGTCCGTGGTTGGGCAGGAGACATTTCTTACTGAGGGAAAGATCCTGGTGGAGCCGGGCTGGAAGGCAATCTACGGGGCAAAGGCGGGGGCAGGGGATGCGACGACCCTGCAGGCTTTGCCCGAGGGAAAGCCGGTTTTCTGCCGGGAAATTGATCAGCAGAAACACGAGACCAAGCCGCCGCCCCGTTTTTCAGAGGCAACCCTGCTGTCTGCCATGGAACATTCCGGCAAACTGATCGATGACGAGGAACTGGCCGAGGCCATGAAGGAACGTGGTCTGGGCACTCCGGCTACCCGGGCGTCTATTATCGAAAAATTACTGGGTGAGAAATATATTGTCCGTGAACAGCGGGAACTGGTCCCCACCGGCAAGGCCTTTGAACTGCTTGCCCTGCTGGAGGCCCGGGAGATTGATGTGCTGGCCTCGCCGGAACTCACAGGTGAGTGGGAGTATAAGCTCAGTCAGATATTAAAAGGAACCATGACCCGCGAACAGTTCATGCACGAAATCCGTGATAAAACGGCCGAAATCGTGACAAAGGTGAAAGGAGGTGATGGTCCGGTTCGGCGGGAGGCTCCGTTTTCCCCGGTGGAGGACCGCAGGTTTTATGAGACTGCCACGGCCTACGAGTCGGAAGATAACACGTTGATGATCCGTAAAGTGTTAGGTGGTCGGATTATGGAGGAGGAGGAGATTGTGCGTTTGATCCGGGGCGAGACCCTTGGACCGTACAGTGATTTCCGTTCAAAAAAGGGGAAACCCTTTACCGCCTCGGTACGTATTCGTGAGTCCAAGGTGGATTTCCAGTTTGCCGATTCCACCGCTGACCTTGATCTGGCGGAAATCAAAAAGCAGGAACCGCTTGGGCTGTCGCCAGTGGACAACACCAGGGTCTATGAAACACCCATGGCCTTTATGTCCGAATCAGCCATTGAGGGTGACAAGAAGAAAGGGTTGCGTATTGGTAAGATTATTCTGGGGCGCCGCATTGATCCGGATTATATCGAGCAGCTCCTTACAAACGGTAAAACCGAGTTGATCAATGGTTTTATTTCCAAGAAAAAACGACCCTTTGATGCCTACCTGCTCCTTGATCATAAGGGAAAACTGAGTTTTGAGTTTCCACCCCGCAAGAAAAGGGCAAGGAAAAAACAGGCGTAAGGGAAAGGTATAAGGTATAAGGTGTCAGGTATAAGGTGTAAGTTTGGCGGCTGGAGCCGCATTGGTGAACCTTGAACCTTGAACTCGGAACTCGGAACCAAAACATGCGACAACTGAAAAAAGAACACCGGGAACGATCCGGTCTGGAACTGGCTGAGATTTGTGCCGGAGTGGCCCTGGATACCAAGGCTGAAGACTTGGTAGTGCTGGATGTACGGGGTCTGTCCTCGTTTACTGATTATTTTGTGATCATGAGCGGTCGTTCCACCCGTCATGTACAGGGGCTGGCTGAGGCCATTGAGGCGGCGCTACGCTCCAAACGGGTGAGCAGCAAACATTCTGAGGGACTTCAGGAGGGACTTTGGGTGCTGCTCGATTTTGGTGACATG
>JAUWLT010000093.1 GCA_030613515.1 Desulfobulbaceae bacterium
CGGTTGACCACAGGAAACGAAACACGTTGGCAACTACCGAGACATCATCAAAGGCTTCAATGTCATCACCGTTATCATCCTTCATGGTGTCGGCATTGTAGTAATACACGTAGTCAAGAAAATAAAAACCTGGGGGTGGAACCGCGCCTGCAAGAAAGGCCTCTGCACCATTGGGGTAATTCTGGCCGCCACCGGCCATAGCGTGGCCGCTGAAACCAAGCAACGCAACAGTTAGACACAGGGTAATCATCTTCCGCATCATCATCTTCCTCCTCTATTATTCAAGCAGACAGGGTGCCTGCCAAGTAAATTTTACCTTTTAAAAAACTATCAGGTTTTCGATGGAATATCAATAAGGAGAAGGAAAAAAATGAATTACTGTTCAGAGGGAAACGGTCACATCGTAAGAGTTCAGTAGCACCTCATCTTCGTTCATTTCGGAGTCTCGCATACTCGCTTACATGGCCTGCTCGAGTAGCACAAGTACGCTTCACAGTCCCAGGTAAGTGAGGAACGAGACTCCGAATGAACAGGTAGCGTAGACTCCGAATCTAAGGCACTGCTGAACTCTTACAGGTCTGAGGTTAACCGAACAAGGTAGCCCCTGGTGAACTGTTACGTCACATTTTGCCGTGACGAATGATGGAAATGAGCAGCCAGAAGCCCATGATACCGGCAACCAGAAAGCCGACCAGACCGATGACGGGAATGCCGTGCCAGTGAGGCGGGATATCGGAGAGAACAATAAGAGCCGAGCCGATAAGCTGGGCTGCCAGCACAATGGCAAAGGAAACCCGGTTAGATACCCGGTCAAGGGACTGTTCCATTGGCAGCAGTCCACGGTGCTCAAGCTTAAGCTTCATTTTGCCCCGGCGAAGCTGCTCAAGGATGGAGCGGGCTTCCCCAGGCAGATCACGGAACAGGCTCAGGTATTGGTTTCCGGTTTCACCAACTTCATCGGCCAGGCGACGCGGTTTAACCCGACCGACCTTTATCTTTCTCATAAAGGGCCGGGCCAGGTCGATAAGCTCAAGGTCGGGATCAAGCATCAAGCCCACTCCTTCCACCGTAGTCAGGGCCTTGAGCATCAGGTAGAGATTGGGTTTTAACGACAGCTTATGGCGGCTGACGAGTTCCAACAGGTCATGCAGTATTCTTCCGGCCTTCAATTCGCCCAGAGACAGGTACAGATAGCGATCCATGAAATCACCCACGTCCAGGGCCAGTTCATCCTGATCCAGTTCACCCTGCTGGATGGTTACTTTCAACACAGCGGCTGCAACTTTAGTTTCATTTCCTGAAACAAGACTGAGTACAAGATCTGCAAAGTCCTCCCGGTCCTTGAGCGAAAGTCTGCCCATCTGGCCGAAATCAATAAAACAGGTCACATTTTCAGGCAGGATAAAGATATTACCCGGATGCGGGTCTGAGTGAAAAAAGCCATGCACAAAGATCTGTTCCATGACAAGGTTGGCGCCCCTTTCTGCCACCAGAGGCAGGTCATACCCCTGACTCTTGAGCGTGTCGACATCAGAGGCCTTGATCCCTTCAATCCGCTCCAGCACCAGGATACGCTCAGTGGACAGGGAGGGGTAAACCTCAGGCACATGGATCTCGGTGTTGGTTTCAAACTGGCGGGCAAAACGCTGGATATTGGACAGCTCTATGGTGAAATCGATTTCCCGGGACAGGCTGCGGGCAAATTCATGAACAATGGCAGAGGGCCGATGCCCCTGCACTTCTTCCAGGTGCTCTTCCATCAGCCTCGCAATATGGGCCAGAATCTCCAGATCAACGGCTATCAGTTTTTCAATATCGGGTCGCTGTACCTTGACCACTACATCACGAGGTTTTTGCTCTCCAGCCCTTATCTGACTATGACTCAGCCTGGCATGGTGAACCTGACCGATGGAGGCTGCAGCCAGGGGCCGGGAGTCAAAATACTCATACATATCAGCCGGATCCCGCCCGAACTCCTCCTGGAAGATCTGCTGTACCTCATCATAGGGAAAAGGCGGCACACTATCCTGGAGTTTTGCCAGTTCGTCTAAATATTCGGGTGGAATAAAATCAGGGCGGGTGGAGAGAAGCTGGCCTAACTTGATAAAGGTCGGCCCAAGCTCCTCAAGGGCCATGCGTAGTCGTACCGGTCGAGAATGGCGGTCAAGCTCTTCCCGCGGCTTGCGGTTGATCATCTTCAGACCTGTTTCCAGGTACTGGTCAATGTGCAGACGATCAACCAGGTCGGTAAAGCCGTACTTGAACAGAACCCGCAGGATCCGTTGATACCGGTTCAGGTGCCGATAGGTTCGATTGACGGCACCAAGCTGTCTGATACTGAACATCAGATCAGGACCTTATTCACCGCTCTCTCTATTGATGACTACCTGCAGCTCTTCGATTTGACGGCGAAGATCCGCGACCTCATCAGTGGTGGCAAGGTTGAGTTGATTGACTCGATCTTCCACCCGGCGGGTCAGCCACAGTTCCAGCTGATCCTTGGCAGACTCTGATCTCCTGATCAGGTCGTCAACAAACTCTTTTCCCTCATCCTTGGTCATCTTCCCCTTGTTCACCAGCTCTCCCCGTACCTCTTCAATCTTGTCACGGGTAAGAAAGGCAGCTCCAACACCGGCATAAACAACATTTTTGAGTAGATCTTTCATGATGTACCTCCTTATTTGATGTACCTACTTTAGGTATCAGGTATCAGGTGTCAGGTGTCAGCTGATACCTGACTGCTGACTGCTTAAACCTTGTTCACTCTCTTGTAATATCCCTGTGATATACTTTAAGTTCAAACTCCATATCCACAATAATTTTCTGTAGATGGTCGGTAACGGCAACAGAACGGTGACGTCCGCCGGTGCAACCGACAGCCAGGGTGATCTCCTTACGCCCGGCAGCCTTATGACTGCGCAGAATAAAGGAAAGAAAAGGTTCAAAATGGAGCAAAAACCGACGGCCGGTCTTATTATCCAGTACATAAGCTGCCACCGGTGCTTCAAGTCCGGTATGGGCTCTTAATTCCGGCACCCAATAAGGATTAGGCAGGAACCGGACATCCCAGACCGTGTCGGCCTCGGCATAGCCGTGTTTAAATCCAAATGAAAACAGGGTAATATTCACCTATCCACTCTCAACTATCCACTATCAACTGTTTTCAGGATGCTGAGCAGAGCACTCGGATACTTTCGGCCTTTTCACTGATGCCCCGCTTGAGTACCTCGTGATTATAGGCGGCAATGACATCCCTCCGCTTGATCATACCCAGCACCCAGGGGTCCTCCTTACTCTCCACCACCGGGATCTCTTCAAGACCTTTGACGTCAAAGAGCTGCATAGCCTCATAAAGGTTATCATCAGGGGTCATGCTGATAACATCATGACTGCAGATGGCACCAACCAGGAAACAGACACGCTGCTCTTCATCGTGCAGGATGGTCTTCACATCCTGCATGGACACCACGCCCACCATCCTGCCGGTATGGTTGATGACCGGGAAATAAAATGAATCCTTGGCCATGGCAAACAACTCCAGCAGCTGATTAATATTGGCTGTATCGCTGATAAAATCCACCTCTTCGGTAAGGGCCTTACCGACCCGGATGGATTTAAGGATGGCCACTTCACGCCCTTCATGAATATCAATACCCTCGCGGGTGAAATCCACCGTATCAATGGAATCGCGGTAAAATTTAGAAGCAGTCACCGTTGCCATGATGGCGGTAAGCATTATCGGCACAATAATCTTGTAATTGCCGGTCATCTCAAAGAGCAGGAACATGGCAGTCATGGGGGCATGGGTAGAAGCTGCCAGAAATGCGCCGATACCAATGGTGGCATAGGCACCCGAGCTTGCCGTATACTCCGGCATCAGATAGTGCACAACAGCACCAAAGGCACCACCTGCCGCGGCTCCGATAAACAGGGAAGGCGCAAACACGCCGCCGGCGCCGCCGGCGCCCAGTGTGATTGCCGTTGCAATGGATTTCATGGCAATCAGGGCCAGCATAAGCCATATAATACCGTGTCCGGCCAAGGCCAGTTCAATAAATTCATAGCCGTCACCCATAATCTGGGGAAACACTATGCCGATACTGCCTACCATGAATGCGCCAATAACGGGCTTAATCTGTGCATGAATGGGCAGGTCCTGAAATTTATCCCTGACAAAATAAAAAAACCGGATATGAACAACCGCCAGCAGCCCGAAGATCAAGGCCATAATCGCATACAGGGGCATCTCTACAAAGGGGTTGACCATATGATAGTCAGGAATAGGAAAGGCCGGGATCTCTCCATAATAGGCCCGTGAAACTACGGTGGCCATGGCTGAGGCAATGACCAGGGCTGCAAAAGAGGAGATCTCGTAAGTGCCGAGCAGGACAATCTCGGCGGCAAAAAAGATTCCGGCAATGGGAGCATTAAAGATACCGGCAATGGCACCGGCGGAACCAGCTGCAATATAGACCTTTATCCGGGCACCGGAAACCCGGAATTTCTGGCCGACCTGGGAACCCAGGGCGCCGCCGATCTGGGCAATGGGTCCCTCCACACCGGCCGAGTTGCCCGAACCGATGGTAATGGCGGTGGCAGCTATCTTGATGAAGATGTTCTTGGCATTGATCACACCGTTTTCCAGGTTCACCCGGTGCAGGAACCTGGTAAAACCATAGCCGTTTACCTTGCCTGGAAACAGCAGCGACAGGGGAATAAGCAGGACCATGCCGAACATGGGGATAAGTGGAAGCAAAAATCTGCGCCAGCCCCCCTCCCCGATGCGGAGCAGTTCATAGCCCTGCACAAAAACAAACTCGTGAACCAGTTCAACCGCTTCCCGAAATACAATAATCGCAACTCCGGCCAGCAACCCTATCAGGGCAGCGGTAACGAGCAAGATAATATTTTCACCGGGAAGAAAAAGTTTCAGTTTGGTAAGCATGTCCGCTCCGGGATATCACAGCCACATGTTTTTGCCTGACGCAGAAAAAAATCATCGGTCATACCGGCAAGGTAGTCACGTACAATGGCGGCCGGGGAATGGTTTTTAATATAAGCGGCAGACATGGAATGTAAAAAACTCAGCCCCATTTCACTTGCAGTGGAGTCATGGGCCATCCGGCCCATATAATAGTCAAAGAGCTGTTCATAACATACATGAATTCGTTTAAAATCCGGCTGAAAGGCGGAATTCGTATAAATTCGCTCATAGTTGAATGTTTTCAGCGCAAGTAACAGGGACGCGATTTCCTCACTAAAGCCGACATAATCCTGATCCGTATCCTCCTTGTGCGCATCCCGTACCCGCGCGTTGCCTCCAATGAGATCCGTGACCAGGGTGTAGACAATAGTGCCGTTGCTGATACCGAGAGTCCTGCCGCATTGCTCCGGAATCTCACTGCGGTCGATAAGTTTTAACTCAATGGCATCTTCTATATCGCGGCCTATATAGGCAATACAATCCGATAAGCGAACCACGCAGCCCTCAAGGGTCATGGGCACGAGTTTATGCATGGGATCTTTGCTTTTCGCGGCCATCAAGCGGTCAAAGGATGCAAAATCTCTGTCTCGATCCGGAACCAGTCTGGTGGCATGCGCCTCTCCATCATGGCAGAGGATACCGTCAAGTACCTGCAGGGTCAAGTTCCAGCCCGCCCCCTTTTTCTCAAACCGGTCCAGGAACTGTACCGACTGGATGTTGTGCTGAAATCCGTCCAGCCCATGTTGGCGGCAGAGCCGGTTCAGTATCCGCTCTCCCTCGTGGCCAAAGGGCGGGTGGCCGATATCGTGACCCAAGGCAATAGCCTCAATCAAATCCTCATTAAGCCCCAGAAAACGCCCCACTGTCCTGGCAATGCGGGACACCATCTGCACATGCAGCACCCGGTGAGTAATATGGTCGTTGTCAATGAGCGAAAAAACTTGAGTCTTGTCAATATAACGCGTATAGGCCTTTGAGTGCAGGATACGGTCGGCATCCTGGGCAAAGGACTGTCTGTGGTCCTGCAACTCCTCTGTCCTGCGGCGGACCCCGTCCCGGCTCAGGCAGGCAAGGGGTGACAGGCGCTGCTGCTCTGCCGCATTGAGTTCATCAAGTAAAAGTGACAGCTCTGGCCGTGTCTCTGTATGTAGCATATCGCATTTTCTCATATTTCCTGAATAAACTTTTTATTTTATCAGAAAACCTGTTTCCTGCAAACTGGTTTTCAATATATTATATCGTGTCTTTCCGGCAAGCCTGTATAGCTTGCCCACATCAGGCGTAGTATGATTTATTCTTTTTCCCCGAAAAAGGTCCGATTCTTTTGGTTTTCCAGATTATCCTTTCTTTTAATGCTTTGATTTTACATTATTTGTTATAATAGTTGACTCACTGTCTTACCTTGCGTTACCTTGCAGGGTGAACAATAAGATGCACTCAAATGTACACCCTTCAATGAAGCTACGTTTACGTTCAAGCGACTGCGGAAAAGGAAGGCGGCAGGGTTTCCTGGTGCCTCTCACTAAGAGGTGTGATCCTCTTGATATGACAGGGAAAATTTTCGTTTTATCGAGTGCGGGCAGTGGAAAACCGGGGGAAGAGCATGGGGATGTTCAATAAACTAAAGCTGAGTGATTCTACAGGGGTACGAATTGAGTGGGAGATGACCCCTGACCTTGCGTTCTGCACATTTACCGCCAAGGGATTGCGTGAGGAACTGGCTAACACCAGTGAACGACTCTGTTATTTTTTTATAGATAACTGGGGTGATGAGCCCAGGCTTTATCTTATGGAACGAGGTGTCCGGCATGTTAATATTCTGGCAGAGATCAAGGCTCCGCAGAAAATGCTGGTTAACTGCATTGTAAGCCAGGGCGGCACGCCATCTTCCCGAGATAATTACCCCATTGACAACGCGTTAAAGGACTGGCTGCTTGCCGAGGTGATTCAGGCGGAAGACAGCCCTTTTCTCATTCCTGCCAATGAGGAACGTGTTGCCCGGGAAGATATGGGAGAGAATCTTCCGCGTCTGGGAGAAAACGGTTTCAGCGACACCAGGGTTATTTTGCCTGCAGAGAATAGCTCATTGGATGATGATCAGATTGGTCCACTGCTGGCACAATGGAATTTTTATGATGCAAAACTGAATCCGCAGGGGGCATTTCATAATGTGCCGGCAGACACCGGTGACGGCCTCACGGTTGTTGATGAGCGGACAGCACTGATGTGGCAGCGGATCGGGCTGGATCTCTGTTCAATCCGCACCATGAAACAGAGGATAGAACAGGTGAATACAGAGAGCTTTGCGGGGTATCATGACTGGCGGATGCCAACTCTGGAAGAGGCCATGTCACTTATGGAGACAAGCCCAAATGCCAAAGGTGTATACCTGCACCCCTGTTTTTCCAAAGAGCAGCCGTTTATTTTTGTTGCAGCTCGTCGCACTCCTACCGGCTACTGGTTTGTGGATTACAAGCAGGGCAAGGTGTACTGGTCTTCCGGCACCGTGCCCGGAGGATTTTGCAGGTTATGCCGGAATTTGACTGCAGACAGTTGAGTAAAATTTCAACATTACTTCTTCAGTTGCCACTGGGAAGTAAAAGAAAAAATTAACGAGGAGATATTTCAATGAAACGTCAAATTGTCCAAACCGATAATGCCCCTGGAGCAGTAGGACCATATTCACAGGGAACCCGGACTGATCAAATGGTTTTTACTGCAGGGCAGCTCCCCCTGGAGCCGGCCACAGGAAAATTGGCGGAAGGTGATATTCAAGATCAGACCCGCCAGTCGCTGAAAAATCTGCAGGCAGTATTGGAAGCTGCCGGTGCCGGGCTGGACAGCGTCATGAAAACCACCGTCTTTCTGCAGGATATGGGAGAGTTCAAGCTTATGAACGAGATCTATGCTGAGTTCTTTCCTGATAATCCTCCAGCCCGCAGTGCGGTGGAAGTTGCAGCGCTGCCGTTGGGCGCAAGGGTCGAAATCGAAGCCATTGCCCTGTTAAAAAATGTGGGTTAGAGAAGCTGTAGGGGGCAGTCACCTTTTTTGCGCGTAAGCGCGTAGTCGACTGATAGAGCAGGGGAGGGAGGGAGGATGGAGCTCAAAGCGGGTGTTTGTCTCGATGAAGACATACTGAACGAACTTATTGATACTGCGCAGGAAGCAGTGGCCGCTACAGGGCGTACCACCGCCTTGGGCAGAAATTACGGCGCCTGTGTCTATACTGTGCATGGCAGTTTTTTTAAGGGGATTAACCTGTTTTCTCCAACCCACTCTCTTACCCTGCATGCGGAACAGGTTGCCCTTGTCAATGCTGCCGTCCATGGTGACCCGCTTGTTGAGGCCATGGCAATTGCCTCCGATGACCGTACAGTACTGCCCATACCCTGCGGCATCTGCCGTCAGGCCCTGTTTGAAAATGCCCGTTTTTCAAAAGTGGACATTCAGCTCATCTGTGTACAGGGGAGAGATGTAAAGTTGTTTAGGCTGACGGAACTTTACCCGGAGCCATGGCCTGACCGTGAACCGCCGATCAGCTAATTCTATTCATGCCTATCCGGTGAGCACAGGCTCATCTGGTTTTACAAGAAGGGGGTATCCACTTCGCCCTCGTTATGATTTTCGGAAAACACAATAATGCTACCCCGACTCCCGCTATAATCGCCTGCCGGTCCCGACGGAAAAAAACTGCCGGCCACAACCAGTAACTCAAACGGATCTTCCCTTTTGGGAAAACAAAATATATGATGTGATTACAAAAGGTTAATATGTGTTTCATTAAATATGTTAGTGGCTACACCTATCTTCCTAATTTTACTTTCAAAAATTACGATATAGCTCTCGTTTAAAAAAGACAAGAAAAAACACAAAAAATCATTTTTTAGTGGCTACAGTTTCTCGACATAAAACAGGTACATTTTCATCTATCACACATAGTTATATGAGTATTTTAACAAATAGTCAGGGGAAGATCCGTTATAACCTTACAAAATGAAAATTGAAAATGTTACTCGTGACAACTACTCCAATTAGAGATGCAGAGTTTTTCAAACTGAAAAT
>JAUWLT010000244.1 GCA_030613515.1 Desulfobulbaceae bacterium
GGAAATTAGTTACGATACAGCAATGAATATCATTCAAAAGTCGAGGAAATATTCATCGCTTATTGATGTTGCCAAGTTTGGTCTGCTGGTCGGGGGTGTGGCCTGGCTGCTTTTGCGCGGCAGTGGGCGTGTCGGCTATAACTGGCAGTGGTACCGGGTACCCAGGTATCTTTTTACTGTTGAAGATGGGGTCTTTATACCCGGTCCTCTGCTGGACGGACTGTGGGTTACCCTTGAGATTACCGGGTGCAGCCTTGTGCTGGCCTCGGTTATCGGTCTGCTCACTGCCCTGTTGCGTTTATCCGGTTCCCGGGTAGCCCGTCTTATTGCCAGGGTTTACCTTGAGGTTATCCGCAATACGCCCCTGCTTGTGCAGATCTTTTTCCTCTACTTTGTGCTGGCCCCCATTTTTGAACTGGAACGGTTTACGGCTGCAGTAGTCGCGTTGAGCCTGTTTGAAGGAGCTTATGCCTCTGAAATTTTTCGGGCCGGGATTGTTTCCATTAAGCGTGGCCAGTGGGAGGCGGCCTACAGCCTGGGACTATCGTCTTTTGATACCTATAGAACTATTATTCTGCCCCAGGCCCTGAAGCGGATTCTGCCTCCACTTACCGGACAGGCGGTCTCGTTGATCAAAGACTCTGCCCTGGTCAGTACCATTGCCGTGTACGACCTGACCATGCAGGGGAGGACCATAATAGCTGAAACATTTCTCACCTTTGAGATCTGGTTTACCGTGGCTGCCATCTACCTGATCATTACCCTGAGTCTTTCACTGGTTGTCAATGTGCTGGAAAAACGTTTTGGGCAGGAAGTGGAATACGCATGAAATCGGCTGAGGGAAAACGCAAAGAGTTGATTATTGATGTCAGGCACATCAACAAGATCTTTCCCGGTCCGATACCCGCCCTGGTTGATTTTTCCGCCCGGGTGGACAGAGGCGAAGTCCTGGTGGTCATCGGTCCCTCCGGATCAGGTAAATCCACCTTTCTGCGCTGCCTGAACGGGCTGGAAGAGATTGATTCCGGGACTATCATTGTTGATTCCATCCCTCTGGATGATGATGAAAAACATCGGCTGGAAATCCGACGGGAAGTAGGCATGGTGTTTCAGTCCTTTAATCTGTTTCCGCATATGAATGTGGCTGATAATATCGGCCTGGCCCAGCGGCTGGTGCGTAAAAAGAACCGTAAAGATGCTCTGGTCACGACCATGGATTTGCTGCATAAGGTGGGGATGGCGGAAAAGGCTAATGCCTATCCGGCAGAGCTCTCCGGCGGCCAGCAGCAGCGGGTGGCCATCGCCCGTGCTCTGGCCATGAATCCCAGGGTTATGCTCTTTGATGAGGCAACCAGTGCATTGGATCCGGAGATGATAGGCGAGGTGCTGGAGGTGATGATGAATCTGGCTCGGGAGGGGATGACCATGGTGGTGGTTACTCACGAGATGGGTTTTGCCCGGGAGGTCAGTGACCGGATTATTTTTATGGAACATGGCCGCATCATCGAGCAGGGAGAAACTGAAAATTTTTTTCTGGCGCCGGAGCAGGAGAGAACCAGACGTTTTCTGGACCAGATACTCTGAAATGCATGGTCAGGTTTTTTTGTCATAGCTGTTATCTGTAATGTAAAAAAAAATTGGAAAAGGGAGTAAATTATGAACAGAGGAAAAATCTTTGTACATGTACTGGTTGTAGCCATCATGCTGCTGGGGATCGTCTTCCCGGCCGCCTGTGGTGAGTTGCAGCAGAAACTGGTTAAGGAAAGCACCATTGATCAGATTACCCGTCGCGGTACCATCCGGGTTGGTATGGATGTGTTTGTGCCCTGGGCTATGAAGGATAAGAAGGGGGAGCTGATCGGGTTTGAGATTGATGTTGCCAAACAGCTGGCAGAGGATATGGGCGTGAAGGTGGAATTTGTGCCCACCAAGTGGTCCGGTATCATCCCGGCCCTGCTGGCGGGAAAATTTGATGTCATCATCGGCGGCATGGGCGTTACCCCTCAGCGCAACATGAAAATAAATTTTACCAACCCATATTATTATTCCAATCAGGGGATTCTGGCTAATGTGGAAAAGAGTAAGGGCTTTTCGCTTGCTGATTTCAACAGCCCCGATGTCAACCTGGCTGCTCGGCTTGGATCAAATGCCGCCCTGGCTGCAAAAAAGAATTTCCCCAAGGCGAAATTACGGCTCTTTGATGACGAACCTGCGGCTGTTCAGGAGGTACGTAACGGTCGCGTTCATGCCATGGTAGCCTCTCAGCCGCTTCCGGCGCATATGGCTGCCGACACTCCTGATCTGCTGGTCTCTTATAACGAGCAGCTGATGAAAGAGCCCATTGCCTTTGGTGTGCGCAAAGCTGATTTTGACACGGTAAACTTCTTTAACAACTGGATCGAGACTGTCAAGTCCAAAGGCTGGATTGAGGAGCGGTATGCATACTGGTTCCTGAGCCGCAACTGGAAGGATCTGGTTCAGTAAAACGTATATTGTTTGGTAAGAAGTACAGGGATTCTAATGATCAGGACCAGACGCTCATCCGTTCAGTTGGACGCTGCGCTGCTCACCCTGCTGTTCGGGGCTATCGGTTTTATCGGTTACCGGGTAACCGTCGGCCTTCATTATAACTGGAACTGGGCGGTTATTCCCCAGTATATTTTTCGTTATGATGAAGAGTCGGGCCGGTGGGTGGCCAACTATCTTCTGCAGGGGTTGCTGACCACTATCCGGCTCAGCCTCTGGTCAGGGATGCTTGCCCTTTTGTTCGGGCTATTCATGGCCTTGGCCCGGACCGGCAGGAGCCTGTTCTGGCGCATGGTGTCGCGCAGCTATGTGGAGTTGATGCGGAATCTGCCGCCGCTGGTGCTTATTTTTATCTTTTATTTTTTTTTAGCCGATCAGCTGGCGCTTTTGTTAGGCATAGACGATCTGGTTAGAAACAGCGGAGAGCGGTTGCAGTCGGTCATCGGCCTGTTGTTTTGTAAACCTGAACAACTGTCCGCTTTTCTGGCTGCAGTAGTTACCCTTGCAGTGTTTGAAGGGGCCTATATAACCGAGATTATCCGCGCCGGTATTCAGGGAGTGGAACGGCAGCAATGGGAGGCCTCCCATGCACTTGGCCTGACCCGTCTGCATGCCCTGCGCTATATTATTCTACCCCAGGCCATGCGCCAGGTACTGCCGCCGCTGGCCGGTCAGTTTATTTCCCTGATAAAAGATTCGGCCATTGTTTCGATTATTTCCATCCAGGAGCTGTCCTACCAGGGCACACAGCTGATGGCATCCACTTACCTCACCATTGAGGTCTGGGTGACGATTGCGCTCATGTACCTGTTGCTTACCTTTCCTGCATCCATGGGTGTGGGCTGGTTGGAAAAGAAGTTTGCCAGGGGCAGGGCGTGACAGGTTTACATAGGTTTACAGTTGACGGTTTACTGTTTACAGTTACCTGCAAGGCGGCGGAAAAGCTGTAAACCGGCAACTGTAAACAGTAGACGTAGGCAAGGGTTTTTTAAAATGTATTTTTTAACACTATATCAATATATTATATCAAGTTTGAAAACACAGTTTTGTTATTATGTGGGCAGAGCTGTTATTTCCCTGTTGATCATCGGTCAACTGGTATTGCCGGTACATGCGTATGGTTTCAGTATCGGCGAGGAGCGCATGGTAGGTGAGCAGTTGCTCTATACCATCCGTGCTCAATTCAAAATCCTCGATGATCCTGATATTTCTCAGTAT
>JAUWLT010000088.1 GCA_030613515.1 Desulfobulbaceae bacterium
TCTTGAGTTGAAGAAACGGTACTGGGGAAGACATTTTTGGGCGAAAGGATACTGTGTAAGCACGGTAGGCCTCGACGAAGAAAAGGTGCGCCGATACGTGAAATGGCAACAAGAGAAGGACAAACGTATCGAGCAACTAAATCTTTTTAAATAAGATTACCCTTTTAGGGTCACCTTTTATCCCACCCTTTTTAGGGGTGGTTGTTAAATAAAGAATCCGATCAGCGGCTGGCCCTTTCTGAGGCGGCCTTGAACCAGGAATGTATAGCCGCAGCCCCTGCCTGTTTCGTGATAACGGGAGTCTATCGCCGGACCGCTAAAAAATACGGCAAGAGGGCCCGGCGCTATGTTCAGCTTGAGGCGGGGCACGCATCGGAAAATATTTTGCTTCAGGCTGTGGCACTTAAGCTTGGCACCGTTGTGGTGGGAGCTTTTGATGATCAGGAGGTACAGCGCGTTCTTGATCTGCCGGCAGAGCATGAACCGCTTCCGGTGATTCCGGTCGGCTTTCCACCTGAGCGGACGGAGGAGTAATAGTGCGGAAACAGTCAAGCCTGTGCTTGCTTCTGCTGCTGTTCTTGTTCGTTTTAGCAAGTGCAGGTTGTGCGCCGCTTCAGCAAGTCTCCCCGGAGAGTGAGAAAAAGATCACACTATATCTTGTTGGTCATGGCTGGCATACAGGCATAGTGATTCCTGCGGCCGTAATCCCCGAGCACCTTTTGCCGGTCCGCCGGTTTTATAACGAGTATGAGTACTTTGAGCTGAGCTGGGGGGATGAGGAATTTTTTAAAAGCAATGAGTTTAAAATCAGCATTCTTTTAAAGGCCGCCTTGCTGCCATCTGCCAGCGTTATGCATGTGGTCGGTTTTAACGGGCAGGTTATGGATTATTTCCCGATCAGTGATGTGATCAGGCTGTCTCTTGCAGACCAAAATTTTTTGATGCTGTGTGAGTTCATCAGCAACAGTTTTGACTATGGTCAGCAGGGGGAAATGGTGAATCTTGGGCTTGGCTTATATGGGGACAGCCACTTTTATCGAGCCCATGAAAAGTACTATCTGCCCAAAACCTGTAACGTCTGGACAGCCAAGGCCTTGCAGCGGGCCGGTTACCCTATCTCCCCATGTATGGCGAAGCGGTCCGAGAGTTTGCTTAAACGGATGGAGAAGTTTGGGGAACGGCTGCGCTGACAAGCTGTTTTTCCTGGGGGCTGGTTGTCATGAGGTGGATGATGCAGAGGCATAGTCGCCGGATGAAAAGGCCAGCCAGGTAACCTGTCACAGGGTATCTAACTATGCGATATACGTACTCCCAGCCAGTGGCCTTAGCCCATACATGCCAATGTTCATTTGGCATTCCGCGCTTTATTACTCAAGATAATGTTTTATACAATCAAACATTTCTGATTGTATAAACAAATTTTCATTCATCAGTTGATGGTTTGCATTTTGAATCAATTTTAATTTAATTCTTTTAATTTTTCTTTCTAAAAAGTTGATGTTGTATTTCCAATCAACAATTACATCATGAGTGCCCTGAATTATTAAGACAGAATATGGAACTCTTTCATAGCCTCTGATTCTCTTATCCCACCCATACAGTGCCTTAAGAAATTTAATTGGAACTATCATTATCCTTTGAAGCGGATCATTTTTCACAAATTCTATAAAGTTTGGATCAGATGAATTCACTCGGTGCTGTCGTGGAATATTCCTGGTAAATAATTGTGCAAAAAAATAAACGGTTTTAGATATATTCCAATGAGAATTATGGACTAACGGCGCTAAAAAAATAACTTTATCAAATATCATATCTTGAGCAGCATTCATATATTCATAGGCTATAGCAGATCCTGTGCTGTGACCGATTAGATGGAATGGCTCAGGTAACTCATGTTGACAAAGTTTTATAAAATCATTCAGTACATCAACATATTCAGAGAAGTCATTAATGGAAAATCTCTCCCCTGTTGACAGTCCATGTCCCGGCAAATCATAAACAGTAATTGCAAATCCCTGACTCAGGCAAGAGCGGATTAAATTCTTCAAGATACCTGTATGGTCATAGTAGCCATGCAGTAAAAAGATTGTTCCTTTGGGGTCGTCCGGAAGAAAAACATGCGCAGCGAGTACCTTATCATTTGATTTAAACGTTCCGAAGAGATGACGGATATCATCAAAATTTAGGCCATAATAGTTAAAGTATTCAGTTACTGAAGGTGTTGGGGAATAATCATCTCTTGAAAGATCCAGAGGAACCATTTCCTCTTTTATTTTTCCAATATTGAAATTGTCACTTCCTTTCTCATTCATTTGCAAAGGCTTCGTTTTCAGGCAAGAGGTAAGAGTGAAGAAGAGGAGTAAAACAGCTGCCACTCTCAGTATACAATGTATTCCATTTTGTTTCGTCATGGACAAAACCTCTTTCCCCCCGTATAAACCAGGAGCAGGCTTGCCGTCTTGAGAGCTATTATGAGAAGCAGGGACTTTTTGATGCCAAAAACAGGGATCAAGATAATCGGAGTGGTGAGAGCACCCAAAAAACCTCCAGCCAGATCCAGTGCATAGAGCCTGCCGGCTGTATCGCTCACAGCCCGGTAAGAGCGGTCAAAGAGATGTGTGACCAGGGGATACTCCATTCCCGTTAATGTCCCGGAAAAAAAAGTCAGGACAAATATTACTGCCAGGGACAGCAGTGTTGCCCCGGGCTCTGATAAGAAAAAGAGAGAGACCAAGACAGTATGAAAGAGGATAGCGCACTCGATTGATAAAAGGCTTGTGCTGAGCCGCAGCATGGCGAAACGGGAGCCGCAGGCAAGGCCGAGCATGAACAGGGAGATGATTAGACCTATATAATGGTAAATGTTGCCATAAAAAATTTGAAATGCCAGAATCAACAGGATGTTCATGTACATACCGGTAAAACCGGTGGTGGATATGGCAACAGACAGATGAAGTCTGCTTTTCCGCCTGTACTGGCCGGCCAGCATGATCATGGCAGCGATGGCGATTGCCCCCAGGCAGAAGGTGAATGGCAGGTCGGCACTGGTGGCAAGCATTCTGGCCATAAGGGGAGATGCTATCATGTTCAGGAACACCATGCTTTCAAAAACCCCTGTCGGGTGGGTGTCATGATTCACCGCTTTTTTCTCACTGGCCAGGATCTCTTTCTCCAGCGAGCCGAATCTCCTGCTGTCTGTTTTATAACCTATATACCATTCGTTAATGAGCCCGCCTGTGATTCCTCGTGCCCGCAGCCTTCCGGTAAGGACCTCCTGGCCGATCCTTTCAACATCAATCTCTCTGGAGGCGACAAAGATGTTTTCAGCCCCGACAATGAGCCGCACATGGGGAAAGACTTTCCGCAAGGAGGCATGGATCGTTCTGTTCAATTCTTTCAACTCCTGGGCCAGAAATGTTTCCGATCCCGGCAGGCTGATGGAAAATATGCCCTTGTCCTTGAGCCGTTTTCCGGCCAATTCGAAAAATTCAACGGTATAATAGCGGTTAAGCAGGAGGGTTGAAGGGACCGGCAGGTTGACGAGAATCAGGTCGAATGAACGGGCCGCCTTTTTCAGGAAAAGCCTGCCTTCAAAGGGGTGGATCGTGACCTTGTCATGATTCAGTTCGTATTCGGTAAGCGGCGTGGCATACTCGGCAAAGCACTCGATAAGGAGTGGATCCTGCTCTGCATAGTGGATCTTTTTTACCGGATGTTTCAATATCTCTCTGATAAATCCGCCGACGCCCCTGCCTATCACCAGGATATTTTCCGGCGAGGGATGGAAAAGCAGGGGGAAATGAACCTGTTCCTCAATGCCTGCCAACGGCTGGGGTGTCGTGGCATAGGGTGAGCCGTTGGCAAAGAATGTGTACTGCTCTTCATTGCTAATGATTGCCAGGTTGGCATAGACGGAATTTTTGCTTGCCTGGAGAGAATGTTCATACCAGAGGATCTCGGTACTTTTTTCGTGCAGCCATTTAGGACCTGCCAGGAAGAAGGATATGATGAGCAAGGGAAGCATAATCAGAAGGGCGGTATTTCTCAGAGCTTTTGCCTCGCCGGCTGCAGTGAGATAGAAAATAACGGAACAAAGGTTCAGGAGGAAAATGATGGCGGCCAGCTCAATGGGGTTCAGATAATAAATGAGATAAAAGACAAAGCAGAGGGCCGCCGCAAATGCCCCGACAGCCTGGTAAAAATAGACCCTGGCCGGGGCTTTTTTTTTCCCGGCCACCATGGAGAGCCCCCGGCAGCCGAGAGGAAAAAGGACTCCGTCAAACAGCGCAAGAGGGGCCAGGGCCAGAAAAGAAACGCAAAAGACATAACCAATCCCGAGGATCTCACCGGTTGATATCTGCAGGAGGTACTTGAAGCAGCGGATAAAAAGAATACTGGCCGGTGTGCCGAGCCCGATGACTATTTGCAGCAAGGCAAACCAGGTGACATGCCTCCTGGCCCGGTCAGCCCTTTGCCGGGCAAAGTAACTGCCCATGGCCTCCAGCAGTAACCAGTTCCCCAGGATAACTCCGATAAAGAGTTCATTGCCGTGAAAGGTAACGAGCAGTTCCCTTATTATCAGAATCTGCGCGGCAGTGGCGGTAAACCCCATAACCAGGAGAGCAAACCGGCATGCTGCGAAAGGTGAGAGAGTTAAAGATCCCATATACCGGGGACCGGATAATTGCAGTATTTGCACCTACCGTTTTTCAGCTTGACGCTGCGTACGGAAAAATGGGTTCTGCTGATAATCTTTTTACCGCATTCAGGGCAGAAGGTGCTGTTGTATTTATGGCCCGGAACATTTCCTATATAGACGAACTTAATTCCCTCCGCGATTGCTGTCTTCCGGGCCTTCTCCAGGTTTTTTACCGGAGTGGGAGGAAGATGCTTCATCTTGTACGCCGGAAAGAACCTGGTGAAATGGACCGGTACTTCAGGGCCGAGATTTTCCCGTATCCATATACACATCTCCCGTATAAGCTTCATATCGTCATTTAAAGTGGGAACGAGCAAGTTTACTATCTCAAGCCACTTCCCCTCCTGCTTAATAAGCTTGAGGGTGTTGAGCACCGGTGTCATACTGGCAAAGCTCGCGTCTTTGTAATAATCTGCGGTGAAACCTTTCAAGTCAACGGTAACACCTTTCATCTGGGGCAGGAGGGCCTTCATGGGTTCTGCCTGCATACCGCCGTTGGTGTGGAATATGGTGTTGAGGCCCTTTTCTCTGCCAAGACGGGCGATGTCATACATGAATTCATAAAATACGGTGGGCTCGTTATAGGTGAAAGAAAGGCCGGCCCCTCTTTTTACCGCCCTGTCGACAATATCCTCGGGCGACATTTTTCGGGAGTAGGGTTCCAGCTCTTCAAAGGTTCGCTGGGAAAGATGCCAATTGTGACAGAATTTGCAGCGGAAATTGCAGCTGGCCGTGCCGGTACACAAAATAGTGGTGCCGGGGAGGTTGTGAAACATCGGTTCTTTTTCTATGGGATCAAGCTGTAGTGCCGCCGGTCTGCCATAGACCAAGGAACGGAGGGTGCCGTTTCTGTTTTCTCTGTTCCGGCAAAACCCCCTCCTGCCTTCTTGAATAATGCACTTTCGGAAACAGAGGCGGCAGTTTACCCTGCCTGTGGCAAGTTTTTGGTAAAACCTTGCCTCCGGAGGCCAAGACTGCGTTTCGGCTTCGGCATTCCTGCCTTCACATCCAAGGCAGAAAGCAGCTGCAGTAGAAAGACTGCCTTGTAGAAACAACCGTCTGCTGATTTCCTTTTCCATCTTGCCCTTCCCGACCTCTTTCGGCTTCACACCTTACCTTACGCCACAATCCTTTTCTAAATTTTTTTCTCAAAAAAAGATGAATAGGCAAACAGATGTGGGAAAAAAGGGATCTATTCGAGTTTCCCAAAAGATTGATAATAGCAACCAAGTGAGCTGAAATTTTTCTTGGTGCGAGAATGGGCCCTCCGGTTTGCTCGTCAGAGCAGAAAAAAAATCTCAGCGGGTTGCGTGTAAAAAATTGACAATGTAAGAGCCCATAGGTTCAATCCTATATCAAAAACCACCACAGTTATTTGAGTAAGGAGGAACCTATGAGCATTTGTAAGTTTATCCAACGACTGCTCAAAATCAAAGCTTTTTCAGTCAGAAACTTTACATTTCATAACTGGTTCAAAGAGTTTTGGCTGGAGGTGAAACCATATAAAAACGGAGCGTTATGTCCTCACGATAAGCGACGTAGTAAAATTATCACTCCCAGATGAATTATATCCGGCTGGAAACGGACGGGGCAGCAGGAGATTCGTTGATAACTCTTTCGGGTTAGAGTAGTTATCAGGAAACTATAGAATTACTTGTTAGTACGCTCTTCAAGTCAAGGCCCTCTGTCTTGGCGGAAAGAGAAGCGTAGAGGTCCCTTGTCGGCTTTGCAGTTTTTGGGACAGGCGTACCAGACGCCATACAAGCAAACCCAGAGGAATGTCAGGATGAGAACCAGCAGTCAAAGCAACTCGCATTTTCAGGTGGCAGGCATAGATAGCCATTCGATTGCCTGGCATAGCCTTTCCGATGGTGCTACGCAGAAAAAGCTCCAGACCGATATGAATGGCCTCAGCCAATCCCAAGTCGAGGAGCGGTTGCAGGAATTTGGCAAGAACACTTTGCCGGCGCCAAAACCTCCCACGCTGTTGCTGGTTGTCTTGCACCAGTTTGCCAGTCCTTTGATCTACATTCTCTTGATTGCAGGCATCGTTTCCTTGGTGATAGGGGACGTGAAGGATGCTGTTTTTATTTTTGCCGTGATTCTCCTGAACGCTGTTATCGGCACGATGCAGGAGTGGCGTGCCGAGAAACAAGCGCATGCCTTGCAGGTCTTATTGAAGATTCAGGCCAAAGTGAGGCGAACAGGACATCGCCAATCTTTGCCTGCCGAAGAACTGGTCCCCGGGGATGTCGTTCTCATTGAATCGGGTGTCAAGGTACCCGCAGACCTGCGACTGATACAGACGAATAATCTAGCGATTGACGAGTCCTTCTTGACCGGTGAGTCGCTCCCAGCGGAAAAAAACACCACCGTGTTGAACAAGGAGATTTCGGTAAGTGACCGGAAGAACATGGCTTATGCTGGTGCCACGGTGATCACCGGTCGCGGCATGGGGCTGGTCGTCGCCACAGGCCTGCGTACCGTGGTCGGCCAGATCGCCAGTTCCATCACGACAACAGAGAGCGCCAAGACGCCGCTGCTTATCAGGATGGAACGGTTTTCCCAACAGATCAGCGTGATTGTGCTCGTGTTTGCCGTCTTGTTGGGTCTGTTGTTGGTTTCACGGGGCTCGTCTTTCAGCGAGGTATTCTTCCTCATGGTCGCCATGATGGTATCGGCGATACCGGAAGGCTTACCGGTCGCCATGACGGTTGCCCTATCGATTGCGACATCCCGCATGGCGAAACGAAAAGTGATTGTGCGCAAACTGATGGCGGTGGAGAGCTTGGGGAGTTGCACAACGATCGCCAGCGACAAGACCGGCACGCTCACGGTGAACCAACAAACCGTCAAAAGGATTTTATTCCCTGATGGAATAGGAATAGAGGTTGGCGGCCAGGGCTACAATAATGAAGGAAAGATTCGCGGTGATGAGGGCGACATCCTTGACGAGTCGCTGCAGACCCGTCTGGAAGACCTGGCCCGCGCCGGCGTCTTGTGTAACGAAGCGTCTCTGACCAAGGAAGACGGCAGTTGGCAGCACAGCGGCGATGCGATGGATGTTGCCCTGCTGTCTCTGGCATACAAACGGGGGCTCGATTCAGAAACCGAGCGGGGTCGGTTCCTTATTGTCGGCGAGATTCCGTTCGAGTCGGAGAGGCGCTATGCGGCTACGGCGTATCGTGATAAAGATGGCGTGCACGTGGCTCTGAAAGGAGCTCTTGAAGCGATATTACCCTTCTGCACACGCATGCGGACAGCCTCCGGCAACCAGCCGCTGGATCAGTATATTCTTCTGCGGCAGGCGCAGGAACTGGCCGAGACCGGCTATCGGGTGCTGGCCATTGCTACTGCCCCCCTCCCGGCAACCGACAAGTATTCCGGATTCAATGAGGGGCACCTGACGGGCCTCACGCTCCTGGGACTCATCGGTTTCATCGATCCGCTACGTCCGGAAGGGAAGCAAGCCGTAAGAGAATCTCTTGAAGCGGGTGTCCGGGTCATCATGATCACCGGGGATCATCCGGCCACAGCCATGGCCATTGCAAAAGAACTCGGTATGGCCGACTCGCCCGAGCAGGTGATCACCGGGCAACAGATCGACGAACTGAATTCGTATGATACACCGGAGTTTTTTGAACGCATCAAGCACATTCGTGTCTTTGCCCGCGTCACACCCCAGCAGAAGCTTCATATCGTAGATGGACTGGTAAAGTCTGGAGAATTCGTGGCCGTGACCGGGGACGGGGTCAACGACGCGCCAGCCATGCGCCGAGCAAATATCGGGGTCGCCATGGGGTCCGGCACGGATATCGCCAAGGAAACCGCATTGATTACAGTGACCGATGATAATTTCGCTTCGATTGTGGCTGGTATCGAAGAGGGCCGCTTCGCTTATGCCAACGTGCGCAAGGTAACGCTGCTGCTGATCTCCACCGGTGCTGCGGAACTGATCCTGCTTGGCGCGGCGGTTCTGATGGGCCTGCCGTTGCCTTTACTTGCAGTACAGATCCTCTGGCTCAATCTGGTGACCAACGGCATCCAGGACGTAGCCCTGGCGTTTGAGGCCGGCGAGAAAGGGGTCATGAAACTCGCGCCGCGCCGCCCCACAGAGGGCATTTTTGATCGCAAGATGATCGAGCAGGTGCTTATTGGCGGAGTGACGATGGGCCTTGTCTGTCTGGTTGCCTGGATCGTTATGCTCGATAACGGCATGGAGGAGGCAGTCGCGCGGAACAACCTTCTTACCCTGCTGGTGCTTATGCAGTTCTATCACGTACTCAACTGCCGCTCGGAGAGCCGTTCCGCCTTCCGGGTTCCGTTGCGTGACAATCCTATCCTCATGGTGGGCATGCTCATCGCGTTCGGTTTTTATGTGCTGGCCACACAGATCCCTTTGATGCAATCCCTTCTGCGGACGAGCCCCCTGCCAATTGAAAGGTGGTTGGTTCTCGGCGGAGTTGCGTCGGTGATCATAATAGTGATGGAGATTTACAAATGGGTGCGTAGGGCTGATTCAAGAACGATGGAGCTCTAATGAATAATTGAATAATAGGGGACAGACCAAATAATAGGGGACAGACCACGTTTTTTTGTTGAGTTCCACTGTTATTTGTATTATCAATCATAACATGCCGAGACGATCCCGAATCATTGTGCCCGACATTCCACTTCATATCATACAACGAGGGAATAACCGGCAATCATGTTTTTTTGCAGATGAAGACTACCTGTTTTACCTCGACTGGCTGAAAGAATATGCCCAAAT
>JAUWLT010000063.1 GCA_030613515.1 Desulfobulbaceae bacterium
TATAATGACCTTTGACGAAAAGAAAACCGATCTGAAAAATCTGACCCAGGATGAACTGGTCGAATTTGTTGAATCCCTGGGGCAGCCGGCCTTTCGCGGTCGTCAGATCCTGTCCTGGATTTATAAATCTTCCATTACCGACTTTGAACAGATGACCGATCTGGCCAGGGAATTTCGGAAAATACTGGCTGAACATGCGTATATGAGCCGCTTTACTGATCCCATCACTGAGATCTCCAGGGATGGCGCGGTGAAGTTCGGGTTCAAGCTGGATGATGGTTTTGTTATTGAATCGGTGTTGATCCCGGAAGAGGACCGCAACACACTCTGCGTCTCCTCTCAGGCCGGTTGTGCCATGGGCTGCCGCTTCTGTGTTACAGGGACCATGGGCTTTACACGCAATCTGACCCGGGCCGAGATCGTTAACCAGGTCTGTGGAGTACGTGACTGGATACTGGATCATGAAGGTGAGAATGGCAGAAAACTAACCAATATCGTCTTCATGGGCATGGGCGAACCGTTGGCCAACCTTAAAAATCTGCTGGGCGCTTTATCTATACTCACCGAACAACGGGGATTGGATTTTTCCTCTCGTAGAATCACGGTCTCCACCTGCGGGCTGGTGCCGCAGATGATGGAATTAGGCACTCAGACCAATGTAAACATGGCCATCTCTCTGCATGCCGCGGATAATGAGACCCGTAGCCGCCTGATGCCGATAAACGACCGATATCCCCTTGAAGAACTCCTTGAGGCCTGCAAAAATTATCCACAGAAAAAAAGACAGCGTATAATGTTTGAATACACCTTGCTGGCAGGAATTAACGATTCCGATGCAACAGCCTGTATGCTCGGCAACCTGCTCCGTGACATTCCATGCAAAATCAATCTGTTGTCTATGAACGAAGCGGGAGGTCAGCAGTACACCAGTCCGTCCAGGGAGCGGGTGCTGCAATTCCAGAGAAAATTAAGGGACGCAGGCTATACGGTTTTTATTCGGCAGAGCAGGGGTGCGGATATTTCTGCCGCCTGTGGTCAACTGGCAGGAAGGGAAAATTTGGTATCAGGTAGATAGTATTAGGTTTTAGCTTAACAATTAGTTGCATTGCCCAATAGCACAATTCAGTTGACACCTAACGCTCAACATAAATTCCCCGCACTTCCAGGGCAGTTTTATAGGCCCATTTATTTATCGCTGCCCTGAATTTCTTCTGCAGTTTATTGTCTTCAACAACCTTCCAGGTACAGTCGACAATGGCTGCTGCAATTTCCTCCTTGGGCACATTGTCTGCAAACTCTACTGTTCCGTCCTCATAGAGTTCAAAGAAATTTTTCAAAGGATCAAGAACGGAATATTCATCCAGGTGATCAACAAATTTCTGTTTTAATTGAACAAGCGGAGATGTCTTGATCTTCTTGTAAACGACCTCGAAATACAGCTCGATAAATTCTTTTAAGGCAGTTTCCAGGTTGGAAAAATAATCCCTGTTTTCAACAACAATAGAAGACTTTTCCCGGGCAGATTCTGACTTGATTACAGATTCGGCATTGAACTGCCCTATATCATATGTAGCGGCATTGGACTGCAGTAAGCCGAGAAGCCTGTTATAATCGTCATCAGAATGGCTGAACCCCCCGGTTCCCCAGGAATAAGAGCCTCCCCTGCGCTCTCCCTGGTGGAGAAAAAGTATGCCGCCGTCATTGTGTCCCTGCAGGTTAACATCAATAAAGCCTGAAAACTTTTTTTGCCTGAGGCGAAAAAAAAGGTCCGGTAGAGAAATATCCGTCGTTTTAAGCTTGGTTTTAACCCGTTGAAAGGAAGGTATCTGACCCCAGAAAAATATCGAACTGGGATCGAGGTAATAGATTGTTACAAGAAAATTTTTCCTGGACAGAGATTGCGTGACAGGTTCCAGACTCTGTGAACTCTGAGCTAGTTCTCCATTATCCTGTATTATACATCGAATGATTTCCTGTTCATCAAAATAGACCAATATTTCCTTGTCTTCTGACCGGCAGTAAAAACATCCCGACCCAATTTCACCCTGTAGATGTTCAATAAACTTATCAAGATAGAGATAATAGCTGTTTAACCCGGTTAAAAATGGTTTTTCTTTTGGGATGAGCATTAACTAACTGGCCCCTGATATTATAACTTAAAAGACTTGATACATACCACAGACTTCGTCAAATCATCGTAACACAGGTGCTGTTTTCTGGACATTTTACTTTAAATTATCACGGAGTCTCGTTCAAGGTTAAGGGTTAAGAACATACCCCTTGTTTCACCGGCACCAACAACCTTAAACCCTGAACTTTGAACCTTTAACCCAGGCCCAACGTCCAATTACGAAGTCTTCGCTTAACTGATCGAATTTCCCGCTGATAAAGAGTTTACAGTCACAAAATCAACACAGCTTTATACGAGGCCTGCACTAAACTTAAAAATAACGTTTTGACAGGGGAAAATTAGCCTAAATATTTGGCTTACTCTCTGCCTCGAATGCTTTTCTCGGCTGAAGCTGCTCCTTGGGTGCGTCTCCCCAGTAGAGCGGCTTTAGCCGAGAAATAATCAGACAAACCATAGTTACAAATTATCTACATTCTATTCAATCAGTCTGCGCATTACATCGTAATCTGAATCAGTAGCAGCTTTAAAGCCGGTAAGCCCCATAGCCTGCAGTACTCTTCCGTCAGAGGACAATTTCAGGAGTGCTGCTAGAATTGCTTCTTTATGTTCCTGCGCCATATATCTATCCACGGAAAAAGCCCAATTAGGTAGCCAAGCCGTCTCGGCAATTGTTTTAATCGATCCAGGCATGATAAACTCATCAGCCTTATGAAGAGCTGATTCACGGATAAAACCTGCATCGACATCACCAATGCTCACTGAAATGATCACATTTTCCTGGCGATTTTCAGCTGCTTCGCTCAAAAGGCAGTCGCGGTCAACATCAAGGCCGTTTTGTTTGAGTGTCAATTTCTGGGACATGAAGCCACCTGCCGAAGCCTTGCTGACTATCATTATCTTTTTCCCCTTAAGGTCAGCGATCTGGGTAATGCCCGAATCGGGGCGGGTGATAATAATTCCCCAAAATTTATCACCACCCTTTCCTTTTACTGCCGTGGCAAGAACTTCGTGGGTGTCTGAAACATTAACATAGACCAGAGGATTTTCATAGCCGATACGAATTTTCCCTTGCTGGAGATCCGCCTGGTAGTTGGTAAAATTATCCGTTAACACCGGCTTAATTATATTGCCGGTTTCAAGACTTAGATAGGCAGCCAGAGGCGTAATCATGGCGGTCAGTTTTTCAGGAAAATAACGGGGCAGCATGGAAAGTTTATACTCTTCAGCATTGACAATTCCACTGTTGCAGCAAATCAGAATCAGTATCAGGAAAAAAAATTTCATAGCCTTTCGCATCTGTTTAACTCGTTAATATGAATGTGATTTTATTCTGTAAAAGTATTAGTCTCGTTTGCAGACTGTTCAAGACCTGCGGCTTTGCGGACTGGGTTATACTCACTGTCCTGTGCCGTCCTGAACGCCTTAATCTTCAGTGCTTTCAAGACTGGGCTGTCAGCCTTTATTTCCTTTATGGCCTTGACAATTTTTTCCCTGTCCTCAGATGGCATGTTGCGACTCACGGACAGAGCCCAGTTAGGCAACCATGCCGTACTTACCAAAACCTGTATTGCTCCGGCAGGTATCATTTCTCCAACCTGACTTAGCGCGGATTCACGCATAAATCCGGCATCCACATCACCGGTAAATACTGCAAAAGCTACATTTTCCTGTTTATTCTCCGGTGCCACTTCAATAGTGCAGTCCTGTGTGACATCTATATTATTTTCAAGCAATGTAAGCTTCTGAGAAAGATAGCCTCCTGCACTTGTATAACCGACAATAGATATTTTTTTATTCTTTAAATCTCCAATAAGGCGCAGGGGGCTGTTTGAGGGGGTAACAATGATACCACGAAATTTATCCCCATCTCGTCCCTTTATTGCCATGGCAATAACGTCATGCTCCTTTGAGGCAAGGACATATATATAGGGATTTTGATAACCAATATCAATGGCTCCACTTGTGAGCTGTTTCAAATATTGGTCAAACGTTGAGGTTATTTTCGGTGTAATCTGCAACCCGGTGTGTTTACTCAGATGTTCGGCCAACGCCGAAATTCTCTTATTAATCTCTCCAGTGGAATACCTGGGTAGCATAGAGAGTTGATAGCCTGCAGCAAAAGAAAAATGGGCAGTAGCAAGAAAACAAAAGCATATTGCTGCTAAAAAAGTTGTTGGACGTAACATGGGCTCCTTCCTCTTCTTTTTTATAAAACCGGATGAATGCTATGATAGGAATGCTGATTCTATTTCCTGAGCCTGTCCATGGCTGCCTTTATAGAAAAACGCATACGTTCAAATGCGGTTGCAAGCTCGCGCATTTCACGGGGCCCACGGGGTGTGATGACAAGATCTAACTGGCCGAAACTAATCCGGTTGGCAATATCAGTCAACTCCCGCATTGGCTTGGCAATTAACTTAGAAAGAAGAAGTAACATGATCAAACCTACAAGAATGACAGCGCCGAAGAGTGAGAGGGTCAAAGGGGAAACCAGAGCATTACGAATGGCGTCATCAACCTCGGAAACATAGACACCAACGTGCACCTCACTTTCGGTATCAGGGATGAAAGCCACCTGGTCGACAAGTTTCTGGCCACCTACCACAATTCTGACATGTTTTCCATCCATGCCGGGGAGGAGTTTGTTCTGAGCAAGAACATCCTTCGGGAAGCCTTGTTTTTTAACTTGCTCCACAAATTGGCTGTCAAACCGGTTCAAATCACTGAAAAAACCGGCAATAACGATACCTTTTTTATTTACAACTGCAGCATAGGCCACACCTGAAACTTTACTGATCCGCTGGGCCTCCTTGTTGACCTGCAGGTAGTGTCGAAGCAAGAGTGGCTTCTTGATAATTCCGCTGAATGCCTGGGTAACGGCCTGGGTTCTCAGCTCTATCTGGTTGTTGATAATTTCAGGAATGAACGTAAGGTACAGGTAGGCAAAGGCTCCACTGACAAGCAGGAAGCCCGTGATCATTGTTACCATAATGTAGGTACCTATGCGTGTACCCTTCCCACTTGGAGCGGAGGCTGCATACGTTGCGCCCTGCTGTTCTTCAGGCAATTCCATTGCCGCTACCTGAGCCACGGCTTCTTTATCAGATATCGGCTTGCTTTCAGGTGAAAAGGCTTCTACTTCAGGCTTTTCAACAACAATAATATGGCCACATTCCTTGCAGGTAAATTTAGCTTTTTTTCCCTTTATACGACTTTCATCAATGTTGTATTTTTTTGCACAATCTTCACAGATAACCAGCATGATATAAACTCCTCCTCGTACTGCCCTGCTACATTATTTGCTGGGCAATATTAAATATTCAGACAACGACTTATTTGCTCATCCTTATTAAGGTTATATGTTTTGTGTAATTCAAGGTCAAATGTATTTTAAAAATAATTCGGTTTTTTTTTCTTGAGGAAGGCGACACCGATTCATAACTCATTGTAAAAACCGAATTACCGCCTACGCGGAACTAACGGAATAGCAAAAAAATTGATCTTAACTAGCCCGCATTTCTCACCCGTTTTCGTTGCGAAAACTTGAAGATCGGAGTCTACGCTTACCTGGTTTCCCGCAAGCGTTTCCGACCAAAAGGGCGCGCAGGCATACTTGACAGCATGTCGAGCACCCTTGACCGAGGAAACGCTTGTGGGGAGCCGATATTCAAGCTTGCAGCAGGAAAGTGGTGAGAAATGCGGGCTAGTAATCAAGAAAGTGTATGAACAAAACTGCAACGCATAGCGGAGAAATGCTCAACGTGAAGTGTGCTGTTGAGGAGCCGTGTGCGTTAGTAGCGCAAGCACGGTTCTGTGAGGGGATTGAGATCTACTGGGTCGGCAAGTTTAAGAGCGTTGAACGTAGTAGCCGCGTGCGGCGGGACGTCACAAAATCGTCACTCAAGGACTTACTCGACAATGGAGACCTCGGTCTACTCGAGCAAATAAAGAGCCTCTGTTGGAATGAGCACTGCGGAATTATTCATTTATTTTCTTCAGCAGCCAAGCCATATTTTGACCAAGGTTACGCATAGTGGCGACACCTTCTTCATCTCCGGCAACCTCCCCTTTTTCCCGACCAATGCCAATATTCCAGTATGAAGCCCCGACAGTGATCATCTGGCCAATGGTAAAAAAATGATTGATGGAATCAAAGACATGAATTGCACCACCACGGCGGCGGGCCACAACCGCGGCTCCCACCTTTCTTCGGTACATGTCACCATTGGCCCGTGACACCATGCCGGTGCGATCGATCAGGGCTTTAAGCTCACTGCTCAGGTCGGCAAAATAGGTGGGCGAGGCAAGGATAATTCCGTCTGCCGCGTCCATTTTCTCGATGCAGTCGTTGATACAGTCGGCATCAACGATACAACGCCGGTTTTTCTTTTTAAAACACTGGTAACAGGCAATACAGCCATGGGGGTGAAGGCCTGCAAGATTGACGAGTTCGGTTTCAATGTCTTCCTTTTCCAGCTCCTCAAACACATATCTTACCAGTTGCTCGGTATTGCCTCCCTTACGGGCACTGCCGTTAAATGCCACTACTTTCATTAGTTACACCTCTTCACTCACCTTATTTATACCTCGTCGTCATCAGACATCACAGCTCTTGGCAGATCATCGAGGTTGACCTTGCGAGCCTCTTCAATGCCACATTGCAGCGCCTGACTGTTCATTTCTTCCGTCCCCTTTGGAACCCGGGCCAATAAGGCCCTTTCCAGATTGCCTAAATCAACCCGGCCCGACAACAGACCGATTGCACCAAGTGCGACCATATTGGCCACCAACTCTCGCCCTATTTCCTCTTTTGCTATTCGGGTAAAGGGAATGGCAATAATCCGACTGGTTGGATGCTGCTCCACAAGCCCACTATCAACCACCAGAAGTCCGTTTGGTTTTATGTCGTAGAAATATGCATCACAGGCGGCCTGGTTCATGGCCAGCAACAGGTCAAGTTCAAGGGCCTTGGGATAATCAATTGGTATGGAACTGATCACCACCTCTGCCTTGGACTTGCCACCCCGTGCCTCAGGGCCGTAACTCTGGGTCTGGCAGACATACTTACCGTCATACACGCCGACAGCTTCGGCAAAAACCACGGCTGCGGTTATCAATCCCTGGCCACCGGAACCACTGAGGCGGATTTCATACCGCTCCTGGTCTTTCTGTTCCGCACTCATACCTTCTCCTTCATTTCCCTGGCCCGCGTACGGACTTTTTTATACTCTTCTGTAGAAATAGGTATTTCACGGTCTGCAAGCACCCCGATAGTGGTTCTTTCCTCAAGCTCTTCAGGGCTCATCTTTGCAGCCTGGCTGACGGTAATCGATTGTTCCTTAAAACGTGTCATCATTTCGACAGCACCACCTAACTTATTGCGCCTGCCGTATTGAACGTGACAGTTTGAAATCACCTCTACCACGGCAAATCCCTGTTTTGTTATAGCCTGCTTAATAAGCCGATCAATAAGATCGGCATGATAGACCGTTGCCCTGGCCACAAAGGAGGCGCCGGCAGTTACCGCCAGTTCAGCAATGGAAAAGGCCTGTTCGATATGACCGTATACGGATGTGGTGGTCTTGGATCCAAAAGGAGTAGTAGGCGAGTACTGGCCGCCGGTCATACCGTATATGGAGTTGTTGATGATAATGGCGGTAAGGTTCAGGTTTCGTCTGGCAGCATGAATAAAATGATTGCCGCCGATGGCTGTTGCATCACCATCCCCCATGATCGCCACTACGTTCAGTTCCGGATTAACCAGCTTAACACCGGTGGCAAAGGTCAACGCCCGTCCGTGGGTGGTATGAAGGGTGTTGAAATCAAGATAGGTGGGCATCCGGCCGGAACAACCAATGCCGGAGGCAAGTACGACTTCATCCTTATCCATTTTAAGGCTTGAGATTGCCCGCAGGAGGGCACCCATAACGATTCCGTTTCCGCAGCCCGGACACCAGACATGGGGAAATTTTTTGTTATGACGAAGATATTCGTGGCGCAGGGCCTGGGCAGGAATAGTCATAAGAGTACCTTTATTAAACTCGGTTATTCAGAAAACCTGGTTCTCAGAATTAGCATTTTTGTACTTCAAGACTCTTAGGCTAACGGGTGAAAAAGTATACCATTTTATTTACAGCCTAAAAGCTTCCGGAGCAGCTGGTTAAATCTTGATCAGATGGCTATAGATTTCCCGTGGGGTAATAAACTTGCCGTCAACTCTATTATGTTTGACAACAGTACAAAAACCCTCATTTACCCGCTGAACCTCACGGCTGATCTGACCGAGATTCATCTCCGGTACCAACACGGAGCGGCACTGTTTTAAGAGCGGTGTAATTGTCCTTCTTGGAAATGGAAACAGGGTGATTAGCTGCATGAGTCCCACCTTGATACCAATTTCACGGGCGTCCTGGACAGCACGCAGGGCGGAACGAGCAACTGCGCCATAGGCAATCACAAATATTTCGGCGTCATCAAGAAAATAACCCCTGGTCATCTGAACATCGGGAAAACCTCGGGTAATCTTCCTGGCTAGTCGTTTGTGAAAACTTTCCACTTCACGGGGGTTCTGGGTGGGAAATCCCATTTCATCATGGATAAGTCCTGTTACATGATGACGATAGCCGTCACCAAAAGAGGCCATGGGAGGAACTCCCCGGGCGTCACCCTCATAGGGCTTATACCAGTCCGGCGGCACACTGGGGCGAATTCTGTCCATTACCTTGACCTCACCGATGTCCGGCAACTCCACGCATTCGCGGGTATGGGCAACTATTTCATCAGAGAGCAGGATAACCGGGACACGATATTTTTCTGCGATATTAAAGGCCTTAACAGTAATGGTAAATGAGTCCATGACCGTTGATACCGACAGCACAACGATGGGATGATCACCATGGGTACCCCAGCGTGCCATCTGTACATCACCCTGGGCAGGACAGGTTGGAAGACCGGTGGAAGGTCCGCCACGCATGACATTGACGATCACGCAGGGAACCTCTGCAACACAGGCAAAGCCAAGGTTTTCCTGTATCAATGAAAAACCTGGACCCGAGGTTGCAGTCATTGACTTGACACCGGCAAGTGAAGCACCGATAATGGCCCCCATTCCGGCAATTTCATCCTCCATTTGGATGAAGGTACCACCAACAGCCGGCAGCTCGACTGAGAGCTGTTCAGCAATTTCCGAGGCCGGGGTGATGGGATAGCCTGCAAAAAAACGGCAGCCTGCCGCTAAGGCTCCCTGGACAATGGCTTCATTTCCCTGCAGGAGAAGGCGCTGTTTACCCTGATCATACATCATTCTGCCTCCTCTTTGGTTTTCGGTCAGATACGGTTATTGCAAAATCCGGGCAATGGATTTCACAAAACCGACAGCCGATACAGCTATCAGTGTCAGTGATCTCCGGCTTACCGTTTTTGTCCGCCTTGATGATTTCCTGCGGACAGAATGCCATGCAGATTCCACAGGCTTTACACCAGTCATGATAAAAAGAGACATCAAAATGTTTCTTTTTTTTAGCAGACATTTTCCTGGTCGATTGTGCACAGGTCTGCTTTTTCAAGTTGCTCTTTTCAGCCATGCTACTCCCCGAAAAACTATAAATTACAGAATATCGAGCTGATAACCAGCCCCTGTTCAGACCACCTTGTTTATATCATCCGCAATACATTCTACGATTAAAAAAAGCAAGAAAAACTCACAAATTTATTACAATTTTCTACACCGGCAATGGTAATATTTTTTTTAAAAGCATTTGAGATTTGTCTATAAACATGGTATCAATTTTTTTTGGGAAATGAATAGATGTTTCTTAACTAACACAGGAGGTAGTTTTATGAAAAAGGGATTGTTTTTAGGTGTTGCGCTGGCAGCAGTCATGCTGATGAGCTCTGGTCAGGCCCAGGCTAAAACCCAGTTTGTTACCATCGGTACCGGTGGTATTACCGGCGTGTATTATCCGACCGGCGGCGCCATTGCCAAGATGGTCAACAAAAAGAAAAAAGAATACGGTATCCGCGCCACTGTTGAGTCAACCGGCGGTTCCGTTTTTAATGTCAACGCAGTTATGAACGGTGATCTTGAATTTGGTATTGTCCAGTCCGATCGTCAGTTTCAGGCTGTTCAAGGTCTTGCAGAGTGGAAAGATTCAGGACCGCAGGAAGATCTACGTGCAGTCTTTTCCATCCATCCGGAATCAGTCACTCTGGTAGCCGCTGTTGATGCCGGTATCAATGATATTAAAGATCTGAAAGGTAAAAAAGTAAATATCGGCAACCCCGGTTCCGGTCAGCGCCAGAACTCCATCGATGCTCTGGACGCCGTTGGTATCAACTATGAAAAGGATCTTAAGGCCGAATCCATTAAAGCATCCGAGGCCGCCAGTTTACTGCAGGACGGCCGTATTGATGCCTTCTTCTACACCGTTGGTCATCCGTCAGGATCCATCAAAGAGGCAACCTCCGGCGCCCGCAAAGTACGTCTTGCCACAATCACAGGTGTTGAAACCCTGCTGAAAAAATATCCCTACTATGCCAAGGCTACCATCCTTCACAGCCTCTATCCCGGTGCCCAGAACGATCAAGACGTGGAAACCTTTGGTGTTAAGGCTACTTTTGTTACCTCTGCAAAAGTAAGTGATGATGTTGTCTATGCTATTACCAAGGAAGTTTTTGACAACTTTGATGATTTCAAAAAACTTCACCCTGCATACGCAACCCTGACCAAAGAAAACATGCTTGAAGGACTTTCCGCGCCCATTCACCCGGGTGCCATGAAATACTACAAGGAAGCCGGCTTAATGAAGTAACGGTTTTTTTTATTTTGTATTCGGCGGTGGTTCCACCATCGCCGAATCCTTTTTGTTTGCTGTTGACTTGTACATTTTCATCAACAGCAAACAAAAGGGACAACATACTGCGGTCATTTACTTTCACCACCCAAAAAAAAGGGAAAAAAGAGGCATAAATACCAATAACGAAACAGTACAATCTACTATCGTATCTTTTCCAAGGAGGGCAACAGGCTTATGAGATATTTCATGTTTTTACGGATTCTTGTGTTGCTCATCTTCTCGCTCGTTCTCATCCCACCTGTATATGCTGAAGACAGATTCACAGACAATAAAGACGGTACTATAACAGACCGTCAATCAGGCGTGATGTGGGCCGCCACAGACAACCTGGGTGATATCAGCTGGCACCAGGCCGAAAAATGGATACGTTTCACCTTCCCCATGTCTCTGCCTGTTCAATATGAGAACTGGCGGCTTCCCACCCTCGAAGAACTGAAATCCTTGTACATTAGAGATAAAAGCTATCGCGGCTATGAATCAAACTGCGGACAACAGCTTAAAATAACACCTGAAATACAGCTCAGTTGTGGTTTTGTCTGGAGCGGAGACAGGCAGGGTGTAACAGCTGATGTGTTTAACTTTAAACGCGGTACTTTTTACAGCGACCGTTTGACAAAAAAAAACGGATACCGTGCACTTGCTGTTCGCGACCTGTCGAAATAATTTTTTAGTGGTATCCAGTTTGCTCAAACATGTTGAAATATAGAGTAGGAGCCCAGTCCCCTGGGCGATTGGTGGGCGGAGATTCGAGGCAACTCTTTATCGCCCAGAGGACTGGGCTCCTACATCAGCATTGCTACAATCTTGCTGCTAAAGAATAAATTGCCTACCTCAACATAACCTAAAATGTAAAAGGGATAAATCAGGACACGGGGAATCCATGAGTAAAATTGATGTGCAATTTGACGACGATGGAATGGATCTGGCCAAAAAAATGGCCGAAGAAGAGGAAGGCATAGGTCGAAAGCCCATAGGCTGGCAGAAGTATCTTATCCCCACCATAGCCGTGGCCTGGAGTCTGTATCAGCTGGCTCTACCAAAATTCATTGTCCTCGATACCACATACATTCGAGCTATCCATCTGGCCTTTGCCCTGACCCTGGTGTATTTGAACTACCCCCTCTTTAAAAAGCCTGTTTTCGGCATAAAATACTTCTCCCGTCGTAGAACGATCCCGCTTCTTGACATGCTGCTGGCCGCACTTGCCTGTTTTTGCGCACTTTACCTCGTCATTTTCTTAGACGGCATCAATGC
>JAUWLT010000051.1 GCA_030613515.1 Desulfobulbaceae bacterium
CTTCTCCATGAAAAGCCCATCTACATGAGGCTTACCGGGGATATAATCTCCAAAAGATAAATAATTTTTCAGTTCGTGTTATTGTTGCCTTGTTTTTATTCTCCCTTCCCTTTTTCAAAGGGAGGGAAGGGAGAAAACACCGTTATCAATGTTTACAAATCAAGCAACAAATACACATTCAACACCGGAAACCCTGCGATAATGGGAGCTGGCAAAAAGTACGCTTTATTCGGATGAACCCACTTTTTTATAAAAAGATAGCATAAAACAGCAAGAGAAAGCAAGAGGTATGGAAAGACGGGAAGGCAACAAAAAAGGCTTTACCCCGCTATTACCGGGATAAAGCCTTGTATTTTACTGGTACCGGAGGTCGGAGTCGAACCGACATGGAGTTGCCCCCGCTGGATTTTGAGTCCAGTGCGTCTACCAGTTTCACCACTCCGGCTTAAGTCATTCCGGCCACTTAGAGAACCTTTGGTCAATCCAAACGTGAACGCAGGAACCTTAAATGTTCCACCTGTATTTCTCGGATTCAAGGAGCAACCAATGGCCTATTTCTAAGCAATGCCCTAAATGTCGCAGATATTGTAAACTAACTAAGAAGACCTGTAAAGGGTGTAATATCAGTCTTAATCACATTGAAAAGTACTGGCCTGGCCAGGTTTTACGAAATACGGTTGGAGCCAGTGTTCTTGATTCATTCATCATATCGACGGAGACGAAGGAAACAATGCTTTCGCAAATTTTGTTGACGAATCAAATACCAACCAACTTGCTCCGATTAGGTGTCCATTGACAGTTCCTCCTGAATGATGTTGGATTGGTCTCAATCATTTAAACAGGAGAAACAAGATGCAGACAGTATATGAAATGCTACCAATGGATATCGAAAAAGCAATTATCAACCTAGTACTTCCCTTGATATATTTAGCGGGAAACGTAGGGCAGCTAATGGCTGAAAAAGACTACAGTCCCGAAGAGTTATCCAGCAAGATTGGGATGGTAGATAGAGTCCTCAACAAGGATGATGTAGAGGATTTGGTAAAGTTGTATGAAAGTATGAAGACTATTGATATCTGGTCTCGTGAACTTACGCTTGAGGGAATAGCGAAAATTCGAAAAGCAGCTGATTTAGGAGAGTTAACCAAACAAGAGGTAAAGGAGCACTCCTCAAAAAAGCTTCAAGATTTGATTGATGAGCACAAGAATAAGAAGGGTTGATCTGCCGTCGCACGATTTGTAACACGCTGAAAATCCTCTACCCCCTGCTTCTTTTCCCGACCATGACCGTTTTTTTTATTGCCGGATTCATTTTTTTATTAGCCGGTTTTGTCCAGGGATTGACCGGCTTCGGATCCGCCTTGGTGGCGATCCCCCTGCTGAGCTTTATTATCGACATCAAGACAGCAGTGCCCCTGTGTATGCTCAACGGATTGATTATCACCAGCTATCTGGCCTTTAAACTTCGTCACTACCTGAACCGGGACAAGATATTTCCCCTGCTCATCGGTTCCCTACCCGGGATAGCAGTGGGAGTGAGTCTGCTTAAACAAGTTGATGCCTCTTATATCCGCTACGGGATTGGTGCACTGCTCATTATCTACAGCCTGTTCAACCTGATCTTCAGTCCCCGACCGCTTAACCCGGGCAAGACCTGGGGATATCTGGCCGGTTTTTTAACCGGTACAATCGGTGCCGCCTTCAGTGCCGGCGGACCACCTGCCATTATCTACACCACCTTGACTTCCTGGAAAAAAGAGGAGATCAAGGCAACGCTTACCGGTTTTTTTGCGACAACCGGTTTAATCACTGTCATTGTGCATGCCGTAAGCGGGATAACGACCTTGACTACGCTAAAAATTTTCGCCGTCACGGCACCGTTTGTGCTCATCGGCACAACCCTTGGTTCCCTGGTGTCCGGACGAATCAACAGGAGAACCTACCTGCAGCTTATTTATTGTTTCCTGATTGTGATGGGAATTATGATGATGCTCACCTGACAGGGTGTAAGAATCATCCTATTGAGCTGCACCCCGGTGAACTCTTACAGGAAGTTACTCTTCCAAGAAGACCCTGCGTAGCTTGTAAAAATAATCAATGCCTGACCAAACGGTAAGGACCAGGGCAACATAGACCAGACCGAGGCCGATCTGGTACAGGTAGGGGATCGGCAGTACGCCCAGTGGAAAGATCAGGGTGCCCAGGCCGATATATTGCATAATGGATTTAATTTTGCCAAGGCCACTGGCAGCTACCACAACACCTGACGTGGAGGCTACGCCCCGCAGACCGGTAACCAGTATTTCACGGGACAGAATCACCAGGGCAATCCAGGCCGGAAGTCTGCCCATGGGGATCAACATAATCAATGGCGTGGCTACCAGCACCTTGTCGGCCAAAGGGTCCATCAATTTGCCCAACACCGTAACCGCCTCGTAACGGCGGGCAACATACCCGTCAACCCAATCACTGCAGGCTGCAATGGAAAAAACCAGCCAACAGAAAAAAGCCATGCTGGTTGTCTGCTCGAACATGAGCAGCACGGCCAGCAGGGCGGTGAGGAGAAAACGAACTGCGGTTATCAGGTTTGGCAGATGCCGAACCGGGTTTATTTCACTCAATTGACGGTTACCATCTGTCGCACGTTGATTCCTGATCCTGCAGAACCGCCTCCTCCCCTGTAAGCGCGGTACAGGCGCATCACCTTGCTCACATAGGCCACTGTTTCCGGAATACGTGGAACAGTCTTCTTGACCCGTCCCGGTCCGGCATTGTAGGCGGCCAGGCTGAGCCGTATATTACCCTGGTAACAGTCTAACAATTCCCTGATGTAACGGGTGCCGCCATAGATATTCTGCCGGGCATCAAAGGGATCTTTTACCTGCAGGTCCCTTGCCGTACCGGGCATGAGCTGCATTAATCCCTGAGCGCCTTGAGAGGAAACAGCGCTCGGGTTAAAATTTGACTCAGTCTTGATGATCGCCTTAATGAGCATGGGGTCGACCCGGTGTGCACGGGCTGCACGCTGGATATGGTGATCAAAACTATAGGGTGCCATACTTCCGCGGCGGTACCTCATAAGCTTCATGGGCCGGGGTTTACTGGAGTACACCCGGCCGGATCCGGCCTGTCGTGCAGGCTCTCTCAGCGAGGCGTTCAGGTTGACAAGTTTATAGCGTTTATCAGTGGGAACATTGGTATAATGACAGACGCCCCGGTCATCTACAAATTTATAGATTTCTGCCCCGGCCGGACCCGCATAAGCCAGCGCGCAGAATAGAAACAGAGAAAGATGCAGACGAAACCCCATATCGTTCCCCTACTTCTGCCTTTTTTCCCAATCTGCTAAGAACTGCTCCATACCAATATCCGTCAGCGGATGCCGGGCCATCTGGGCAATCACCTTGTAGGGAATGGTGGCGATGTCAGCGCCGATGAGAGCTGACTGCACAACATGCATGGGACTACGGACAGAGGCGACAATAACCTCGGTGCTGAAGCCATAGTTTCTCAAGATGGTCATAATGTCGCTGATGAGCTCCATACCGTCTTGGGAGATGTCGTCAAGCCGACCAACAAAGGGGCTGACATAGGTGGCACCGGCCTTGGCAGCAAGCAGGGCCTGGGTGGATGAAAAAACCAGGGTGACATTGGTCTTGATATTTTCGGCGGTGAGTCGTTTAACCGCCTTGAGCCCCTCTTCAATCATCGGCACCTTGACAACGATGTTATCATGTATTTTAGCAAGTTCGCGAGCCTCAACCACCATACCATCGGCATCAAGGCTGACTACCTCGGCACTGATCGGACCGTCGACAAGGGCGCAGATATCAGCAAGGATGTCGCTGAAAGGACGCTGCTCTTTGGAGACAAGGGAGGGGTTGGTGGTTACACCGTCTACCATCCCAAGCTCAAGTCCATTTTTGATCTCTTCAATATTTGCGGTATCGATAAAAAACTTCATGCCTTCCCTCCCGGCTTCCCGGCAGTAAATTTATCACAGCATTTATCGCTGCAAAAATAATACGTTGTTCCATCCTGGTGCAAGCGAATGGCCTGGTGCTTCGGAATCAGGGTGTGGCAGACCGGGTCTTCCACAAGGACATCCTCAACCGAAGGACCATTTGCTTTCTCTTTTTGTCGTTTTTCCGTCTCGTCCTCAATTTTTTCCCGGATAAGATTACGGATCAGCCGCCAGGCAATGTAGAGCAGTACGGCGAGAATAAGCAGTCGCTGGGGACTCATCGTACACCTCCGGTCGACCGCCCTTCCTTACGCCTCTCCTTCACATACATACTCCTATTATATCTCTGTAAGTACAAATGTCTAACCAATTCTTGAGAATTATCAACGATTTTGCTCACTCCAGCCAATGCACCCGCTCAACATCCTCCGTGTCGGACTTGAGCCGCAGTTCTGCCAGCAGCTCAAAAATCGTTTTGTTCAGCAAAGGATGAAGCAACTCGTGGCCAACTTCGGCCAGGGGTTCCAGCACAAACAACCGCTCATGCATTGCCGTATGGGGCAGATTCAACTCAGGTGAGCGCATGACCAGATCGTCAAAGAGCAACAGGTCAAGATCAAGCGTTCTGTCCTGGTATTCGGATCGGTCTGTCGACCTGGTTCTGCCGAATTGCTGCTCCACCTGCAGGAGAATAGCCAGCAGTGCTTCCGGAGCCAGTCCGGTTCGTAACAGGCCAACAGCGTTAATAAACCAGTGCGGACTTTCCATACCAATCGGCCTGGTTCGGTAGGGCGAGGATAAAACCTGTGGAAAAATATCGGGATGATCACCCAAGGCATGCCAACCATCCTGCAGCAGCTTTCGGGACCTTCCGAGATTGGAACCAAGCCCTATGCAGGCTAAATGGAGAGAGGGGGCACTATTCACGGAAAAACCGGCAGAAAAGGGAAAGAGTCCGCCGCCCTGCTCGAATACAGGGCAGTGGATAAAAAATCAGAACCTGGCCAGATCCAGCACGTCAAACATGGTGTACAGACCATTGGGACGATCTGCAACCCAGGCAGCGGCCAGGGCGGCGCCGCGGGCAAAGTTGTCCCGGCTGTGTGCGCGGTGGGTTATTTCGATTCGTTCTCCGGCACCGGCAAAATAAACCGTGTGTTCACCAACTATATCACCGGCCCGGATAGTCTGGATACCGATTTCCTGGTCTGTCCGCTCTCCGATCATACCGTTCCGTTCAAAGACACCGACCTGGGACAGGTCGCGTCCCAGAGCATTCGCCGCCATCTCTCCTAATTTAAGTGCTGTCCCGGAGGGAGCGTCTTTTTTCATCCGGTGATGGGCCTCAACAATCTCCACGTCATAACCATCACCCAGAACGGCAGCAGTTTTTTCCACCAGCTTGAACAACACATTCACACCAACCGCCATGTTCGGAGCCTGTACACAGGGAAAGTTTGCTTCAGCAGCGGTTTTTAATGTTGCCAGCTCATCAGCTGACAGACCTGTGGTCCCGATTACCATGGCCCGACCATGTTCTGCCGCAACCTTGATAAACTCCATGGTGGCCTTGTGAAAGGTGAAATCAATGATCACATCACCCTGGTTAATGACCTGCTCAAGACCGGCAGCAATCTTAACACCAGTGGTGCCGAAGCCTGCGTTTTCTCCCACATCCTTACCAACAGCAGGACTGTCTGCTTGCTCAAAGGCTGCCGCCAGGGACAGATCAGGATTCTGCTGCACCATATAACTGATGCGCTGTCCCATACGGCCGGCAGCACCGGCAACAATTACTTTAGTCATCTTTTTTTTTAGGTATAAGGTTTCAGGTGTAAGGTATAAGGTATATAGATTGGCTGCCCTTGGCGGGTACTGGTAGACACTTCCCCTTGTTCCTCAATTTTTTACAGCAATCCCACCGTCTTCATTTCTGCAGTCAGCTTGTCAATGGAAGCCTCATCCATCTCAGTCATGGGCAGCCGGACTTCAGCAGTTGCTATCTTACCCATCATCTGCAACCCCTTTTTTGCCGGGGCCGGGCTGGGATAGCAGAACATGGTGCCCATAAGCCCGAACAGCCTGTAGTGAATCTCATTGGCCCCGGCAAGATCACCGGCCAGGGCAGCCTCCATCATGTCGGCCATGCCGCGCGGCTCGACATTGGAGGTTACCGAAATAACACCGCTACCGCCGACCAATACGGTGGCCATGCAGGTAAAATCGTCACCGGACAGGACAATAAAATTATCCGGACAGCAACGAATAATCTCGGAGACCTGGTTCAGACTGCCGCTGGCCTCTTTGATACCGATAACGTTTGGCAGCTCAGCCAGACGGGCAACCGTTGCCGGCAACATATTCGTCACCGTGCGACTGGGCACATTGTACAGAACCATGGGAATGTCCACAGTCTCTACAATGGTCTTGAAGTGCTGGTAAAGCCCCTCCTGGCTCGGCTTGTTATAATACGGGACCACGGACAACACCGCATCGGCGCCACTGGCCTTGGCCGATTCGGTCAGCTCAATGGCTTCCAGGGTGTTGTTGGCACCGGTACCGGCAATGACCGGCACCCGGCCATCAACTATTTTTACAGTGAGTTCGATCACCCGTTTATGCTCGTCAAAATCCAGGGTGGCGGATTCTCCTGTAGTCCCGCATGGAACCAGGCCGTGGATACCGCTGTCGATCTGAAAGTTTATCAGATTGGTGAAACCCTCTTCGTCGACCTTGCCGTCGCGCATCGGGGTTACAATAGCAGTATTAGCACCTTGAATCTTTTTCATATCGTTCTCCTCTTCTAAAGCAACGCCTCGGCGTTTAACTCTCCTTTATATACCACATGGGCCGGCCCTTTGAGAAAAACATTTTCTGCCGATCCCCCTTCTTTTACATCAAATACGATAGTTAATCGATCGCCGCCCGAGGTTATTATCTCCACCGGCGATGCCGCCTGATCAAGCAGGACTGCGATCAGGGCACCGGCGACCGCGCCTGTGCCGCAGGCAAGGGTTTCGTCTTCCACCCCGCGCTCATAGGTGCGGACCTTGAAGGAATCGCCCTGCTTTTGTACGAAATTCACATTGGTACCGGCAGGCATAAACGTCGTATGACGGCGTATGCGGCTACCCCGTGCGCAGACATCAATCTGTGCGATATCATCTACAAAAACAACCGCATGCGGTACCCCGGTATCAACAGTGTGCAGCAGAACAGTTTCATCATCAACTGTAATCTCACGGTGCATCTGCACATCCCCGGTGTCTGTCATTTTGACGGAGACATTGATATCTGCTACCTGTGCCTCAATAATTCCTGCCAGGGTTTCAAAACACATCCGGGCCGGGGCAATGCCGTGCATATAGGCAAAACGGGCTGCGCAACGTGCACCGTTGCCGCACATTTCAGCAACCGAACCGTCAGCATTAAAGAACAGCCATTTAAAATCAGCCTGGTCTGAATCCTCGATCAGGATCAATCCATCCGCGCCTGCGGAAAATTTTCGGCGGCAGACCAGGGCAGCAAACTCGGCCATGGCCTCTCGACCAATAAGCGGCTTGCGGTGATCGATAATAATAAAATCATTGCCGGTGCCGCTCATCTTGACAAAGGGCACGGGAAACTGAGCTATCTGCATAATGCAATCAGGTAGGTTAGCAGTTTAGCCTATAGGCTGTTAGCAAAAAACATATTCTGTTCTACGTTCTTATTCTTAAATTTCTCTTGCGCTTATAGAGATTCGGTTATCAACAATGGGGGTTAATCCAAAACGCTGAGTAACTCTCCGTGCAGCAAAGTTTCGTACTCTTCCCGGTAGCGGATAATCTGGAAGCACTCATCGCTGACCAGCACTTCGGCAGCCCTGGGCCGGGAATTATAGTTGGAGGACATGGAAAAACCATAGGCGCCGCTGCTCATAATGGCCAGCAGATCACCCTGCCGGGTTTCCGGCATCATCCGGTCACGGGCCATGAAATCACCGGTCTCGCAGATGGGACCGACAATATCAACCTGGTGCCTGGTCTCATCGCTTTCCCGTACCGGAATAATCTCGTGATAGGCACCGTACAGGGAAGGCCTTGTCAGGTCATTCATGGCCGCATCTATGATCACGAACCGTTTATCTTTTTCGCCGCCGGTGTTGACTTTGGTGTACTGGACCTCGGTGACCAGAATGCCGGCATTGCCGGTGATTACCCGGCCTGGTTCAAGGATCAGGGTGCATTCCATACCGGTAAGCTCATCACGGATAGCGGCTGCATAGTCATGGGGATGGGGCGGCTCTTCATCATTATAGATGATACCGACACCGCCACCAAGATCAAGGTATTTGACCCCGATACCCTCCTGTTCAAGATTTGCGATAAACCCTTTGACCTTTCGTAATGCCTCGACAAAGGGGGCGATCTGCGTCAGCTGAGACCCGATATGGCAACTCACGCCGACTATTTCGATATTCTCCATATCCCGGGCCCGCAGATACTCCTGCAGCGCCTCATCCACGGGCACACCAAACTTGTTTTCGGCCAGGCCGGTGGAGATATAGGCATGGGTCTTCGGATCCACATCAGGGTTGATTCGAAAGGCTACTTGAGCCCTGGTGCCCAGTTCTGCAGCAACCTCCTGCAGCCTGTCCAGTTCCTGAGGCGACTCCACATTAAACATCAGGATGCCCGCATACAGGGCTTCACGCATCTCCGCCCTGGTCTTGCCCACACCGGAATAGATGATTTTCCGTGGATCAATGCCCGCTTTCATGGCCCGGAACAGTTCCCCACCCGAGACAATGTCAGCACCTCCGCCCATCTGTCCGAAAATATTTAAGATGGCGATATTGGAACAGGCCTTCACAGCAAAGCAGGTCAGATGATCCATGCCGTCAAAGCCGGTCTCAAAGGCCTGAAAATGTCGTTTTAAGGTGGCGGTACTGTAGAGGTAAAAGGGGGTCCCCACCTGATCGGCAACGTCCTGTACAGGTACGTTCTCACAGTATAACATCTTATTTTTATATGTAAAATGATGCATAATATACTGACTCAGGGTAGAGAGCTGGTTAGCATGGAGGCTATTGGTAACCACTCATTTTCTTAACGTTGACCAAACTTGCCCCCTTAACGGCCTGAAAGGTTGCAATCTTACCACTTTAATTTACATTTTAATCATAACCTCAGGAGAACTGATACTCTCGTTAGGTGGATCACTCCGGTCAATGCTGGAAACCGAATAAAACAAGCGTGTGGCATTTGCCGGTGCGGACCGGTCCTCGTACAGGGTGTAAGGAACACTGACCTCACTCACCATCACAGGAGCGCTGTTCCCGGGCAGCCGACGATACACCCGGTAGCCTTTCAGGTCCTTTTCCTGGACCGGGTTCCAGAATATTTTGACACTGGAAGCGGTACGCACTGCCTTTACACCAGTGGGTGGTCCCGGAGCGGTCTGGTCCACCGGAGTAGCCTCGACAGACTCGCTGAGACCGCCGCCGACCGTTCCCTTATCATACACGGCCACAGCCTGTACCCGGTAGAAATATTTGCGGCTATTGGTAACCGCAGTATCAACAAAATTACGGTCAGCTACCGGCTCGCCAATATTTTCAAAGGGTGCCCCTCCCACGCTACGGGATACTTGGTACTTGACCAGCTCACTGATCAATGTACCGTCTATGTGGATCGTGACCGGCTGCCAGCTCAGGCTGATCGCACTGTCTTTGACCTCGGCTGTAAGGTCGGTCGGGGCCGTGGGCGGAATTTGCCAGATAAAGGAAACCAGGTTGGAGTCTGCAGATTCGGCTAACCAACCTCTCTTGCTTCGTACCTTGAAAAAGTACAGGTTTCCGGGTCGCAACAGGGTTGCTTCGTAAGTAGCGGTTTTCCTACCCTCACCCGGCAGGGCACCTCCCGGCAGAACAATGGGTTTGCCAAAGGGAATGGGGCAGGTATCACAGTAGGAGTCCGCTGGTACTACTGCCCTGTAGAGGACAAAACTGTCTATCTCCAAGATATCTTCTCCGGTTACGGTCTCAATGGGATAATTCCAATACAGGGACACACCCTTTTCACTGAGTTCGTAGCGCAAGTCCGTTATCGGTACCGGAACCACAGCTTGCGGCGCAACGGGCAGGGTTTTGAAACCGCATCCGCCAAGGGCGGTCAGTAAAATCAGGGCAGCCGGCAGGCTGAGGAAAACTCTTTTTGCCATCGTAGACCAGTCAAACTTCATCATGCTATTCCCAGTTGTTGTTCCGCACGAACCAGGGCCTCTTCAACCCGCACACAGGCCGTGCCACCTGCAGAGGTCCGACTGTTCACCGAACCCTCCACGGAAAGGACATCAAAAATATCTTTTTCAATACGATCTGAAAATTGCTGCAGCTCTTCCAGGCTAAGCTCCACGAGCTCAATACCACGCTGTTGGCAGAGGGTAACTATCCTGCCCACCACCCCATGCGCCTGGCGGAAGGGCATATTTTTCGTAACAAGATAGTCAGCAATATCGGTTGCCGTCATAAAACCGCCATAGGTCGCCTCTTTCATCCGCTCGGTATTAAACTCACTGTTGGCCAACAGCTCGGCCGTAATGGACAGGGATGCCTTAACTGTATCCAGGGCATCAAAAATCTGCTCCTTGTCTTCCTGCAAATCCCGGTTATAGGTGAGCGGCAAGCCTTTCACCGTCATAAGCAGCGACACCAGTGAGCCGGTCACCCGGCCGGCCTTACCCCGGATCAGTTCCGGAATATCCGGATTCTTTTTCTGGGGCATGATAGAGGAGCCGGTACAGTAACGATCCCCAATCTCGATAAATTCAAATTCCTTGGCCGACCAGAGTACCAGCTCTTCAGCCATCCTGCTCAAATGCAGCTGGATAGTGGTCAGACAGAAGAGAAATTCCAGCCCAAAATCACGATCTGCCGAGGTATCCATGGAGTTGGCGGAAACAGCAGGAAAATTCAGTTCCCGAGCCACAAAATCACGGTCAATGGGCAGGCCGGTTCCTGCCAGGGCCGCTGTCCCCAGCGGCATGATATTAATCCGCTTTACGCAATCCACCATCCGCTCGCGATCACGTCCGAACATCTCCACATAGGCCAGTAAATGGTGAGAGAGCAGCACGGGCTGAGCCCGCTGCATATGGGTATAACCGGGCATTACCGCCCCCAAACAGATTCGGGCCTGGCGGGTAAACGCTTCCTGTACCTCTGCCAGCAGTCGGTCAAGGGCAGCTCCCTCGTCTCGCAGGTACAACCGGATGTCCAAGGCTACCTGGTCATTGCGACTGCGGGCGGTGTGCAGTTTTTCACCGGCCGCACCGACACGATCGGTGAGTGCTTTTTCGATATTCATGTGAATATCTTCAAGCTCGGGCCGAAAGACAAAGGTGCCGTCGTTAATTTCCTGCTCGATCTCAGTCAGTCCCTGCAGGATAGCATCGCACTCATTACCAGTTATCAGCCCCTGCTTTGCCAGCATGCGGGCATGGGCCTTGGATCCCATAATATCGTGGCGGTACAGTCGCCAGTCATAACTGATTGACTCGGTAAAGGCTTCAACAGAGGCAGCGGTTTCTTCCGCAAAACGCCCGCCCCAGAGCTTACCCGATCTATTATGTGCGCCGGCCATTTATTTATTACGGTTTAAAACCTGCATCTGCAGGCGCAGGGAGTTGAGCCTGATAAATCCGGCCGCGTCGGCCTGATTATATACCTCATCCTCTTCAAAAGTGGCAAAGGCCTCAGAGTAGAGCGAGTTATCCGACTTGCGCCCCACCGGGATGCAGTTGCCCTTGTACAGCTTCAACCGCACGGTACCATTCACCGTCTTCTGGCTCTCATCCATGGTCTTCTGCAGCATTTCCATTTCCGGTGAAAACCAGAACCCGTTATAGATCAGTCTCGAATATTCGGGGATCAGGCCGTCCCGGATGCGCATAACCTCGCGGTCCAGGGTAATGGTCTCCAGGTCCCGGTGCGCTGCCCGCAGGATGGTGCCGCCGGGTGTTTCATAGACACCACGGGACTTCATACCCACAAACCGGTTCTCTACCATGTCCAGACGACCGATACCATTTTCGCCGCCCAGAGTATTGAGTTTTGTAAACAGTTCCACCGGTCCCAGCCTCTCACCGTCAATGGCCACCGGATTGCCCTGCTCAAAATCCAACTCAATATAGGTCGGGCTGTCCGGTGCCTTTTCCGGTGACACCGAAAGTTTAAACATACTCTCCTCGGGCTCGTTCCAGGGATCTTCCAGGATTCCGCCTTCAAAGCTGATATGGAGCAGATTCTCGTCGGAGCTGTAGGGATTCTTTTTGGTAGTCGGTATGGGAATATTATGTTCCCTGGCAAAGGCGACCAGTTTTGTGCGTGAATTGAGATCCCAGATCCGCCAGGGAGCGATAATCTGCAACCTGGGGTTTAAGGCCAGGTAGGTAAGCTCAAAACGGACTTGGTCATTCCCCTTGCCGGTAGCGCCATGACTGACCGCATCCGCACCTTCCTGCTCGGCAATACGAACCTGTTCTCTGCCGATGATAGGCCTGGCAAGGGAGGTGCCCAACAGGTAGGATCCCTCGTAAATGGCATTGGCCCGAAAGGCGGGAAAGATGTAGTCACGGACAAACTCCTCGCGCAGGTCGGAAATCACAACCTTTTCCGCGCCGGTAGCCATGCCCTTTTCCCGGATCGCATCCCAGTCTTCATGCTGACCAACGTCAGCGGCAAAGGCGATAATCGGGCACTCGTATTCCTGGGCCAGCCACTTAAGGATTACCGAGGTGTCCAGTCCACCGGAATAGGCCAGCACTATCTTATTTGCGCTCATGATTTTTTATATAAAGTTTATATACGGTTAATTTATACCGTTGATCATATATTCCAAGATTGCCTTGTGCATGTGCATCTTGTTCTCTGCCTGGTCAAAGGCAACGCACTGTGACCCTTCCAGCACCTCTTCGGTGATTTCTTCCTCACGATGGGCAGGCAGGCAGTGCAGAACAACAGCACCTGCTGCTGCACGAGCCAGCAGGTCTGCATCTAACTGATAGGGCCGGAAAATATCCAGCCGCATTGAAGCCTCATCCTCCTGGCCCATGGATGCCCAGACATCAATATTAATGACATCTGCACCGGCAATGGCCTCCACCGGATCACGCAGCACGGTGATCGGCTGGGAACCATTTTCCCGGGCGATTTTCAGGAGTTCCGAATCAGGATCATATCCTTCCGGACAGGCCAGAGTCAGAGGGAAGCCCAACACTGATGCCGCCTGGATCCAGGAGTTGGCCATATTGTTGCCGTCACCCAGCCAGACGACCTTCAGGTCTTCAGGCGCACCTTTTTTTTCGATCACAGTCATGATATCGCTTAAAACCTGACAGGGGTGGTGGAGATCGGTCAGGGCGTTGATTACAGGCACATCGGAATAACGGGCAAGCTCTTCCACGACCTCCTGGCCGAATGTACGTACCACGATTCCGTCCACGTAACGGGCCAGTACCCGGGCCGTATCCTTCAGCGGTTCACCCCGGCCAAGCTGCGTATCCTTGGCCGACATAAAGATAACCCGGCCGCCCATTGCGTACATGGCCGATTCAAAGGAAACCCGGGTCCGGGTCGAGGGCTTTTCAAACAGCATGCAGATCGTGCGCCCGGCAAGCTGCTGGTGCCGTTTACCCTCACGGGCCTCCTGTTTCAACACCTGTGCCCGGTCAAGAAACGTCTGTAACTGTAATCGTGTAAAATCCTGTAATGCCAGCAGATGGGTTTTCATAACTCTTGTCTCAACTTTCAAAAAAAACAGGCCAACCACGGGATAATTTCATGAACCAATGACTCTGAAATCCGCGAGCAGTTGAACCCAAAAATAATTGATATAAAAAAAACATCGGTTTTGCAAAGTAATTCTGCTGTAACCGATATTATTCCTATGATTTTTATGATCTGCGCTGAAAGAAGATGGCCGAAGAATAGCCCTTATCAGCATTGAAGTTTCAATATCTTCCCCAGGTAAACCAGACTCGGTCCTCGATCAAAACATATAGATATCATGAGGT
>JAUWLT010000094.1 GCA_030613515.1 Desulfobulbaceae bacterium
GGTATTCTACCGTACTGTAAGAGTTTACCAGTGCCACATATTCGTACAGATAAGCGTAGACTTCGAGCAGGGCGAGTAGCTATAGCCCCTCTATGCTGGGAGCTCTGATCGTGCGAAGATGGGGTGCTGGTGAACTTTTACCAGCAAACAAGTTCAAAAAACCGCCAGGGTAGCAAATCCGATTACACGATTTGTTAGCCGAAGTTTTGCGCATGAACTTGGATTTTTAATACAACCTTACCAAAGAGTCTGATTCAATTGGGTCATACGGCGAAGAACCGTGAATATTCGTAGCCGTATGACCCAATTGAATCAGGCGGAAACAATACAACCCTTCGATAATAGCTAGTGCCTGTCCACGCAGGCGTAACGGTTTGATTTAATATGTAGAAATCGTCTTTTTGTGGCGACATTTTTAGTGATTTGCAGTAAGGATAATTGTGTAACCTATCAAAATTACATAATTAACCATTTCCGGAGTCACAAAAACGATGCGAAAAACACGCATTCAGCGGCTTCCTCCGGCAGAGGCAACCCCTGATAGGACGGAGCGTATGAAGCCATTTGTGTGTGCCGCTTATGAATTCGTACTGAAAGTTTCCTTTAAAACTACCTGAAACTACTAACGAAAATTTAGAAACTGGCTGGGGGACAGGGATTCGAACCCCGATAAGCGGAGTCAGAGTCCGCTGTCTTGCCATTAGACCATCCCCCAGTGTGTTGGAATGTGTCAGGGAAAATAGAGAGATTACCAACCAATGTCAAGGGAAAATAAGCTGATCCCAACAGATTTAGCCCTCTTCTTGATGGCCGATATCTGATTATGAGTTGTACTCAACTGATAACAAGACCGGCATAACCTACCACCTGACTTGTATCGCCGCTGGCCTCACCTGAATCAGTATAGCGGACAAGCTCTGCCTTCACTGCCCCGAGTTCCATAGCGGCCAACAGAATGATAGTTGTGGGTATGACACCACACATTGAAATCCGGTTGGTGACAACGGTATTGTATAAGCCCTGTGGATCAAGGTTCAGGATATGTTTCAAGGCCAGGTGGTCTTTTATTGAAGCATTGTGCCGAGACTCATAATGGGTCATGTCGGTACTGGCTACCATCAGGACGTCCCTGTCGTATACCTTAACTGCCCGCACAATCTCAAGCGCTGCCTGCCGGCACTGGTTCAGGGAGATATGAGAAACAACAATGGGGACAATGGCCAACGTATCTTGAGAATATTGCAGAAAGGGGACCTGGACCTCCAGGGAGTGTTCATATTTATGGGCCAGGTTGTCAGCATCAATAACCTCTGAATCTTTCAGAATAGCAGCAGCAAGATCCACTGCAAATGCTACTTTCCCCATGGGCATGGCCCAATCTTCAGTGCCCAGGGCTACCGGTCCGCCATGTCCGTGATGGTTAGGCCCTAAAATGATAACGGTTTCCGGGATCTCAACCCGGGCAAAAGTTTCACCGGCAACACCTCCGGAGTAGACATAACCAGCATGGGGAGCAATTACGGCCTTAGCCTTTATTTTTCTTGTATCCTGAACAGACGGAATGAGCTCGTCAAGGGTTTGCCTGAGCCTGGTTGGGTCTCCGGGATAAAATCTATCTGCAACAACCGGCAGGCGAGTCATGGTGAATACCTCCACAGATATTTTGAGCAACGTGGTCGGATCGTCGGATTATAACATAACCGAGTCTAAGCCACGCAGCTTTTCTTTTGGCCTGCATAATGACGTCAATTCTATGATTTGACATCCCAGGTCGTTCCATCCGGACCGTCGTGCAGTTCAATTTTATGGGCAAGCAGCTCATCACGGACTGCATCGCTTGCAGCCCAGTCTTTGCGATCACGGGCACTATTACGTCGTGCAATCAAAGCGTCGATTTCATCTGCCGACAAGTCAATTACATCCAGCAACTGCTGCTTTTTTCGTTGCATATACTGTTCCGAATCCTGCTGCAAAACCCCGAGGAGTCCGGCCAGTTCCCGCAAATCAGCCCCACCCTGCCGTACCAGTTGAAGATCATCCGGTGCTGCCTGTGGAGGAAGCATGCGGGTCACCTTATTGAGCACTTTCACCGCATCAAAGAGCAGACCAAGTGCCTGGGCTGTATTAAAATCGTTATCCATGGCAGACTCAAAACGCTGCCGCAGCGACTCTATCTTTTGTCGGTCCTTCGTACCGATAACCGGTTGTCCGTTGCCTGTGCCGGGAAGTCCGGCAATACCTGCCAGACAATCATACATCCGGTCAAGTCCTACCTGCGCGTCCTGCAGGGCAGCTTCAGTAAAATCCAAGGGATTGCGGTACTGGGTGGAAAAAAGAAACAACCGCAGCACCTCTGCCGGGTAATCACGCAGAACGTCACGGATGGTAAGAAAATTACCCAGCGACTTGGACATTTTTTCGTCCTTGATGGTCACAAAGCCGTGATGCATCCACAGGTTGGCAAAGGGTTTTTTATTTGCTCCCACGGACTGGGCAATCTCGTTTTCGTGATGCGGGAAAATAAGATCTTTACCGCCGCCATGGATATCAAAATTTTCGCCCAGGTATTTACGGCTCATGGCCGAGCACTCAATATGCCAGCCGGGTCTGCCCTCACCCCACGGACTTTGCCATTTCGGTTCACCCGGCTTGGCCCCTTTCCAGAGAACGAAATCCATGGGATACTCTTTTTTCTCACTCACTTCAATGCGGGCACCTGCCTGCATATCGTCCAGGCTGCGTCCGGACAGCATGCCATAGCCGGCAAATTTACCGACCCGGTAATAGACATCGCCCCCTGAGGGGTAGGCAAGGCCACAGTCGATAAGCTCCTGCACAAGCTCAATCATCTCGTCAATATGTTCCGTGGCCTTGGGCTCGATATCCGGCCGCAACACACCCAGTGCATCCATATCCGTGTAGAATTCAGCAATGAACCGCTCAGCCAACTCCTGCGAACCGACACCCTGCTCTACTGCCCGAGCAATGATTTTATCGTCGATATCCGTAAAATTACGGACAAAGGTCACCTTGTAGCCACGATAACGCAGGTATCGTACCACCATGTCAAAGACAAGGGCGGAGCGGGCATGACCGATATGGCAATAATCATACGATGTAATACCACAGACATAGAGTTTGATACGGCCTTCTTCCATGGGCTGCAGCAACTCTTTTTTTCGAGTCAGGGTATTATATATTTTTATTTTTATAACCATTTTTTACCATTACAGATCGAGAACAAAACACACTGCAACCGCAACTCTTTTTAATCAATCTTCAGCAAACTCTGTAACCAAACTACCAAGTCTTAATTTGCTCACATCCTGAAGGTGATCACAGTTACTAACAAAATTTCTTTATGTAAAATAACACACATTCACGACAAACTAAAGAGGTCAAGGACTCTCGCTGTTCTTTTCCTGCATCCCGGCCACCCATTTCAAAACGACCAATCCTGGAATCGCAATCAGGGTACAGAAAAGAAAAAACCAGAACCAGCCTATGGACTGGGCCATAAAACCAGTGGGAGCCGAGGCCAGCACCCTGGGGATTCCCATCAGGCTTGAAAGCAGGGCATACTGGGTAGCAGTGAATTTTTTATTTGTGATCGAGGCCATATATGCCACATAAGCCGCCGTGCCCATCCCGCCGGCGAGATTTTCAAAGGCAATGACTGCGGCCAGGCCGGTCAGGTTGTTGCCGACCATGGCCAACAGAGAAAAACCAGCCGTGGATATGGCCTGAAGGATACCGAAAATCCAGAGTGAACGGAGTATCCCCAGGCGCAGAAGCATAATACCGCCCAACAGGCCGCCACCAATGGTCGCCCAGAAGCCGAACATTTTAGCCACCGCCCCGATCTGGGTCTTGGTAAACCCGATATCCAGATAAAACGGAATTGTCATGGTGGAGGCCATCTGGTCACCAATCTTATACAACAGGATAAAGAGTAGAATGAGCAGAGCGCCGTCACGGCTGAAATACTCAACAAAGGGCTGGAGAACGGCCTCGCGAAAAGTTTTCGGGGTGCCCTCAGCCACTTCCGGTTCCCGGCAGAGCATGGTAGTGACGATGCCGACCAGCAGACTGGCTGCCATCATGAAATACACCTGCTGGAAGCTGAAATGATCAGCCAGGATAAGGCCACCGCTGCCGGCCAGCAGCATGCCCACCCGGTAACCGTTGACATAGATTGAGGACCCAAGCCCCAGTTCATTATCAGAGAGATCTTCTCGCCGGTAAGCATCAACCACGATATCCTGAGAGGCGGAAAAAAAGGTGACCAGAAAGGCGGCACCTGCAACCAGCCAGGGATTGGTTGCAGGGTTGGACATGCCCAGTCCGGCAATGGCCAGCGCAAGCACTATCTGAAAGAGCAAAAGCCAGCCACGCCTTCGACCGAACAGGGGCAGAGTAAAACGATCCAGTATTGGTGACCAGAGAAACTTCAGGGTATAGGGCAAGCCCACCAGGGAGAACAGACCGATAACCGAGAGGTCAACACCTTCTTCCTTCATCCAGGCCTGCAGCACTGACAGGGTAAGGAGGAGCGGTACCCCGCAGGAAAACCCCATGAGAAAAGAGACCAGCATGCGAGAGGAGAAGATGAGTTTGAGCATCGGGAAAGGATTTATGGTTTAGAGGGTTAGAGGAGTGTACCTTGCCCGAATATGACGTCAACCAAAAAACCGCCGGACAGATGAACCGTCGACGGTTTTTTGTTTGCACTGATGACATAATCAAGCAAAAGTGTCCACTAATACCCTAGCACCTCACATCAAAGTGATTAAGGGTGAGGATACTTTCCCCACCCTCATCTCTAGAATTACCTAAATCATCACACCATCCTCCAACCTGATGGTTCTATTGGCTAGGTTTGCATAATCGGGGTCATGGGTCACCATGACCACGGTAAGCCCATCCTGGTTAAGTTCGGAAATCAAGGCCATAATCTGCTCTCCTGTTCCTTTATCCAGACTTCCGGTGGGTTCATCGGCAAAGAGGACGTTTGAGGATTTCACCAGAGCCCGGGCAATAGCGACCCGTTGCTGCTCTCCGCCGGAAAGATTGTTGGGCAGGCGGTGTTTCATTTTCCCAAGACCCACCCGTTCCAAACTGTTCATGGCCTTTTCGTTAAGTTTTTTTGAGGCGGGCTTGAGAGACCCCATGAAGGGAAGGAGGGTGTTTTCCAGTACCGTCAGATAGGGTAGAAGGTGATGAAACTGAAAAATGATGGAAAAATCTGCCTGCCGCAGACGGTTGAGCTTGGAATCTGACATTTGGGTCAGATCATCATTGTTGTAAAGCAACTTGCCCTGATCCGGTTGAACAAGAGTAGATAACACATTTAACAAAGTGGTTTTTCCAGAGCCGGAACGACCTACAATGGAGAGAAATTCCCCCTGTTTAATGTCCAAAGAAATATCATTCAAGACCTGGTTTTTACTGCCATTTGAATGAAAACTTTTATTTATATTACAAGCACTGAGCATAATAATCTCCTTAAAGAGCGATCAGGGCCTCGGAAGGCTCAATTCGGGCCCCCTGCCATGAAGGATAGGCCGCAGCTAAAATCGTTACAAGGACGATGATGGCGCAGGTCAGGATAAGATGGACAAAGGAAAAAGTAGGCGTGCCGGCTTCGGCAAGGGTCAGGAATTCCAGAGCCTTGAAACTTACCAAAAATCCGCTCAGATAACCAAACAGTCCTGCTGCAGCTCCAATGAGCGAGGCTTCCAGGCAAAAGATCAAGAAGACCTGCGTCTTGCCATAACCAAGGGAGCGAAGCAGGCCGATATCCTTTTTTCGTTCATTGACAGCGGAAATCATGGACAGGCTGACCATGGTGGCAGCAGTTATAAGAATGACCATGCTGATGGCAAATACCAATCTTTTCACAAAGTTGATTGAGGCCATACGCTGATTGACTACATTACGAAGAGCTTTGATTTCCGCATTTGGTAATTGTTTGCTGATCTGGCCAACAATATCATCGATGGGACAGCCGGAGCAGAGAGCTGCTACCTCGATGAAGCTCACTTCGTCCGGTCGATTAGTCAGATTCTGAAGAGTTGCAAGATCCATGAGAATAACGGTATCATCATCATTGCCGGTTTCATAAAGAACCCCGGAAACCGTAAACTGGTGATCCATTATCGTAAGGGAAGTGCCTGGAGATAAACCAAGCCTGCCGGCAGCCTTGCTCCCCACCAGGAGTTGTTCTGCTGAGCTTGGAAAAGCGCCATCAACACCCCAGTAACTCTTCAGGCTGCGTTCCGTTTTCCAGACAATGCCGACTAGGGCCACAGGTGTATCCGCAACTGTTGTCATACTCACCAGTTTAGGAGCGATCACACTGATTCGATCCTGAAGGCCGATTGATCGTATATTCTGGACGGTATCTTTCAGAGAGAGGTTTTGAACCTCGTAGAGCATATTACCCATATGAAAGCCGCCATAGCTGATACTCAAGGTCTCTGTTTTTGGTGAGACTATAATGTTGGCACCAAAGGCACTCAGTTTTTTTTCCAGACTGTGTCCGACAACCAGTGAGACCTGATACAGAGCCACAATGGACATGACGCCCAGAGTGAAAATTATAAGAAGCAGCAGTGATCGGGACGGCCTCCTGCGTATATTTCGAAGAGGAATAGTTAGTATGTTCATCTTTCCTCCTTAAAAATATAGAATACCTGATCGGATGGCTGAAACCGTAATGACCAGATTATTCCCGACAATTTTGCGCATCAGTGGTGCCGGGTTGCAGCCACCCTTTAGTACATTAATCCGGGTGGAATGAAACTTTTGGCCGCAATTGGTGCAGATCATATAATCTCCGGCCTGACTGTATCCTTTTTTCTCAGGAAAACAGACATCGCAGGCATCAAAGGCCGCCCGGAAAATATTGTCTTTACTTTTTACAACAAAGAAACGAATGGAACTGTCGTGTTCGTTTAAAGAGTAATAGTGGGCCTTGCCGTCATTGATCTCTTTGAGAGGGATAGCGACCTCCCCGTTGACCGGTTTGACGCTTTGATAGCGACTGCCGAAGATGCTGAACAGGGCATGGCTGCTCACCGGGAAAAACAAGGATTGTGAAAGAGCTGTGAAAAGTAAGATAATTATGTATTTGTTTTGCATGGATACATCCTCTGAATGTTAAGCGTAACAGATTCCTCTATCGCAGCAACTTCTCGCCAATAGAGGACAAAATACTTAATTCGGCATGGAGACAAAGGTCTCACATGCCATTTGAAAAGAGGAGTGGTATCAAATCAGAAAGGAACAGTTTTGAATGTAAAGAGGGCGATCTTTGATTCTGGATGGAGGATATGACGACCGGAGCAGGGGGACTGCTTGCCTGACAAGTAAAGATGGGAAAATGGATTGCTCAGGAAGGTCTATCTCGTCAAAGCCGGCAGGCGGGGAGAGCATAAAAAATAAAACTTCCGGGACATGATTCCCGCAGAAGTTAGCCTGGGGACAGCTGTCCTGGGAAGAACCGTGAATTGTTAAATTCTGCTGCCGGCTGGACTCCATCATGTTGGCGCAGCAGTCACTTTTCTGCCGGCTTTGACAGTTGTCGCAACCATCCAGGCAGAGTGAGATCCCTGCAGCCGTCACATTAGAGACAATAAAGAGAGTTGAAAGCAGGGTTATGAGGAAGGATGAAATATATTTTTTCATGCAATTTTCCTTAGATTTACAAAAATAACTACCACATTGTGGGTCATTCGGCAAGGAATTTTTCATTAAAATATTGCTAGAAAAAAGAGTTACCTTCCGTTCACCTGTTATAGATTAACCTTACCTCCGGCAATCCTGTTTGACTTCCATTCTTTCACTTTATAAAATCAGACCATATGCAGTAATGCATATGGTCTGATTTTTTTTGCGCATCTCTGCAATAGGCCACAAACCCTAGATCAAGGAAAAAACATGTCACCAAAAATCCATCCGTTCATCAAAGAGGTCGCTGAAGAGACAAAACGTGGCTCAGTCAGCCGCCGCGATTTTTTTAAATACTCAGCTCTTTTCGGTCTTTCGGTCGTTACTGCCGGGAAGCTCATCGGCTTATCAGGCCCGGAAGCCGCTGCTGCTTCAAGCATTGACTGGAAGGGCTTGACCCATGAAAGTCCCTTTGAAATTAAGAACATTCTGATCAAAAAAGCCCAGGACGCCTGCTCTAAAAACGGTTGCAGCATATTGAATGCCGGCCGGGGAAATCCTAATTTTCTAAACACACAGGTCCGCAAATCATTTGCCCTCTTGACTCTTTTTGCCGCAGAGTTGGCTCAAAAGGGGTCTGTCATCAAGGACATCGGATATCGACAAAGCAAAAACGGGATGAGCGGCGCATTAAAACAATGGTTATCAAAACACCAGAACGATCCGGGAGCCGATTTTTTAAGCGATGGTATTGATTATGTAATAAATAATTTAGACATGGATGCTGACGAAATTATTTTTCAACTGGTTGACGGCATCCAGGCGGATTTTTATCCTGATCCCCCCCGAATATTCCCGGTCACAGAAAAAATCGTTCGTAAATATCTTGATAGAGTTATCTTTTCCGGGAACCCGCCTCAGGGCGAATTTCACCTCTTTGCCACAGAAGGTGCAACAGCTGCCATGATTTATATATTTAACTCCCTCAAAGAAAACATGGTTCTGAACCCTGGGGACAAAGTAGCCATTGTGACTCCTATATTTTCACCATACCTGGAGTTGCCTATACTAAAGGATTATGGTTTAGAACCTGTTTATATTCGTGGAAATGAAGACATGGGATGGCAAATACCGGACACCGAAGTAGCCAAACTGAAAGATCCGGCAGTAAAGGCTCTTTACATGGTCAATCCGACCAATCCAACCTCGGTTTCATTAAATGCAGATACTGTCAAACGTATGGCCAAGACAATACGGTCTCATAATCCGGATATGGTAATCATCTCCGATACCGTTTACGCCAGTTTTGTTGATGAGTTCAACACCTTTGGCAAGGA
>JAUWLT010000005.1 GCA_030613515.1 Desulfobulbaceae bacterium
GATGATTAAACTCAAAAAGGTACTGCCGTTCAACTTACTATCCCGTTGAACAAATTTTTTATGTCGAGCCAGTTGCTCGATTTCTTCAGGATCAAAATGGTTTTCGAATTGGTCTTGCAATGATCTTTCAAGCTGCTGAATGTTCTCGTTATTTAATCTCGTAATGGTGAAAAAATACGTGTAATCCCCTGTGACTTTTGGTATAATGTATTTGTAATTTAACCTACCAAACCAATATCACTGCGAGATCAAGAGTTGATAATTATTCTCGCCCGTGCCCAAAGGGGGCCATTATGAGGCTGAGGACTGAGAGATAGTCAACCAAGGTTTCGTTGCGCCAATATTTTATCTATTTTCAATGTGTTATACCCTTAGCTTGACGGCTATGCGGTATTCTCTGTTAGTTTGGAGTTGAAACGAAAATGGTTGTGATAGAAGGAGGGCGACATACAAAGATTCAAAAACATTCTTCTGGTACTGAATCCTGAAGTGGAGGGGACAACGGCCCTGGATAAGGCCGTGTCGCTGGCCAGGCAAAATGGAGGACGGTTGACACTTTTTTCGGTTTTGAAGAAACCTCCAGGTTTACAAGGTTATAGTGAATCTGTTGCACAATATCAGCTAGCCTCGGCTATTGCTGAGCGCAGGTAATGGCTGCGAGGTTTAATGATATCCTTGCATCATGACGATATTGACGTGGTGATCAATGTGGTGGAGGGTATTTCCTTCCTGGAAATCATCCGCCAGGTACTGCGCGAACAGCACGACTTGGTGATCACAACGGCGGAGGAGAAGAAAGGCATTCGCGCACGTCTGTTCGGGACCACCTCCATGCACCTGATGCGAAAATGCCCCTGCCCTGTGTGGGTGGTCAAGCGGGTGCAGACGCGGCCTTATGCCCGCATTTTGGCAGCGGTCGACCCCTCGGCCCACGACCCGAAACGGGATTCGCTCAATCGACTGATCCTGCAACTGGCCGGCAGCATGGCTCGCAGGGAAGCGGCGGAGTTGCATGTCGTCCATGTGTGGTATTTGTTCGGTGAACGTTATGTGCGCAGCGGCGGCATGACCGAGGAGGAAGTTCAGGAAGCAAGAGCGCAAGAGAAAATGCAGCGTAAACAGCGCTTCGATACCCTGTTGAGCCGGGTCGATTTCACCGATCTGCAACCCCGCCTGCACTTGATCGAGGGCGATCCCGATGAACGTATACCGGAACTGGCGGCGGCGCAGGGTATCGACCTGCTGGTCATGGGATCGGTCTGCCGCACGGGAATCGCCGGTTTTCTGATCGGCAACACAGCGGAAGAGGTACTTAATCAGGTGGACTGCTCCGTGTTGACGCTCAAGCCGGAAGGTTTCGTTACACCGGTGACCCTCGAATAAACCCATGACCGGTTTTTATCCGCGGGGGATTGCGCTGCACGAGAAGTTGCGGCGGCTGGCGATCAAGGCCGGGGAATGCCCACTGACGATGGGCGATGCCTTGCGCCGGCTGGCGGCTGGGGCCAATGGTTACGGGATCCCACTGCTGCTGTTATCTTTGCCCGGTGCTCTGCCGATGCCGGCCTTCGGGCTGAACTCCCTGCTGGGCGTGGTCGTCACGCTGCTTGGACTGCAGATGTTTGCCGGGACGCGCTCCGCGTGGCTGCCGCACTGGTTCACCCGTATCCGGTTGCGCCCCGATTGGAGCCGGCGGGCCGCCCGTCTGGGAGAACGCTTTCTGCCCGGGCTCGAACGCTTCGTCAAGCCTCGCATGAACTGGATGAGGTACCGCCCCGGCGCCTCGTTGCTGGGACTGGCTGTCATTCTACTGGGACTTCTGATGATGCTGCCGGTCCCGGGAACCAACACGCTTCCGGCCCTCGTCCTGCTCGCATTGAGTATCGGCTTGATCGAAAGCGACGGCCTGCTGACGCTGCTGGCCGCACTGGCGGCCCTGGTTCTGGCGGTGCTGTACGCTGAAGCCGTTTATCTACTGATAATCTGGCTTGCGGGATGATATGGATGCGCAGAAAAAACCGAAGAATAGCGCCGCGCGAGGCTGCTGATCCGAATTCTCAGGCCATGATCCCTCCGGCCTGCCGACGGGAGCTACTGGCCTGGGCACTGTACGATTTCGCCAACTCCGGCTACACCACCGTGGTGCTGACCACCCTCTTCAGCGCCTACTTCGTGGGGGTGGTGGCCGGCGGACCGGATGGCTTCTCCTCAGGCGCCGCCACCCTGCTGTGGACGCTGGCGGTAGGCAGCGCCAACCTGTGTGTCTTGGTGGGTGCCCCCATCGTAGGTGCCATCGCGGATCACCGGGCGGCGAAAAAACGTTTTTTGCTGATTACCACCATCGGCTGCGCCACGGCCACTGCCCTGCTGGCGCTGGTAGGTCCTGGCGATGTGGTGCTGGGTATGGCGCTGCTGGTCGCCTCCGCCATCATGTTCGCCAGCGGCGAGAACCTCATTTCAGGCTTTCTGCCGGAGATCGTACCGGTACACAGGATGGGGCGCATGTCCGGCTACGGATGGGGTCTGGGCTATCTTGGCGGACTGCTGACGCTCGGTCTCTGCCTCGCCTATATCGCCTGGGCGCGGCAACAGGGGCAGGCCGAGCACCAGTTCGTGCCCGTGACCCTGTTGATCACGGCAGGCGTGTTCGCGCTGGCGGCGACACCCACGTTTGTCTGGCTGCGGGAGCGGGCCACACCGCGCCCGCCGGCCCAGGGAGTGTCTTATGTTCGAGCGGGTATCCGGCGGGTGCGGCGCACCCTGACGGAAGCCGCGTGCTTGCCCGACCTGTTCCGCTTTCTGATTGCCCTGGCGGTTTATCAGTCGGGTGTCGCGACGGTAGTGGTGCTGAGCGGGGTCTATGCCCGCGAGGTGATGGGCTTCGACAGTCAGGCGCTGGTGATCCTGATCATGGTGGTCAATGTTACAGCCGCTGTTGGCGCCTTGCTGTTCGGGCACCTGCAGGACCGGCTTGGCTCGGTGCCGACTTTGGCTATAACCCTGCTGATTTGGAGTGGGGCCATCATTCTGATAGCCGTTGCCGACGACCCCGTGGACATCTGGCTGGCGGGGAATCTGATCGGCCTGGCCATGGGCGCCAGCCAGGCGGTTGGCCGGGCGCTGGTTGGCCAGCTTACGCCCATAGCCCGCACCGCCGAGTTCTTCGGCCTGTGGGGCATGGTGAACCGGCTGGCGGCCATCGCCGGGCCCCTGAGCTATGGCTTGATCAGCTATTGGAGCGGCGGCAATCACCGCCTGGCGATTCTGTCCACACTGCTGTTTTTCATCGCCGGGCTGGTTCTGCTGCTTCGGGTGGACGAACAGCGCGGTAAAGCGGCGGCGTTGGGTGTGTGAACGACGACACGATGGAGGTCAACCCGGAATGGGCTGGGTTCGAATCTGGATCCTGTTCCTCGCGGTCAGCTGCGGCGCCTGCGCGGCGCCGGTCAGGGAGGCACCCGCGCAGGGTGCAGGCGAGCCGAGCAAAACGATCTATCTGGTGAGCCACGGCTGGCACGCCGGGATCGTTTTGCAGCGCGCGGAGATCCCTGAGAGCGTCTGGCCGGCACCTGGAGACTTTCCCGATGCACAATACCTGGAGGTGGGTTGGGGAGACATGGATTACTACCAGACACCGGACCCCCACATGGGACTCATCCTTAAGGCGGCCCTGTTGCCTACCGCCAGCGTCCTGCACATTGTCGGTTTCAACGGCCCCGTACCGGCCTATTTCCCCTACAGCGAGATCATCAGGATCGAATTGTCCTCTGCCGGTCTCGAACATCTCTCACGCACGATAGCGGCAAGTTTCACCACGGACGAGGCCGGTAACACCACGTCACTGGGACCCGGCCTCTACGGAAACAGCCGATTCTACCGGTCCAGGGAGACCTACCATCTGTTCAACACCTGCAATGTCTGGACCGCCCGGGCGCTGCGCGACGCCGGTCTTCCCATCAGCCCGGCGCGCGCCATTAGCGTGGAAAGCCTCATGTCCCATGCGCGCAAGTTCGGCGTGGTGGTGCAATCAGGGGCGGGGCCTTCGGAGTGAAGAGGCAGGGGATTCATAACTGGCTGAACATCAATACTTTGACGGAGCACCAGCCCGCATGAAAAACCGAATGATAAAAAACATCCTGCTATTGCTGCTTGGGCTAACCTTGTTGAATGGTTGTATGTATCTGCAACAGCCCTCGATGATTTTTTTCCCCTACGCATCGCTTGGTCAAACACCGACGGAATGGGGACTTGCGTATGAAGATGTCTTCCTGGATACCGAGGATGGCGTACATTTGCATGGCTGGTACATCCCGCGTCATGGATCGAAGCAGACCCTGCTCCTTTTCCACGGTAATGCGGGCAATATCTCCCATCGCGGCGCCTCCGTGGCGATCTTTCACCGGCTTGGCCTGAATGTCTTTATCTTCGACTACCGCGGTTACGGTAAGAGCCGGGGCAAACCTGAGGAGAATGGACTTTATAAAGATTCCAGGGCAGCCTGGCGCTATCTGACTGATGAGCGAGGGTTCGATCAGGAAGATATCATCCTGTTCGGTCGCTCGCTTGGCGGCACCGTGGCGGCAGAACTGGCTGCAGAGATTCAGCCGGGAGGGTTGATTCTCGAGTCTACATTCAGCTCCGCGAGGGATGTCGCTAATGTGGTTTTTCCTGTTCTTTCCCGGTTGATTTTTCTGCGTTACGATTTCAATACTGAGGCCCATGTCAGGCGAGTTGCGTGTCCGGTGCTGGTGCTGCACAGCACCGACGATGAGATCATTCCGTTCCGTCTTGGTGAGAAGGTATTTCAGGCGGCCAATGAGCCAAAATCCTTCGTGAAAATGAGGGGCGACCACAATAGCGGGTTTCTTATGAGCCAGCCGGACTACGAGCGGGCGCTTGGCGCGTTTGTCTCTAGATCAGTCATGCGAACTCTACCTGATCCCGTGAGTTTGTGATGAGGTTTGATACTGACGCGCCTGCAAAGAAAGTCACGGTCTCAGGTATCGACACACCGGCCCGGAACGCCACGCTTGGACTGTTGTTGCTGGCCATGGTGGGCACAGCCGTCGGCCAGGGAACTGCCGATACAATCATGCTGCCCGAACCGCGAAACCAGAGTCACGTTTCTGTCGAAGAGGCGTTGCGGGACAGACGCTCGGTGCGAAATTATTCGTCGGCCTCCCTGACCCTTGCCGATATTGCACAGCTCCTATGGTCCGCGCAGGGCGTGAACGGCAGCCGCAACCGGCGGACGGCGCCTTCGGCCGGTGCGCTCTATCCACTCGAACTGTACCTGGTGGCGGGCAACGTGGATGCGCTTCCCGCGGGCGTTTACCAGTACCGGCCAGTGCGGCACGCCTTGTCGCGGATCGCGGCGGGCAACAAGCTGGGCGAGCTTGCCAGAGCCGCGTTGCGGCAGACCTGGGTGAGAGACGCACCGGCGGTGATCGTTATGACCGCTGCCTATAAGCGCACCACCCGGAAATACGGCGATCGGGGTAAAAGATACGTGAATAAATGGGGTCAGAGTAAAATTAAATTACACGTTTATCTATCCGTAATTATAGAGTTTTTAATTTTACTCTGACCCTAATTATTATGAACACCCTCAATTAAGTAAGGTGTCCCCCTAACTTTTGTGCTGGCCTCTACCCTGTGTTACGCCGTTTCTGCCTACAGCCTGGAGTACCAGTGGAAATACGTTATACCGACCATGGATAACCGAGAAAAGGCAGTGCAAGTCTTTGATCTACTCAGCGACATCATTGGTGTCTATGACGTAACCAACAATCTTGATACCAGTTCATTGATGTTGTTTTATGACGATGAAAGAACTGACGAAGAGGCTGTAAAAAAGGTTCTGGGCAATGCAGGGTTTCCGGTAACCAGGATGATGCTCCTGAAAGAACCGCGGGAAGGGGTTATGAACTGATTGGAATGCCGCACCAGGGGGACCGATATCCTGAACTCCCTCAATTAAGTAAGGTGTCCCCCGAACTGCGAAGGGTGAACGGTTGACCAGTCTTATTTTTCTGCCGCATAACGTCACCGCTAAGCCGCAACTTGCCCAGGAGCGTAGCGGAAGGGTAAGCTGTCGGCTTGAGCGGCCTTGTTATGCTTGGATGTTTCTCTGCGGGCTAAATTCTCAATACCTACCACTCCTTAACAAACACTACGGATACATCATCGTCCACGTTACCTGTATGACGTGCAGTGCCCGGTAGATAATACAAACCGACAAAGTCAAAGACCTCAAGCATACTCAATGCACTAGTAATGCTGTTGTTGATATCCCCGAGTTGACCAGGTATTTCATCCATGAGGCGACCTAGAATCTTTCCAGTTAGAATGCCACCTTCAACCCATGCTCCATACCAGTTAACGTAGCCCCTGACTTTTCGACCGCTATCAACATACAAATATATCCAAAAACGCAACTCAGCATCATAGTCAAACCAATTAGGCACATCGACGCGAATAGGAATCCTAAGATATACATATTTCCGGGAAGGCGAAAACCCTGGCCACAAGTCCCAAGTGATAATCGGAGTCCCCCGCATGCTGATACGAGAAATCCCAGAAACTTGGTTTTGAATCTGCGTCCTTAAATCTGGGCTACCCATGCTTCCAAGAGCTAGAGGCCCAAGCTCGCGGCGATATCTACGGACTATCAAGGCAGATGAAGTAATATCGTTAAAGCTTTCCGCCGAAACATTTGGGATACGAACGGTGGAACCCGGTGTAGCACCAAAATTTGCATAACGCCCACGATAGTTTGAGTGCTGAAACAGAACGACTCGCCCCCCTTGTTCCCAGTTGCTGCTACCTATTTCAAGTGAGGATATCCGATCATGAATATGTGCACTATCCAACCATGACTTTGAAATACGAAGATAGGTTGTTACAGGCGTAGTGTAGTGCAGATTCGCGAATGTAGAGCGGCCCCGGTAGTTGGAGTGCTCATAAAGTCTAGTCCAAATACTCATATCTTAATCCTCCTTCCTTTTTGTGGCGGAACTTTTACTTCCAGCAATATCTCCCTTTTTTGGCTCACCCGCAGACATAAGGACATGGATCGCCTCTGCTATCACCTTTTCATCATCCCGATCTACTTGACCAATCGATGTAATCTTATTTATTACATTCTCTATTATGAGCTGCTCTGAAAGCGATGGATTATCACGACATTTCTTGCTTAGAGTTCGCAGAAGGGCACGAGGCTCAGATTCCGTATAGTCGGGAATGAATTGTGTGAGATCCGGCATTAGCTCACTTCGTGCTACCACATCATGATCATTCGCTTTGATTTCCTCCGTTGTTTGGGGCAAATCGTGAGATAATTGTTTGACAATGGCTACTTTCTCCGCTTCGACACCTCCAGTTGTTCCATGTTCGCCATACTTGTTTTTCAAATACTCTGCGCGTTCAGTCAAAACGCTTATACGTTCTGGCCGCATAAGAAGCTGTTCCATTTCAATCTTTTTCATTGGATTACCTCCACTTTTTGATTACAAGTCATAACTTTAATATCTACCGGTTAACTCGTTGATTTACAGAAACCCTCAATTTGATCACCCCCTTTATGGTCGCTTAGCAAAAAGCATAACGCCGCAATAACCGGCGCGAGGTACGAGCGTCCGGCGCCGAAGGCGCGTAGTTAATTGCCTTGTTAATTGTTCTCATGCTGAGGAAATATGTTGAATGCGTGCTGTAGGGCAGATACCAATTCCATTGGATGAGCTGCATATAACCTCTTATCTGTCTCGGAAACATGCGTAGCGATGCCCACCAAGTGTAAATCAAGATCTCCTTTAGCTTCATTCATCTCGTTGATTGTGAAGGCAACCACTGGAGAACCACTTAATCCCTGTGTTTGTTCATTAATGGTTTTCAAGTTTGGTAATGTTTCTTGCGTTCCAGAAATCATATAAATACCTGAAAAATCGAATTCTGACTGATTATTTTTAAGACTAGCCAACTCTGTTATCAATGCTCCTTTTTTAACCACAATTTCCTTAGTTTCATAATTAAGGGCATTAACTGCTCTATGACATCCAAGTACCGCATATTCAAAGTTCTTCTGATCATCAGGTTTAGCTATAAGGGATATGTCGAGCTTATGTAGTTTTTGTAATAATTCCTCATCGGAAAATTCAAATATTGCTAAGTCTAAATTATCAAAAAGTGCCACATTCTCACTTTTTACACCAATCATTTTTTCCGTACTCTCGGGGTATGCTATTAGAATGGTTTTGCCCATGGCCAACTTGTATTGATGCGTAGTAAATACAAAGAAAAGCCTCTCTCCTACCCGAAGAGGAAAACACGACCCTATAAAATGATAATCAAACCCTTCGACCCCTGTCGTACAATATAGTGGATATGTAAAGCGTAATAGCGCTGTTATCAGTCCATTTTGTTTATCTGTAGGTAATTGAAGTAATTTCATAAGACAACTAACGTCTTGATAACCTGCCACGGGTAGTCAGCAATGAGCTTGATTTATTCTGGAACAATGATAAAAGCAATGCACTTCGATTCGCCTCCGTGGTAGTGGTCAGTGTTTATTGAATTGTTCGGTAATTTCTTGCTGTTGCCCTGTTGATAGATAAACCATGGTCTGTCACCCATCCATTGTTTTCTCCTCGTGCCAGTTTTAATCCCGATGAGTGACTGGTGCAGTATCTACTGACGCTTAACTCTTGAAATAACGGGTGCAGAGACAGATTGGAAATGCTGGCAAAGTTCGAAAGTAATGCGTACATCTTACCTCGCAAGAAAAGATATCTTTTTTCCTAAATGGAGACGCCTATTCTTTTGACGAGGGCCTTTTAATGGATGACCCCTTCCTATAGCTATTTCCTTAACTTCGGAAGAGGTATCTTAATAACGGTGACACAGCCGCGGTCACAGGTGCTAGCGCAAAACAATTTGCCGCCGCTGCGGCTGAGCGTACAGCTCCCTTTACCAGTACACGCATCGCAAGTAATTGTGCCCGTTACACCCATACCCCTTTTTCTAACTTCACCTTCGTTCGGTGAGCGCTGCACAAATGAATACCCATCGTCAATTATGATTTGGTTACCTTGGATCTTAATGCCTTCCGCTACCCCTTCAGGGGCTTCTATCTTATCCATCGAGGATACACTCATGGCTTTCTGATGGACTGCACGCCTCTCTGGCATACTTGGGCGTTGTATCCCATCCTCTTCGCCAGGAAGGCGAAGCATACTCGTGCATGTAGTACTCTTTCTATCTCTGGTAAGAGTGCAACGATATTCTTTCCACTTGATGCATTGACCTTGGGTATTTTTTTCTACGCACTTTTTACAAACCCAGCCTCCTATTCCTTCGCTAACACAAGAGAAGCCTTCATTCTCCTCCAGCTGATCTTTTGTCTTAGCTGATGCTGGAGCTACGGTAATCGTGACGAGAATCATTGTTAATATGCAAAAATGAACAATTTTCATATCTATCCTCCAATGTCCAAGACACTAATTTTCATATCTAATAGAGATCAATAACGATATCCAACGCCAAAGCGCCCTCCTAACTGGTCGTGGTCAGGAGACTCAGGCAGTAAATCTCCTCGCCGCTACTGGTCCAGACGTTCGCTCTTCCCTGGCGGGCAGTTTCGGCCTCGTCTTTGGAGAACCCTCCATTGACCCTGGATAAATCTCTTGAGGTGCTTGAGGTGCTGCAGGCAACTCCTGTTGTAGCAAAATTTTCGGCAAGGTATCTCCGCAGCCGCTACGAGCCAGCGAACAGTTTCCTTTATCATGCAGTTCCTTGATATCGTGACACTCCCCACTGGAATACTCGCCATCGCACTTTGCCGCCAGAGCCTTACAATAAAGTTTGGCGCAAGTTGCATCAATTGAGTTCGTAGTACATTTGGATGGAATTACGCACTTCCCAAACTTGTCTAACTTAGGCTTTGCTGAAAGCCCAGGGGGGGCCAGTAGCACTGAAACCACAACGATGAACAATAAACCGTATGTTTTTAACGGCCTCGTTTGTACATCTAGCTTGGGGTTGATTTCGCAGAAAGTTTGCTGATTCACTCGCACCTCTGTGTTCTCATAAACTTTCTCATGCTTCAACATTAGACTTTGGTGTTCACTTCGATGTAGAGCCATTACTTATCTCCTATTAGCTTTCCTGTTGGCCGGGTCGAACATCTGTTTATGTAGGAATCGAGGGGACCTTGTTGAATTCGTTGAAAAAATTCTTTATATGTTCATCTTTTATCACTCTCGTCTCGAATCTCTCTCCTCATATTTTATTTGAATCCTTTGTGAAAGTAAGTCAAAGAATTCAACAACGTCCCATCCCCCCCGATAACCTTGATGAAACGCCTTGTGCGGACCCGCCCGCAGGGTGTTATGGTAAGGGCGGGAGAAAAAACCGCTCTTACCTGATTATGCATTTTTATCTACTCCGAACAAGTTAATACCTAGTTTCTCGATATCTACACCAACTCAAAAAAGTTGGTGACGTAAACTCAATAAGTTATGTAAATTTTAGCTATATATCATACCACATTAACTGGATAATAAGAAACAGGATAACCTTACAATTATTCAAACCTCTGTTAATTTTCCCTGTCTATACACCAAACTCACTGAATTCCCTGGCACTGCAGAAAAGGTTCGTCTTAGCTTAACGTAATAGTCGTGTGTCAGTTTTAAAAAAAAGTTTACCTGATCGAATTATATGACAACACATGAGAAAATAGCAAGGCTACATCGTAGCCCCCCTAGCCAACACTTTTATATGATAGTAATGAATGGGGTCAGTAATGAATGGGGTCAGAGTAAAATTATTCCCATCCAGCTGACTTTACTTATCATAGATGACCCCTTTAATTAGGTACTGTCAGTTGCTGAGGATTGGTGGTAATCAGATAAAAAAAGGGCCTTAACCAATTTGCCATCAACCTTTAATTGAATTATTTAAGAGCGTCCCTTGGTCCTTATTGGGTTAACCAAATTGGTTGCCCCCCCCCGGTAAACTGTTACCTTTAATGTGTCAAGGTGGCCTGAAATTAATTTCGTTTGTTGGGATCCTCATAGAGGATATCGTATTTCGTTACCGGGTAACCGACATCCTTTTTCATGGGAATACGAAGCTGCATTTTCTCATCATCAAGTTCCTCATCATCAAAAAAAACAATTACAGTGTTTTTGTCCAGATAGGCATCCACTTCCACAATGCCGGGCAGCGTCTTAATAAAGGCAATCACCTTATCCGCATCTGCCTGGGTTTTCATGGTGGGGATTGTGTACTTGTACTTTGCATCAAAGGCAAGGGCGAGTTGAGCTCCTGCCATCGTCATTGCCATTACCAAACACATTACCAACAATCTCTGTCCTTTCTTCATTAGATTCTCCCTTAATTAATTAAAAACTTCCATACTGAACCTACTGTTTCAGCATGCTTTAATGTTATCAACAATTATCATTCTAAATGATAATCTCTTCAAAAAAAACAACAATCTTATTGTTCTCTCCGGCACAATTTTTATACCACATTAATGTGGTGCCTACCACAATGGGTACAGCAACGGCTCCATAACCTCGGGCGGTAACTCACCGATAACACGATTGGCTATGATCCCAGAGCGGTCGATAAGAAAACCGGTGGGGTATCCGCTGACCCCGTACCTGTCGGCAATGGTGCCATCCGGGTCAAGCAGGATCGGGTAGCTTATACCAAGATCTTTTGTTAAGCCTGCCACAGCCTGTCCATCCTCTTCAACATTAACCGCTATCACGATAAAACCATGGTCCTGAAAACGGATCTGCGCTCTTTGCAGATCACCGAGATCGGTAGCAGTGAAGGGATTACCTGAATTCCAGAAACGCAGAAAAACCACTTTGCCGCGGAAATCAATCAGATGCTGCTCCCTGCCCTGCAGGTCAACGGCTGTAAACGGCTCAGCCCACGACAGATGCTGCCCCAGACCGGCAAGATAGCCGGGCAACTCTTTGCCGCCGTGCAACCGAATGTGGTTGGCTGCATCCTGTTCATTCTTAAAAACATGAACCCTGCATTTATTTTCCCGGCGGCTATAACTCTCACTTTCAACCCAATAGGCCAACAAGCCGTCAAGCAACTCTCCGGAAATTTCATCCACCACTATCAAGGATGCTTTCTGCGCAGCAATCTCTTTACCAATCGCTGTATTTTTGTCAAGCCACTGCCTGGCACAGCAGAGCGAACAAAACTGCAACTCTTCACCACTCTGCTTCGTTATCACCACCTTAGTGATGGGCTCAATAGTATTGCTGTCCACAACACACCGCTGGCTGGGTCGCTGCAGAATTTCCGACAGGCCTGCGATCATGGAGATGAACAGAATAAACAGGATAAAAAAAACAGGTCGTGACATGGTTCGTGCCCTACCCTATTCTTTCAGCAAGCAGATGAGCGACAACCATTATTGTAGAGCCACTTACACCCAACAACCCGATAAAGAGCAACAACTGAACTCCCTTATTCAATGCCTCTTCCTGAGTCCAGTTTACGGCCAGCAGCCTGATCGGCAGACAGGCGGCAACTCCAAAATTGCCCACCACAAAAAGGGCCAGGAGCAGCGGACCATCTGCTACTGTCTGTACCATGCAGTACAGGCAGTGATGAAAAGCAAGCCCCATGAGCCTGGGCGCAATAACCTCGATAAAGGCAAAAAGCCCGATAACGGAATTCAACAGGCCAAGTACAAACAGAACCAGCAGGTATGGGGTTGACACAGCACCGGTAAGGGTTTTTTTATAACAGAGTACAATCTGGATAATGAGCAGCAGGTTGGCAGCAAAAAAAAGGTACCAGAGCAGCTGGGAGTAACCGGGGCCAAAAATGGACTGAGGCACCCAGACCGTAAAACGATCAGGGATGTCCGTCACCGTAGTGCAGCAGGAGACCGCCAGCTCTGCCGAGCTCTGGAGCCACAACCACACCGAGCCACCACAGTCGGTAAGGGCGGCCAAAGAACAGAACAGCAGTAAAAACAACACCCTGCTTTGCCCTTTCCTGTTGCCGTTGTCGTGCCTGGAGGCAAAACGCTCAAAACGAAAGAGCACCAGCCAGATCAAGCCAAGAAAAAAGAGCAACGGTTTAACAAGCTCAAGTGCTCTGGTCAACATCGGTAAAAGATTCCTGGCGCCGAAGATACACATTGCTCCCTCGATCTCAGGGACAAAACTGTGCAGGGTGAAATAAAAAAGCGGCCAGGCAACAAAGCGTAGAATAAGTAAAACAGCACCCATCCAGAACAGCAGGTACAGCCGATTCTCCTGGAGCGTCAAGCGTTCTCCGCTGGATAGAGACTTGCCAAGGGCAGGCAACATAGCCAAAGCGCCTGCTGCTGTTGCCGCGGCAAGCCCTAAAGACAGGCTATCCACGGTGAGTGCGGCAACACTTAACGGATTTATAATCACGAGATTAACCGTCCCTTTTCCATCTGTAGTACCATATCTGCCATTTCAGCCATCCTTGGATCATGGCTGACCACGATCAGGGTACGCCCCTGGGAACGGATATCTGCAAAGAGTTCCATCACCCTGGTGGCAGTGTCCTGATCAATATTGGCTGTAGGTTCATCGGCAAACAGAATTTCCGGTTCATGGACCAGAGCCCTTGCCAGAGCGACCCTCTGTCGTTCACCACCGGAAAGCTGCCTGGGCAGGTGATGGGCTCGCCGGCTAAGCCCAACTCTTTCCAGCAGGGTCATGGCTCGGGCATGGCGCTGCCCGCGTCCCAGGGAAGTGACCACCAGGGGCATGGCTACATTTTCCCAACCACTGGCATGTTCTAAAAGTCGATACTCCTGAAAAACGATACCGATTCGTTCTTTCCGGTACCAGGCCTGGCGCACATCGGATGCAAAACTGATATCCTCTCCTTCAAACATCACAAAGCCTGATGTGGGACGATCCAGCGCTGCCATCAATGACAGCAGACTGGACTTACCGGATCCGGAAGGACCGCTGATAGTTGTCCAGCTTCCCTTGGCAATCCGGCAGTTCGCATCACGCAGGGCATGAATCTGCCGGCCGCCAAGGGTATAGATTTTGCTGAGATTTTTTGTTTCAAGCAGCATTGTTACCCAAGGGAAAGGGCAAGAGGAAAAGATGGTTTCCCAAGGCCTATTCCTTTTCCCTTTTTCCTGTTCCCTCTTTCCTTTTCATCACTGTTGTTTCCGAAATTCATCAAGCCCCTGGCGCTCTTCCGAGGTAAAAGGATTTTTGCCCCAATTCTCTGTTGACGACGGAGTATAGGGCGGATCTTTGGCCAAGCTTCGGATAAAGGCGATAATATCAAAAACCTCCTTGTCGGAAAGGATGTGCTGCCACTGGGGCATGATATGGGAAAGGTTATTTGCTTTTCCCCCAAGCTTGATCACCTTGAAGAACCGGACATCGGTCTGCATGTTCATGTAAAAACCGTTGGTGTGGTCGCGGGGCGGCGGCTGCAGGGCCTCGTTTCTGGCCCTGGGGCCACGACCATTGCCCTCCTGACCGTGACAGGGGGTACAGTACTGCTGATAAATGCGCCCACCCCGTTTGGCATTTGCCTTGGCCAGGGCCATCGAACCGGTCAGCACAATAATCAGGCAACTACAGACAAGCGGGGCAATCAACTTTTTCTTCATCCTTCTGTCCTCTGTCATCTGTCCTCTGTCATCTGATTACCCCATCGTCGTTAAAGGCGGCGTCACCGCAGCACGCCAGGTGGAGACCATTGTTCCCAGCAGAGTCAGCACTAACCCGAAGAGAAAAGCAAACAGAGCAGGCAATGGAGTGAATCGCGATGGCACCGGAAAATCCGGCACCAGACCGCTTCCACTGATAAACAACTGGGCAATGCCGATACCATTTCCGAGTTTAAGCCAGAGCATGGCCACAGTCAGTGACATGAGACTTGCCATGAGCGCCAGCAGAATATTCTCAAAAACCATCATTTCCATGATCTCCAGAGTCTGCCAGCCGGTGGCCTTCATGATACCGATCTCCTGCCGTCGGCGACCTCGACCAAGACCGGACAGAATCAGCAGTGCGGGAATAGCAAGACCAAAGGCTGTCACATAGAGCATGGAAAAGGTTCCGGCCTGGATGCCGAACCCACGCTGGACGTAGCGCTCAACCAACGTTTTGGTCTGTACCCGAAGTGGCGGGGTCATGTCCCAGGGCTTGCCGATTGACGACAGCTCTTCCGCCACCCGGTCAGCCGTTCCTGCTCTGCAGTAGACAAGAAGCTCTGAGGCCATATCGGGGAGTTTAAAGACCTGAGCAGCTGCCTGAAATGAAATGACAACCATTGAGGCTGACCAGAGGGAAAGGTTTGGTTCAAGAAAATCCGCCACCTTAAAAGGTAGAGCCGGAAACAGGGAGAAATGAAAATCATCTCCCTTGCTCAGCCCCAACCGCTCGGCCAGTGACCGGCCAAACAGGATCTGATTAGTAGCCGGCTGCGATGCTGATTCTGATTGTCCTTCCGGTGAAATGGCATCAATACCGACCACCACAGCCAGTTCCTCGCCAAGATAGGTTCTGCCGACAATCCTGGGAACAACCCGGATCACCCCGGGTATTTTTTCAATTCGTTCAATCTTACTTAAGGCAACAGGACCGTTACGTCCATACTGGGAACGGCAGACATAGAGATCCGCTCCGGCAGCAATGGAAACAGTGGCCTGGGCTCGTACCCCCTGCGATACGGCCAGGGCGGCAACAAAGGGCAGGAGCACACCTGTCAAACAGAAAAAGACAACCAGCGACCGTCCGGGATTACGCAGGATGGACGAAACCGCTTCCAGAAAAAGATTGGTGTGTTTCTGCAGGGCCATGGTGGGCAGGGTTACAGTCCGGGGCCTGGGTCTACAGGCTACTCTGCAGCAAAGCTGGTGACCATTGCCAGCCGGTCCGGCGAGTAGGAGTAGCCCCCTGGTATTGGATAGAGAACGTCTTCGCTCCGGTCCTGGAGGCGGGGATCATAATCACTGAAATTCCAGGCAGGTACGGTAACCGAACCAAGTCCTACCCCGCCGATAGCCTGCTGGAACAGAAACTGGTCATCTCCGAAACTTTGGTGACCCTTCCTCGTGTCTGTTGCGACAACTACGGCAACAACCAGCAGGCAACCGGCCAGAACGGACAATAAAATTCCCTGACCCCGGGACATTTTCTACCGGCGCCGACGACGGCGTCCCGTATCCTCAGCCTCTCCTTCCTTCTTTTCCTCACCTACAGCAGGTTCAGGCCCGATCACCGAAATCATGGCCTGCATGGAATGAATCGGACAGTAGTAAGGGAAATCACCCGGTTGCCGGAAAGTATAGCTGAATTTATGCCCGCGCAGCAGCAGGTAGGAGAAGAATTTGTTGTTATGGCGCATATCCACACCGGAGATAACCCAGTGCCCGTAATTCATCTTATTTTCCCAGACCACGGTATCGCCAACATTGATAACCGGATCCGGTGGATAAAAGTTAAAATTTCGTATTTCTATGTTTATTGTTTCCGCCTGAGTAGTCTGCATCATACAGAAAAACAGGCAAAATCCGGCCAGGAAGCAAACAAATATTCTCTTCATATTCATATCCTTAAATCTTTACTGGTTGTCAGGACATCGCATCTTATACCAGGGGGGTATAGGCCATTCTCCTTTATTTATTCGCCTGGTATTCCGGAGTATGATACTTCAACTTGACCGGATCGTGTGCCGGCCAATCATGCAGTTTCGCATCAAAGGGATCCTGAAACTTCCGGGTCGGACTGTTCTCGTTATGACAGCTCAAACAGGTTGTATGAGGATCTTTAACCAGACCGGCATGGAGAACCTCCTCTTCCGTATAGGTCCGACTGTGTTTTTTCATGACCTTGTTATACTCTTTACCAGGCCCGTGACATGACTCACAGCTGACTCCTGCCATGGAAGGCGTTTTTTCCATAGAGACAAACCCACCGGTTTTACCGTATCCGGTGGTGTGACACGGCAGACATGTAGTATCCTGGGTGTAATCCTTTTGCGGATCAAGGCCGGCTTTCTTCTTGATCTCCACCCGCTCACCCGGTTTTAAAATGTCAAAAGAAAGGGCCATTGTCGACTCTTTCCAGGTTTTCCACACCTTACGGTGGCACTTCTTACACGATTTCATTCCGGAAAAATCAAACTCTTTTTGTTCCTCTGCCTGAGCCCCGGTCACACATAATAAAAACACTCCGACTGCAATGATCAACGTTCGCATGGCTACCTCTAAATAGTTATTAAACCATATAAATCGACAAAAAATATGTGGCGCATGTGCTATTTACTGCTTTTTTTCTGCAGCAGGATCCGGTGGAATCGGTGTACCGGTCCATTCGGGATTCTTTGCCAGAGAACGGACATAGGCCAGAACATCCCATATCTGCTTATCCTTTAAGATATGCTGCCACTGAGGCATGATATGGGAAAAGTTCATGGCCTTTCCACCTTCCTTAATTGTCTTGAACAGCTGAATTTCAGTTCGGGTATTCATGACCTTGCCATCGGTATGGTTCCGAGGCGCTGGATCAAATTTTTCGACCTTCATCCGTGTGCCGTCACCCTGCCCGTTTGTTCCATGGCACGGTGTACAGTATTGATCATACAGTCGTTTCCCGCGTTTGGCGTTACCAGCGGCAAAAGCAGGTACACTGAAACTGACGATCAAGCCGGCAGCCAGAACAGGAACCAGGAACCTTGTATACCCGGACTTACTCTTCATAATCAATTTCTCCTCTTCTTGAAATTAGAATTCAGGAATCAACATTCAAACCATAGCTATTATATCAGACTTGAATGCTCATTTCTATTTCCTAACCCAGATGATCCGGAAAATACGAAATAAGAAGCACGAAATTCGAAACAATCCGTACTCCCGATTTAAGTGTTGACCCTTGTTTATGTCATTGAAAAATTAGATATTCGAATTTGTTTCTTATTTCGATATTCTTATTTCGCGTTTATTTGCTGCCATAAAAAACACGAAAAAAATATTAAGATAATAATCGTAATAGAAACAACAATACCGGGGCACTGACTGAGCAGCACCCCGGTAACAAACACCTCTATGATCAGGTCATACTATTTCTGATCTTCGGGTATCCAGTTAAAGTTAGTGTTTTCAGGAGTGAGATAGGTTCTTGAACCTGCTTCAATAACCTTTTTCTCTTCCTGGATAACAGGATCCGACCATGCATCCTGACCGGTCTTTGTTTTCTGACCATTTTTGAAGTAATCATCTGTAAAGACGATCGGATCAGTCTGCCAGAAGCCGTAACGTTTCTGGTCATAGTAGGAGCCAACCTTGCGAACATCGCCATTGGAGATTCCCTCTTTGACCATACGCTTGGCACCACCGGTCAGCATTGCCGCCTTGCGGTCAAGCAGAGCACCATAGTTCTGCTCCTGCAGATCCAGGTAACGCAGAGCCCGATAGGCATCGGACTTGGTCAGCAGAGCATCCATCTCTTCCTTGTTAAAGAAACGGGCGCCCTTCTGGGTGGTAATCTGCAGTGCTTCACCATCTTCAGACACAGCCTGCTTGATCTGAAAATCCATGGGCAGGCCGGCACGGCCGGAGTCAAGCTGCGGTACCCAGGTGTCTTCCGCTTTGTAGAATACGGAACGACCAAGACCGGCTGCTTCGCCATTGGTATGACACTCTTCACAGCGGCGGCCTTTTACCTGAATGGTATGCGGAGAGTACGCGTTCATAACCAGGCCGGGCCTACCGTCCTTGGTCGTCACAAGCTGAGAGTCCATAAAAATCTGGGCTTTCACCTGCTTACGCATATTCTGCAGTTCCACTTTGATCTTTGTCCGCTCATCAGGATCAGAAACGGCAATCAATTTTTTCTTGATCTCCATTTCCTGTTTGCGCAGATTTCCTACATCAGGACCAAGGTGACTGACAAAATACTGATACTGAGGCCGAAACATGGAAGTTTTACCTGCCGCGTTCTTACCCAGGATTACATCTTCCCAGTTACGCATGGTCATGGAACCAAACCAGATACCGGTTGATACTTCACCGTTGAGCAGATCTTTGGACTCTGCCTTGCGATCCTTGGCATATCCCTTGAACTTACGGTCTACAGTCATGGTCTTATCACCAACTCCGGAACCAAGTGTTGCATACAACAACTCCAGGGTCTGTGGGTCAGGCTCCCGCCAGCGTTTCCACTTCTTAAATGCCGGATAATCCTCCCGCATCAGATGGGTACCAAAATCCATGGAGACCCAGCCGGAATGACAGGCAGAACATTGCATGTTCTGTACATGACCGGCAACGGTATGGGCCACAGGCTGTTTTTCCGCGTTCGCAAGCTGCGGAATTACGTGTTCCTTACCTGTAACCTTGGAGGTCAGTACCATGCCCTTGTCGGTCTTCTTGACATTGGCAAGTTTGGTGCCCTTGGCAGTTACCGCAACCTCATCACCGGCCGCAGCCGTTATGTTGGGATTAGACTTGGCAGCCTTGAGTGCTGCATCGCCGTCTGCCAGTGGAGCAGTTTTGGCAACCGCATCAGGCGTGCCGTGACAGGTGTCACAGGTCACTTCCGTGGCCTGATGGGCCGCTGCCATGGTTTCACCGTTACCCATCATTTCAGAACCGGTATGGCAGTCAATACAGGCCAGCCCAGCCTTGTAATGGATATCAGGCATCAGGGTATGATGATCGATACCGTAAGGTGCAGGCGGTGCATTCCATTTGTAGCGTGGTGTGCGGTACATCTTTTCAAAGTCATGCTCAAACAGACCAATGTACTCGGTACCGACCCTGTTGCCGCTATGGCAACGTACACATTGGGTGGTAGGAATAGCCGTGGTCAAACGATGTTTCATCGGATAACCGCGCGGTGAAAGCGCACCCGCGAGATCCATCTTCAGCTTGGCATCCTTGGACTTGGCCTCGGTGTTGGCCGTCTGCGTCTTCTGGATAGCCTTGTCACCGGTCATGGTCTGACCGTCATTGGCATAGATCATATGACAGGCTGCACAACCGGTTGCCCGGTAATCGCCAAGCCGATGCGGGGCCGGCGAGTTGATATGGCAGCGCAAACATTTCTTGCGCAGCATATCGTCCACCAGTTGACCGGATTCCTTCTCAGTAGGAATCAGCTTGGTTCCCCCCTTGCCGTTGACACTATAGACAGCATCAACAGAATCCTGGGCACCCCAGGCATAACGGGTGGCGTTGATCTCACCGGCTGAAGTAGCCATCAGAGAGGTTTCCACCTTATGCAGCTGGTCGGCATGACAATCGGCAGTACCACAGGTTTTGGCAACCACTTTACCGTCGGACGGATTAGCAAACATGCCCTTATGGGCTGCCGTCACGTCCTTGGCCTTATCGTCACCCTGATGACACTGCACACAGGCGAAATCATGGGTATCGCTTATTGCCTCAATACCCTCATGACAACTCAGGCAGGCCCCACCCTTGGTAGCTGCTTTTGCTCCGGCAAACACTTTATCCACCGGAAATTTAATATCAAAATACTCTTTCTCGAGCATATGCTTTCTTGGTTTGTCCCAGGCAAAGGGAACACCTTCCGGCGTTACCTTCATCATTGCGCCGTCCACTTCCTTCATGGGCAGCTCAAATCGGCGGGCATCGGCAAAATCTGAAGCATCATCGATCGTTTTCAGCGGATATTGCTTGCCGCCGACTTCAATCATCTTGTCTTCAGCGATACCTGCGGTAGCAGCCATGCCAAGGAGCAGGGCGCCAGTCCCACAAACCGCCATAATTGTTGCAAGTTTGTTTTTTCTCATTCGTGCATCCCCCCCTTATTTAGCTGCAGCCGTGGCTTTTTCTATAAAGGCATCCTTCTGACACTTGGTCGGGAAGTCTTTATACGCCTGATAAATATCCTGGTAGATCGGATCGTCATAGCCGTCATGACAGGACAGACAGTTACCAACCTTCAGAATACGGTTTATCTCAGCCTGATTAAAAGGCCGGGCGCCGACATGGGAGGTGGAAGCGATCTGGTTACCCTGCGGTGTTGCCATCACGTCAAGCGGGAAGGCAGCAGACAGGCCGGAACGATCCATCTCATAGGTATACTTCATGTTATCCTTGTTGCCGCTTGGATCCGGGTCAATATTCAACTGACCGGTTCCAAGTCCCAGAGACTTGGGAGTTAAGTGGCAGTCCTCGCAGCTTCGAACCTCGGTTCTGACCGTATGGGTGAAAACCGGGTTGGTTGCAACAGAAGAGTACCCTTCGGCAGACTGGAAGACAAAGTTGTCAAAGTCACCAATGATCTCGCCCTTGTTATTCACCGCGTTGAAAAAGACCTGGCAGCCGGGCACATAGGTGTTAACGAGTCCCTTGGCAGAGATACCTAACAGCGGCGTATCGTAACGTACATAGGTCCTGAACTCGGGCCACTTACCGGCAGACTTCTGAAAAGTAAGCTTGTCTTTACCCTTGGCTGTCTGGTCATAGTTGTCATGGCAACCGTAGCACTGTGATGTGTGTCGGGCATGACAGGCCCAGCATTCCATACGCTCCTGATGTTGCGGGATGGAATGAACGCCCGGCTTGTTGGTGATAATGGGCATAACGTGCTCGCGGCCATCAAACTTGGAGAGCAGAATCGGCTCACCGTCGATGATCTTTACATTGGTGTACTTGTTGCCGCGGGCGGTAACCACCATCTCGTCGCCAACCTTGTTCTCGTAGTTGGGCGAAACCATACCAAGACGGATAACTCGATCTTCCGGATCCGTTACCTTGGTGGTGATGATGCCTTCTTTATAGGTACCATGGCAATCCTGGCAGCGAACTTCAGCCTGCTCATGTTTTTTAGAGTAGAGATTACCGTCGCCCATGGTGTCAAACTGGGTGTGACAGTCAATACACTCCATACCCTTCTCATAATGGACATCCATCATCGGGGTATTGTAGTACTTGCCGTGGTATTTCTCATTGGAATGTTTACCAGACATAAACGGGGTGCCATAAAAATCGGACTCAACACGACCTTCATAGCTCACACCGGTACGACCGCCACGGTTATGACAGTGAATACACTGTTCAGCCGGAATGGAGATGGTGATCTGATGCACTTTACCATGTCCCGGCTCATCTTTGGGGATGGTGGGATCAGAACCCTTGTACAGACCGTCGTTGTCATAGAGAACATGACAGGCTGCACAGCCCTGGGCGCGATAATCAGATGGAGCCTGCTTGCCTTCGTTCCAGAAATGGCAGCGGGCACAGGATTTACGCCACTGGGAGTCGGCATTCTCACCTTCAATACGCATGGGGTTGCCCATATCGTCTTTGGTGATGAAGTTGCCGTCGTCATCGGTCTCAAGATCTTTTGCAGAAAAGACCGGCAGGGTGTCCATTTTCTTCACACCGCCGCGATGTGCAGGCACATAATCGTTGTCATCCATACCCACGCCGGAAAACTTGGAAAACTTGGACGGCTGGGCAGCGTACTGGTAGCGCAGAGCGCCGGAAATACCGGACTGCAGCCCCATAACCGTACGCCGTACACGATAAACGTGATTCTTGTCTGCCTGCTCATGACCGTCATGACAACCGGCCAGACCACAGGATTTTTCAAGAATACGCAGGTTGGCAGGATTACGATCCCCCTTCATGGAACGGGCTGCAATCATGTTCTTATGCGCCTCTTGCTTAATCAAAGAATCAGGCTTGTCACTGCCGTGGCAGATCGTACAACCGAATTCTTCAATGGTGTGAAAGGCCGACATCTGCTCAATACCATCATGGCAGGTCAGGCAGCTCTCTTTCACCTGGCCGCGTTTCTCTTTATGCGGCAGTTTTGCGTCGTCAATGACAATGGATTTTTCCACAAGCTCTTTCTTCATCCACATGTCTTTTTTGTCAGGCTGCTTGGAAGCCATCTGTTGGTTGTACTTTGTCTGCCATTTCTTCCACTCGTTGGCCGGATCATCTGCGGCATTGGCGGATTTCATTCCTACCAATCCAAAACAGACGAACGCAGTCACCGTTAGAGACAGTAAAGTCCGTGAGTGTCTGTTGCTTTTTTCCATGCAAGTCCCTCCCTTTTTAGGACCTTTGGGTAAAATTTATCCTTTAGCATATTGCATTCATCATGCCCCATGCACCTGCACTGTTTGCCTCGCAGCAAATCTTCCCTCCTTTAAAAAATGGTTGTTAACCCGGCTCTCACCCGGCTTTTCTTCCTTCCAACAGTCAAAAGACATTAAATGTATTTACCAATTTTTAGTTGCCTTACACTTACAAAGATCACGCAGTTTCATAACAAGAGATTTGATCTTATTGTCATTATTCAGAGCAGCGCCCCAGGGCGGCATCAAGGTGGACTTAGCCACTTCAACACCACCTAAGTTGATGGTGTCAAAGAGTTTCTGGTCATTCCGTTCAGACATGAACTTGGCATCTGTGTGATTTGCAGGTTTAACTATGAGTTTATGGGCATTAAAACCGTTGCCGTCACCTCGTATGCCATGGCACGGCGTGCAGTAATGTCCATACAACTCAGCTCCCCACTCCGGGCTTGGCTCCCTGTCTTTGTCAGGATCAGGCGGCAGTTGCTGCTGAACCTCAGCTTGTTTTTCTGCAGCCACATCCTGACCGGCGGCCCGGGACTCCGTACCGATGACCACCAGGGCCAAACCGAAAAACACAATAGATGCCAAGCACAGATGTACACGTAATTTATTATCTGAAAACCTACCAGCCATCTTAATTCCCTCCCATATGCTGGGCCTGTTTGAGCAGTTGTTCATCTTCCCACCGTTTTTTGATTTGGTGCCATACGCCCGGCGAGATATCTGCAAAACCCATCAACAGGTCGGACAGTTTTTCAGCCTCATCCGGATACAGCTCAAAATTCGGCATCTGGATATCAGAGATAAAGGCCTGCGGATTTTTCAGCCACTTGCTAACCCACTCACCACGCAACCGGTTGCCGAGATCACTTTGATCAGGTCCGATAATTCCTCCCTCACCGTTCCAGGCATGACAGGACTGACAGGAAAATGTCTGCCAGAAAAACTTCCATGCCTCCTCGGTATCAGCCTCGGCAATCTCTTTTTTCTCCGGCATATAATGTGGGTAGGCAACCTTATTTGCATCTGCGAAAAAGGCGGCAAGTGTTTCAGCCTGAGCAGTATCAAATCCAAAGGTGGGCATCCTAGTCGGTTCAATGCCGACCGGACGAATTTTATCAGGCTTTTGCAGAAAATTGACCAACCACTCAGGATTGACCCGCTCTCCCTCAAAACCAAGATCCGGACCAATCGTACCGCCTGTGTCACCAATTCTGTGACAGCCGCGGCAATTGTTCTGTTCAACAATCAGCTCGCCATGTACATCCAGAGCAACCGGATCAGCCAGTACTTTGACATACTTACCGGGGATATCAAACTTACGAATGGAGAGAAGAAATGTCAGCAGGGTCTCTGTTTCTTCGTCATTAAAACCGAATTTCGGCATCAGGGTGGGCATTTCTTCTGTATTGAATGCCCTGGGATTCTTGATCTTTAATGTCAACCAATCAGAAAGCGTATGCGGGATATCGGTTTCAGCAAAAACAAGCTCGTCCACCCGTTTGACACCAATACCGTCATGCTCCGGTGCATTGTAGCCCAAAGCAAATTCACCGATCTTATGACAACCGGTACACCCCTTGTCACGGACAAGAACAAGGCCTTTTTCTATCAGTTCCGCACTTGCATCCAATTCTGATGAAGAGGCTTCCTCTTTTTTCAGACTCGACAGATAGGCTGTCAGCAATTGGGCATCCTCATCCGGAACACGCAGGTTGGGCATGGCGGTCTCGGGCCAGTATTTCTTCGGGTCTTTAATCCAGGCATAGAGCCATTCAGGGGTCATCTTCTCCCCGGCTCTGGACAAATCAGGACCAAACCCTTCATCCTTGCCGTCAACAGAGTGGCAACCAAGGCATCCCAGATTATCAAGTTTCTTAGCACCTAGTACTGCAAGATCCGCCATCTCCATTTTAGATCGGGCCGCAGCGTCTACAGATTCCGGTTTACTCAAAGAAAACAGGTACCCAGTCATAGCCATGATTTCATCATCAGGCAGCTCAAAATCAGGCATAACGGTTTGGGACAGATACCCTTTGGGGTTCTTGACCCAATTCCTGGTCCAGCCGGAATTGGTCTTGGTTGCAAGTTTGCTTAGAATCGGCCCAATGGATTCTGACCGCACATTATCCTGCAGGAGATGGCAGCCAAGGCAGTTGTTCTCAAGATAGAGAGTCCTTCCCTTGGAAAAAACCGGTGCGTCGTCAAGCTCGGTGTTCTCTGCTACTGCAGTGGTCATTGGGTGGCATCCCACACAGGATGATTCGGCCCGGGTCCCGGGTAAAAAAGGCTCAACCCAGTTATGGGCTTCACCATGCGCCTCATGGACTTTCAGAGCAACGCCCTGACCTGCGTGACAGATGACACATCCGTATTGTTCCACACCATGTCTATCCGTTGCAATGTGTTTACCGGGATGTGTGGTCATTGGTTGATCAACGTTTGCGAAACGTGGATGTTCAACACCGGCGTGGCAATTCATACAGCGATCGGTGATATCGAAATCAGTCAGCCATAACTGTTTAATACCGGTACCACGGGACTTAATCCCATCAAGTCGCTCTTCCAGCATGGCCATTTTTTTATTCTTTTTTTCACCATCAGGCAGCTGCTGCACCTGTTTAATTTCTTCCAAGGTCAGTTTCTTGTCGGTCTTGTTGAACTGGCGTTGAATTTTTTTCCAAGGCCGCGAAAGCTCTCCTTCTACAAGAAACACTGCACCTGTCATCACAAGCAGAACAACAGCAAAACCTACCAGCAGCTTGACACTTTTTGTCGATAAACTCATCAATGCCATGAAAAGTCTCCTTATATATTAAACCAGGGGGTTACAAGCACATACCTGATGTGAAACACCTGGCGCATAACCATTTTGATCGGAACCGCATACATCAGGGCCATCAAGGTCATCAGGACAAAATACCTGGTAAAATCAAGCTGTTTATAGATCTTGGTACGAAAGATAATCGGCAGGAGATAAAACAGGGCGAAGTAAACAACAAGGCTGATCAAACCGGTGGCAAAGGGTATATTTTTCAGCAGTACTTCGGCATGATGGATATTTGGATCCCAGGGCTCCCAGGGCCAGAAAAAGAACCAGGATGGTCCACGCATAAATTGACCAACCACGATGGCTACCATCCACATGGCATAGCCAACAAGAAAGTTAATCCAGGCAAATTTGCGTGCTGAAAAGTTATACTCACCAACCCCTTTGGGATTGTTATCGAGATAGGGAATGGCCATCAGCCCCACAATGATAATACTGGGCACGACAACGCCTGCATACCATGGGTCAAAATAGACCAGTATTTCCTGCAGTCCAATGAAGTACCAAGGTGCCTTGGCCGGATTCTCGGTACGGGACGGTGTTGCTATTTCACCAAGGGGCGCGTCCATCCCAAGGGACCAGAGAATCAGCACCAGCATGACCACGATCATGCACATCAGCTCCATAAAAGGCAGATCAGGCCAGACGTAAGGGTTTTTTTCCTTTTTGGGCACAGTCTTTTTTACAGGTTTTTTTTCAGTTATTTCTTCTGCCATGAGTAACCTCAGGGGTGAGGGGTTAGGGATTAGGGATTAGTGGGGGAAAGAAACTGCTTGTCCCTTGCCCCTCATCCCTCATCCCTACAAAGGTCTTGAAATACCGCCATCCTTTCTGATGCGCCAAAAATGTATCGCCATAAAAACACACACAACTACAGGCACGGCGATAACATGCAGCACATAAAACCGAAGCAGCGCATTAGCACCTACAGTGGTCCCGCCTAACAAAACAAATCGGACATCATTGAACTTGGTCGCAATGGAGAACGGACCTTCAACGCCGAGAAACGGAGTTGCCGCCCCCATATTGGTACCAACGGTAATCGCCCAGAAGGCCAGTTGATCCCAGGGCAGCAGGTATCCTGTAAACGACATCAACAGGGTTAAGGTCAGCAAAAGCACACCAACCACCCAGTTAAACTCCCGGGGTGGTTTATACGAGGCTGTGAGAAAAACCCGCAGCATGTGCAGCATAACGGAAAACACCATGAGATGGGCACCCCAGCGATGCATGTTGCGCAGGATCTGGCCAAAGGGGACATCAAACATCAAATACTTCATGTCGAGATAGGCCATATCAACGGTGGGATGATAATAAAACATGAGCAGAATGCCGGTGATGCATTCGACTAAAAAGGCAAAAAAGGTGATACCGCCCATGCACCAGGTGAAACGAATCTTCATAGCGTGTTTGGGGACCCTGATCGGATGGAGATGCAGAAACACGTTACTGCGCAGAACCTTGCCCCGATTTACGCCGGTATCTTCAAAATCATGCCGCCAGATCGATTTCCAGATCTGGCCGGACATCATTTTTTGCTTAAAGCTCTTCTTTTCGCTCTTTTCGCTCATTAACGCCTCCTTGGGCTTAGATATTCACCTATTCGAGCAAAACAGGGTGATGTCGGCATTAAACTATTAAAACTTCTATGCTTTTAAGAAACAATCGGGATTATCAAAATCATTCACTGTGTATAATACCCCTTTGTCGACCTTGATCCTGCCGTCTTCCAACACAGTGATGCCGTAGCGATCCATGGGCCGCGGTGCCGGGCCGGCAAAGTTGACACCGTTGGAATAGTATTTGGAACCATGACAGGGGCATTTAAACTGGCGGTCTTCAGGAAACCATTTCGGAGTACAGCCAAGATGGGTACACTTGCCAAATATTGCATAGACTTTATCAGTTTCACGAACAATCCATACCCGCTGATTCTCCATGAACTTTTCACTGATGCTGACCACGCCGTACTCATCACCCTCTCCGGTCGGATAGTCATCCAGGGTGCCGATTTTAAAGGTTGTGGGAGGTTCAAAAAGAACCCTGGGAAACAGAAATCTTAGCCCGCCGGCAACGGAGACTCCAATTGTTGTAAAAAAGGCACCCCAACCAAGACGGCGGAGCAGGGTGCGGCGGGACTCCGAGATATTGCCACATTGACAGGATGCGGGACAACCGGCATCAACTCCTTTTTCTTCACTCATGCGTTCTCTCCTACCAAATATATAAAGATATAAATTAAAGACATGTATTGAGTGTTGTGACTTTGCCACAAAATGTACAGAAATTAAATACCGGATAGACGGGATATCCATCACGAAAGGACGGGATGCCCCCGGAAATGAACCTGCAATAACAACATACCACAATGTATCACGAAAATGCAGGATAAGTTATTGACAGGCTTGCTTGTACGTGGTAGCAAGCCTGATTACGATTATTTTTTGTTGTTTTCTCTTCTTATACAATTTACATTTCTTATTTCATGGCTACCAAATCAAAAAATCCGGTATGGGTGTTTTTTGCATCTGTTAAACTTGCCCTGTTCCTTCTAATTACTCTTGCCTCCACCTCCATAATCGGCACTGTTATCCAGCAGAATCAGCCGGCCGGGCAATATGTCCAGCAATATGGAGAAAACATGGCAGGCCTGATACAGATGCTCTCCATTGACGACATGTACAACTCCTGGTGGTTTCTCGCACTGCTCGGAATTTTCAGCCTTAACCTGATCATCTGCAGCCTGGAACGTATTCCCAATGTTATCCGTATAATTCGCAAGGATAACCTGACTACGAACCCTGAGCGATTGCACAAGATGCGATTGCATAAATCAATCCAACTCAGCGGCTCCCCTGCGGCAGCACAACAAGCGGTAACTGATTACCTGGCCGGCTGTGGCTGGAAAACAAAAAGCCGTGACAAGGAAAACGGCCCCCTGCTCTTTTCCCAGAAAGGCGGCTGGACCCGTTTCGGCGTCTACATCGTCCACGTCTCCATCCTGACCATCCTGCTGGGTGCGGTCATCGGCTCCTCAAACTTTGCCCAAAAGGTCCTGCATAAACCGGACTTTGCCTTTAAGGGCAGTATTATGGTTCCGGAAAGCCAGGAGACCGACTTCATCTTTGCCTTTCAGAGCGGGGACAAAATCGATCTTGGATTCACTATACGCTGCAATTACTTTACCATTGAATATTACGACAACGGCATGCCGAAAACCTATCTCTCCAAAGTTTCAGTATTGGAAGACGGCAGACCGGTACCATTAAAAAACGGCGAAACCGTTCATAACCTTGAAGTCAACAGACCCCTCACCTACAAGGGCATTACCTTTTACCAGTCATCCTACCAGCCCTACTCCGATTTTCTGGTAAACATAACCAACACCAACAGTGGTGAAGGGCATACCCATAACTCAATCATTTCAGAAGGCAAGCAGATAGAGTTTGCAGATGACAACATCTCCTTTGGTATCATTAACCAGGAGACCCGGGGTGAGGCCGTACAACGGGTTAAGATCTGGTTTACCGACAACCAGGGAGATCCTTCCATTTTCTGGTTAAACAACGACCAGGAGGCTGTCATTGAGCGACCATCGGGTGAATACACACTGCGGGTAAAACAACTCTATGCCACCGGCCTGCAGGTCACCAAGGACCCCGGCGTATGGTGGGTCTATACCGGTTGCGGCATGATGCTTTTTGGTCTTTTCGTGGCATTTTTCATGTCCCACCGTAAGATCTGGGCCCATGTCTATGAAGATGACGGACAACCGACAGTAATTTTTGCTGGCAGTGCCAATAAGAATAAAGTAGGTTTTGAAAAAATTTTTACAGCGCTTGTTGACGGGTTTAAAGAATCCAAAAAAGTATAATGGACATGCTTTACGTAGTGAGCGCTTTTTTTGAATCAAGAAGTAAATATACTCAAGTGGGACCTCTATGAATAGTTCACAACTTTTTGGTATAACGACCCTGACCTACCTGCTGTCATCGGCATTTTATATCGGCCTGCTGATCTTTAAGAATAAAAAAATCGGCCTCATCGGCTTGGGGCTCGCTATCTTCGGTGCCACCGCCCTGACGGCAGCCCTTGGGTTGCGCTGGTATGAGTCCTACCAGCTAGGAATCGGCCATGCACCGCTGACCAATATGTACGAGTCCCTGGTCTTTTTTGCCTGGTGTACGACCTTATTTTATATTTTTCTGGAGTTTAAGTTTAAGATCCGGGTAGTCGGCGCCTTTGTCATGCCCTTTGCCTTTACGGCCATGGCCTATGCCTCTTTTGCCAAGGGAATCAACCAGCAAATCAACCCGTTGATTCCGGCCCTGCAGTCCAACTGGCTCATTGCACATGTTATGACCTGCTTTATCGGTTATGCTGCCTTTGCCGTTGCCGGCGGCCTGGGGTTGATGTACCTGCTGAAAAAATCGGCTGTAAACCGCGGTCTGGCGGAGAACAGTCTGACCGGTGGCCTGCCCGAGCTCAAGATCATTGATGACCTGACCCATAAAACCATCATATTCGGCTTCATGTGGCTGACAGCCGGCATCATCACCGGTGCGGTCTGGGCCAATGAAGCATGGGGTACCTACTGGAGTTGGGACCCCAAGGAGACCTGGTCAATCATCACCTGGTTTGTTTATGCCCTAACCCTGCATGCCCGTTTCACCCGCGGCTGGAGCGGCAGCAGAATTGCCTGGCTGGCCATTATCGGTTTCATCTCCGTCTTCTTCACCTATTTCGGCGTAAACTTCCTGCTTTCCGGCCTGCATAGTTATGGTTCCAGCTGATACCGTACCCGTTTACCGCATTTTTTTAAAAGCCCTGCCTGAAAAAATTCAGCCAGGGCTTGTTTTACAGGAATCACGAGTCCGTTACCGCTTGGTTTTACATCATTTACCATAAAAAAAAATAATGATGGAAATGCTGTCGAAAATCGCAGAGGAAAACAACCCACCAATAGTTGCCTGCTTGACAAGATATGTTCAACGCGTTATATACCATCATAATGAATGTCCATTCATTAAAAAGTTCTTTAATTTCAAGAAGGAGGAGTTCCAAAATGAAAAAGGCATTAATTTGTGGCGTAGCGCTTGCTTTTCTGTGTTCACTGGGTATCGCCGGCATAAGTCTGGCTGAAGATGAGAAGGGCCCGGCAGACATTACCATGACAGGCGATGCGAAAAAGCCGAAACCGGCTCAGTTCCCCCATGCAAAACATCAGGAAACGCTGAAATGTGGCGATTGTCATCATGGGATGGCTGATGATGGCAAACAAATTCCCTATGCAGAGGGCCAGAAAACCGAAGGATGTGCCACCTGCCATAATGCTGAAAAACTCGCCGGTAAGACCATCGATATTGGCGGCAAAAAACCCCTGAAACTCGACACCATGAAGGGTGCCGGTCACGGTAACTGCAAGAAATGCCATACGGCAGAGGCCAAAAAGGATGAAGCCAAAAAAGACCTGAAAAAATGTACTACCTGCCATCCCAAGAAGAAAAAATAAAATAACGGCAGGCTGTCTGCATAATGACATAAAAAAGGCTGTCCCCAGGGGCAGCCTTTTTTCGTTTCATTCTTTCAAACAACTGATGAGGAGGTGGTAACCATGAAAAAATCTCTCTCTCTCCTGAGCGTACTGCTGTTCAGCCTGGCAATGCTTGTCGGTATCAGCCAGGCAACAGACAAGGGACCCCCGGAAATGATCTTGAAGTCCACGATTGATCCGGCAAAAAAGACGAAACTCGCTTTCTTTCCCCATGCTCAACACCAGGAAGCATTTGACTGCAAGACCTGCCACCACACAAAAGACGCTGACGGTAAACCGGTCCCTTACAGAGAGGACCAGAAGAAAGAAAAATGTGAGTCCTGTCACAATACCAAGGCAGGAATAGATGAAAAACTCAATACCTTCAAAAAGGCAGCCCATGCCCGCTGCAAGGCCTGTCACTTAGAGCTGAAAAAAGCGGGCAAGGACGCAGGGCCGACCAAATGCAAAGGATGCCATAAAAAAGACTTGAAATAAATCTGCAGGGACGAGGGGCGATTGCTAATTGCTCTTCTGCTTCCGGCGACCCTTTCCTCATAACTGTCCAGAGACTTCTATCAGTTGCATCGGAAAAAGGGGACGGAACTATTTGATTATGCTTCTTATGCGCATGATCTTGAACCCGGGATGGATGTTTTTCTCAGATTTTTCCGCTGCCCTTGTGATCCTGTGACAATGGACGCTATCAGCCCAACCAGAGAGCCTGCAAGATGGGCCAGCGGCACAGGGAAAAATATATCGGTACTGTGTACGAATAGAGCTTGACCATTGATAAACTCAAAGAGTGTTTTAGCAAAAAAAAGAAACCCGGCAACTGCAGGCAGGATGACTCCCGGCAAGTCTTGATCAACACGCGCTTTTCGCACCATCTGAATAGAGGCAACGACAAAAATACTT
>JAUWLT010000073.1 GCA_030613515.1 Desulfobulbaceae bacterium
TTGCAGGCGAGAACAGAATAAGAATACATCGTTCATTTTTTACTCTTCACTAGCTTAAAAGCAAGGGAGGATCACTGACATGACCGAAGTTAGCGCCCTTGGCGCCGTCTGCGCCCTGGCCATTGCCATCATAATGATTTTACGCAAGGTTCCCCCTGCTTACGGTATGCTGGCTGGAGCGCTGCTTGGCGGGCTCATTTGCGGAGTTGATCTGGTAAACGTCATCAAGATGATGACTGAAGGTGCCCAGGGGATAATGCCTGCGGTGCTGCGCATCCTTGCGGCCGGTGTCCTGGCCGGGGTGTTGATGGAGTCGGGTGCCGCCTCAACCATTGCCAATGGTATTGTCAGAGTGATTGGGGAGCAGCGGGCTCTGTTAGCCCTCACCTTTGCCACCATGATTCTCACTGCCGTGGGCGTTTTTGTGGACATTGCCGTGATCACCGTTGCTCCAATCGGTCTGGCCATTGCCAGAAAGGCCGGACTGTCAAGAACAGCTATTCTTCTGGCCATGGTCGGTGGCGGTAAATGCGGCAACATCATGTCACCTAATCCAAACACCATTGCCGCAGCCGATGCCTTTAACCTCCCCATGACCTCGGTCATGGCAGCAGGGATTATTCCGGCAATTTTCGGCATCCTGGTCACTTATCTCATTGCCGGAATGCTGACAAAAAAAGGCTCTCAAGTGGAGGAGAGTGATATCCACGACGTTGATGCCACTCTACTTCCCGGCACACTCGCTGCCATTACCGCCCCCCTGGTCACCATTACCCTCCTGGCTCTCAGGCCCATTGCCGATATTGCCATTGATCCAATGATTGCTCTTCCAGCCGGTGGAATTGCAGGAGCCCTTGCCATGGGGCGTTTTACAAAACTTAACGAGTACGCAGTGAGTGGACTCGCCAAGATGTCGGGAGTGGCAATCATGCTTATCGGCACCGGTACCCTGGCCGGCATTGTGGCCAACTCCGGTTTGAAAACCGTTATCATCAATGGTCTTGAATCATCGGGCCTGCCACCATTCATGCTGGCTCCGATCAGTGGCGCCCTGATGTCCGCAGCAACCGCGTCCACTACCGCCGGAACAGTTGTGGCGAGCAATGTCTTTTCCGGCCCTATTCTAGAACTCGGTGTTTCTGCAATTGCCGGAGCTGCCATGATTCACGCCGGAGCCACAGTCTTTGACACCATGCCGCACGGAAGTTTCTTCCATGCCACCGGCGGCGCCACATTTATGAACGTGAAAGAACGCTTGAAAATGCTGCCCTTTGAATGCCTGGTTGGCCTCAGTCTGGCCACAGTTTCCACCCTTGTATTCGGTGTTTTTAAACTTTTTCAGTAGGAGACGAGCGATTATGAGAAACTGCACTTACAACCTGCTCTTCCTGTTTTTTCTTACTGCTTTCTCCTCCGGTAATCAGGCTCTGGCAGCCGACACGCCCCCTGCCGCTTTGCTCGAAGACCTGGTCAGACTGGAGGATTCCAGCTTTACTATTGATAAATATTTATACTGCCGGCTCAGTCTTCCCCTCTCCTTGGGCGGCGGCACCCCTTTCAAGTCCTTTGGTATGCAAGTGCGTTTCAGTGCACCTTCCAGCGGGCTGATCAGTCGAGATCGCTTTGTGGCGCTCTCCATGCGTCTGTTTACCGAGGTGACAATCCGTCTGGCCTCCGAGATACCCGGACTGACCACTGAACAAGCCATGCGAGCCATGCAATGTCGTGAAACGGTAGCCTCAGAAAATAAGACAGGGTATGATTACCACGTAAAAATGACCCATGACGGGGTGGAAAGCAGAATTATAAACAAAAGAAGGGGAACAGAACACGTCACCAGCGAACCGTGGAGTGCAGTTTTACGCAACCTGCCGAAAGGAAAGTGACACTTATCAGCAAATCAAGTCAACACGTCATAAGTTTGGCTGAATTCCGATGGTAAGCAAAAAAAGAAAAAACATAAGATTGCAAGGAGAAACCATGAGTGTACACCCATTGGCAGGAAAACTTGCCCCCAAATCCATATTGATTAATGTCCCGGAATTAATTTCAGCCTATTTTACTGCAACACCGGATATTCGAAACAGCAGTGAACGTGTCAGCTTCGGAACGTCCGGCCACCGCGGCAGCTCACTGAAACGCAGTTTTAATGAAAATCATATTCTTGCCGTAACCCAGGCCGTATGTGATTATCGAAAAGAGGCGGGCATTAACGGCATCCTTTTTATGGGGATGGACACGCATGCTCTGTCCTGGCCGGCCCAGCTTACTGCACTGCAGGTGCTTGCAGCCAATGGCATTGATGTTCGTATTGCCGGGGATTTCGGCTATACACCCACTCCGGTTATCTCCCGAGCCATCCTCACCCATAACCAGCAGGATGGACCACGGTGTGATGGTATTGTTATTACTCCATCACACAATCCTCCCACAGACGGAGGGTTTAAATACAATCCGCCCCACGGCGGCCCGGCTGACACCGATGTGACAAATCTGATCCAGGACCGTGCCAATGCAATCCTTGAAGCAAATCTTGACCCGGTACGAAAAGTATCTCTCCATGATGCGTTAAAGGCCCCAAATATTCAGCAATACGATTACATAACACCCTATGTGGACGACCTGCACAATGTGATCGACATGGAGATCATCGCAAAATCGACTATCCATATCGGGGCTGATGCCCTGGGCGGTGCCGGTCTGGCATATTATGGCGCCATTAAAGAGCGCTATGGCCTGAACATGGATATTGCCCATGATACACTGGATTCAAGATTTTCGTTTATGCATTGCGACAAGGACGGCAAAATCCGTATGGACTGCTCCTCTCCCTATGCCATGGCCGGTCTGGTGGCCTTGAAAGAGGATTATGATATCGCCTTTGGTAATGACACCGACTTTGACCGCCACGGTATTGTCACCAAGAGTGTCGGTTTGATGAATCCGAATCATTATCTCAGTGTTGCCATCGCCTATCTTGCGCAAAATCGTCCGCAGTGGAAAAGCGATCCGGCTATAGGCAAGACGCTGGTCTCCAGTTCAATCATTGACCGGGTAGCTGCCCATCTGGACAGAAAAATAGTTGAAGTTCCGGTCGGATTTAAATGGTTTGTCGACGGTCTTCTCCATGGAACCATCTTCTTTGGCGGTGAAGAGAGCGCCGGGGCCAGTTTCCTGCGTAAGGACGGTACGGTATGGAGTACCGATAAAGACGGGATCATTCTGACCCTTCTTGCGGCTGAAATCACCGCCAAAACAGGACGTGATCCAGGAGAACACTATAAGGAACTGACTGATAAATTCGGTGCTCCGATCTATGCACGTATCGATGCGCCGGCAACACCTGCACAAAAAGAGATCCTGAAAAAGCTTGTCCCCGAGGATGTACAAGAGGAGACACTTGCCGGTGAACCCATTGAAGCAATCCTGACCAACGCACCAGGGAACGATGCCCCCATCGGCGGTCTTAAAATAGTGGCAAAAAACGGCTGGTTTGCCCTGCGTCCGTCCGGCACCGAAGATATTTACAAGATCTATGCGGAAAGTTTTATCGATGAAGCTCATCTGGGGCGTATCCAGGAAGAAGCCAAAGCAATGGTCGATAAGCTTTTGTAAGCCCGGGTTGAGCAGTAAGCCGGTTTGTTAAAATCATAGGGGAACACCTTGTTTTTTATGTTTCTCTAAATCTTCTGTGATGGAAAACTTGTCACAAGTTTGTCAGTCTTTCTGAGCTCTCTATGGAACCATATCCCATCAAAGCCGGTCATCGCTATCCTACCGGAACTACTGCCGGAGACGATGGCACGAACTTCTGTGTTTTTTCCAGACATGCAACCGCAGTCCAGCTGCTCCTCTATGAAAAGCCGGACTCCAGTCGTCCGTTCCAGATCATTGACCTTGATCCGGCCATCAATCGGACGTTTTTTTTCTGGCATGTGTTTGTGGAGGGCATGACCGGCCGGGAAAAGATATCCTATACCTGGAAGGTAGACGGCCCGGATAACGCTGAGTCCGGGTTTCGTTTCGATCCGTCCGTCGAACTTTTAGATCCAGGGGCCAGGGCAGTCACCGATATCCTGTGGCAGAGAAAATATAACCGTGACCTTCAGGAAGAGCCGCCGGTAACATCCATGCGGGCCATGGTCCTGCCTGAAACCGACTATGACTGGCAAGGAGATGAGCCACTGAGACAGTCCCGTGAAAAGGAAATAATTTACGAGCTGCATGTGGGAGGTTTCACCCGTCACCCCACCTCAGAGGTTGCCCATCCCGGTACGTTTTCCGGAATTATTGAAAAGATCCCCTATCTGCAGGAGCTCGGGGTAACTGCTGTGGAACTGCTGCCGGTCATGGCCTTTGACGAGCAGGATCTCCCGGACAATGCTCGTGATCTTGGTCTGAAAAACTACTGGGGCTATGCCACTCATTCTTTTTACAGTCCACATCCCGGCTACTGTACAAATCCGCTGTCAGGCTGTCACCGGGATGAATTTCGCGATATGGTCAAGGCCCTGCACCAGGCCGGGATCAGTGTTATCCTTGATGTGGTGTATAACCATACTGCAGAGGGAGGTGCAGACGGACCGGTCATCAACTTCAAGGGATTCATGAACCGGGGGTTTTATCATCTTGAAGAACATGATCCCAGCCTGTACAAAAATTACAGTGGCTGCGGCAATACTGTGAACTGCAACCATCCTCTGGTTGCCCGTTTTATCATCAGATCGCTGGAGTACTGGGTCAGGGAATTTCATGTGGATGGTTTCAGGTTTGACCTGGCCTCCATCCTGGCCCGGGGAGAGGATGGCGCGCCCATGTATCATGCACCGGTGGTGTGGAATATTGAATTCTCCGATACCCTTGTCCACACCCGGCTCATTGCCGAGGCGTGGGATGCCGGCGGGTTGTACCAGGTGGGTGGCTTTCCCGGTTTTCGCTGGGCAGAGTGGAATGGACGTTACCGTGATCTTGTCCGGCAGTTTATTAAGGGTGATCCGGGGGTGGTTCCCGAACTTGCCACCAGGCTGACCGGCTCCAGCGATCTCTATCAGAGCTCCGGACGGCTGCCGACCAACTCCGTCAACTTTATCACCTGTCATGACGGCTATACCTTGTTTGACCTGGTCAGCTATCATGAAAAACATAACCTGGCCAACGGCGAGGATAACCGCGATGGCGATTTGCATAATTGCAGCTGGAACTGCGGGGTGGAAGGTGAGACCGATGACCGGGAGATACGTGCACTCAGACAGAAGCAGGTCAAGAACTTCATGGCAATTCTCATGCTCAGCCAGGGCGTGCCCATGATCCTTGCCGGAGATGAAGTGCTGCGTAGCCAGCAGGGCAATAACAATTGCTACTGTCAGGACAACGAGCTGAGCTGGTTTGATTGGAGTTTGCTTGAGAAAAACCAGGAGATGTTTTGTTTTACCCGGGGTATGATCCAGCTGCGCAGGCGGCATGCCTGTCTCATGCAGCGTCAGTTCCTCACCGGTTCGTCATCTGTTGTTTCCGGTATGCCGGATGTTGCCTGGCATGGCCTGCGTTTACATGAGCCGCAGTGGGATAATCCGTCATCCAGGGTTCTGGCCTGTACGTTGAGCAGAGTGGAGCCGGAGGAGGAAGACCTCCATATTATTTTGAATATGTCGGAGGACAATTTGTCCATGCAACTGCCGAAACTGGAGAATCGAAGCTGGCACCTAGCCGTAGACACGGCTCGCACCACGTCTGAAGATGTGATCGAACCGAAAAAACAACAGCCGCTTTCCCGCAAAAACGTTCAGGTCAACTCCCGCAGTGTTGTTGTCTACGAGAGCAGGTAGCGAAGGTTGCAGGCACTTGACGGCACATTCAAAGGTCGTATTTGTTGTTGGACAGGTAAGCCTTTGATAATGTGTGAGATACGTTATTTTTTATATTTGACAGTCGTCTCTGTTCTTTGTTCTCTTCCACCTGTATTTGCTGCGTCCGCGGAGGAAATAATATCGGAATCCGTTATGGATCATGCTGTCGATACTTTCCCGGAGCAGGTTGAAGAGAAGCAACAGGGTTTTTGGGACTTGCTGTAGGGTATCCCTGCAGAAAACAGCATTAACCTGGGAATGTGGTCATATCATTTTATTGACAATGACGATTCATATCGAACCACGCACAACCTTATTGCGATTACATATAAAGGCATATTTGGTGGTACTTTTGAAAACTCGAACGATGACCGAACATGGACCGCCGGTATTCAACGGGATGTTTATCACACCAATTTAGGGGTGTTGTCAGTAGACATGGGCTACCGATTTGGCCTGATGTACGGTTACGATAAAATGGAAATTTTTAACTCAGGGATTTTTCCCCTTTTGCAGGTGTACAGTAATTTGAGATACAAGAGGGTCGGGGCACAGTTTTCCTGGGCAGGCAGTGTTGTGACGGCAGGTTCTATTCTGCACTTTTAAATGGAGCATTCCCAGCTATTGTGAGGAAGAACCAATGGTATAGATTGATGAGAACCAACAAGGAAATTAGAGATGGGAATATTTTCTGATACAATAAACCGGTTGGGAATGTACCTGCTCTCACTCATGATGAGTTGCTTTATCCAGAAAGCAACACTGCACGTTATTGATGCCGATCGAATTTTCCAGCAAATTTAACTTTGACGTCCTCCGGGCTGTTTTGGCCCCTCTCTGGCCTTTTTGACATCTAATGCATCCTTTTCAGCAGATGCAACAATTCGACGATATTGAAGGGCCACACTGCCGGATTTTTGATGACGATGATCTACTCTGTTGAGAACCCAAAAGACAGAAACGGAGATAACTGATTTCCGGCTTGATTTTTTGGAACGTGGTGTGCGATACTATATAACGAACATAAGGAGAGACAGAGACGATTTTTTTTTAATCTATAGGTAAAGGCAAAGATTATGCGTTGTCCCAAATGTGGTTACATCACTTTTGATCACCTGGAAACCTGCACCAAATGTAGAAAAAATATTGCTGAAGCGTCACAGCAGTTGTCCGGCACGGTTTATAGAGCTGAACCGCCTTCATTTTTACAATTTGAAGTACACGAATTGGATACGGATAATGACGCCTCAGTTGATCTGTTGCCCGTGGACGAAGATATTGATCTCGATATGTCGGTTGACGGGGATGACGGTGTTGATGTGGAGTTATCAATTGTTGAAGAGGACACGTTGGAGAGCGATGAGACGCAGGCCGATGAAGATCTTGACTTGGACTTTATGGATGAAAGCGTGGAGGCTCTCGGTTTAGGCAGCAACGAGGATGATGAATTTGATCTGGCTTTCTCTGATGAGGAGTCGATCGGGCTTGATCTGGATGAGGAGGGTAAAGATGCTGCCGATGGTGAAGATGGGCCTCAAATTGATTTCAGCGAGCTTGATATTTCCGATCTGGCACCGCCTGCAGCCGATGAAGATGATTTGTCCTCTGGAGAGTTGACGCTTGAAGGTGTTGCAGATGCACCGGCTGCAACAGCAGTTGAGACAGCACGACCCTCCATGAACAAGTCCGGAGCTGGGCTCGAAGACCTCCAGATGGACGGGCTTGACCTGGAAATGCCCTCCCTGCCACCTGCAGGCAGCGCTACAGAAAAGAAGTTAAAGACGTCCGTCAAAACCGGTACCGCACTTGACCTGTTTGATATTGATCTTGGAGAGCTGATTTCAGATCAGGAGAAGTAAAAAATATATTGACAAGACTCTTAAAATTCTGATAAATAGATTCTCCTTAAGCTTAGGTGCCGAGATAGCTCAGTCGGTAGAGCAACGGACTGAAAATCCGTGTGTCCCTGGTTCAAATCCTGGTCTCGGCACCAGTAATATCAAGCACTTAGTCATTTTTGGCTAAGTGCTTTTTTTGTTTGGTTCTATGCCGGTTCTATGAAATTGGTCAATTTAGGTCAATCAGAACAGCCTTTACCAGGTAAAAGAAAGCTCTTAATAATACCGACTCACTCCACCGGGTCAAAAAACACAGGTCAGGATCTAAAACCTTTCTTTTTGTCAGCCCATCCGTGCTATATTAAATATTGTCCGGGTCGGTTGGTTGGTTCTCCATTTTTTAAAGGAATATAGAGGGTGCCGTCCTCGTAGTTCGGCACCGCCTCTGACCGCCTCGGGTGTTTTTCCGATCGGAAAAGTAGCACACAGTGATACCCACTCCATGAAGCAAGTCCTTCTCGCTTTCATCCTGGCAACAACAACACCTACCATTGCCGATGAACCCCAGCCGACTACTGCGACGACCAAGCATCATGGCAACAGTGGGGCAACTCCTTGCAAACAATCCACTTGACGATGGTGTCGCCTCAGAATACGATTTCGGAAGAGGACGTTGCTCTATGGTGAAATCAGGCAAAATTGATACATGCAGGGTGGAGTTGTGATTACCGACCACAACCACGACAACACATTTGACTTAAACCGCTTCACGGACACACAAGCAGGTACTTACGAGACTGCTCTTGCAGAACTGAAAAACGGGCAGAAAAGTACCCACTGGATGTGGTATATCTTTCCACAGATTGACGGGCTGGGGAGAAGTACAACTGCAAGATTCTATAGCATTAAAAGCCTGGAAGAAGCGCGGCAATACTTAAAAAATCCTGTTCTTGGAGCAAGATTGTTGGAATGTGCGGAGGTGGTTTTGGCAATTGATGGGCGAACTGCATCTGAAATCTTTGGTTACCCTGATGACCTGAAACTTAAATCATCCATGACACTGTTTGCATCTGTAGCAACCCCTGGCTCTGTGTTCGTCCGTGTCCTTGATAAGTATTTTTTTGGAGAGCAAGATGGCAGGACGATCCAGCTATCAGAGCAACTTTATTGAAATAACAGGAGCTTGCCATGATATTTTTGTCTGTATGAAAAACATGGTCATTTATCCTTTTCTGAACCTTACCAGGAACAAGGTTAACCGTCCGTTTGCCTACTGCCACTTAACCTTACCTCATACAATCTCAAGTATTACAAAACGGACAGAAACACCACGCAGTGGTAATTAACAGGGTGACAGGTTGCTACATAGATACAGTAGGAAGGTACTAATACGATCGGCACCAAATTGGTTAAGATTAGATTTTCCTATCTTAACCGTGTACCCTGAACCGGAGTTAAGGTTTATTTTGGAAGAATCTAAACTCACTGTCATTACAAACGCTTTATGATTGCCAATACATTCTTTTCATCCCTTCAATTTGACTTTCGACTATTTCTTGGTATATAATTTATTTTAGAAAGACAGGTAAAGCCAAGCCTGTTAAATGGAGGTAAAAATCTCAGGTTCACCCTGATTTTTCCCCTCTTGGAAACCCGGCCCAAAAACGATTATCACTGAACGGAACGATCTCGCCAGATCGCCCAGCGATGCAAGGGGGCATCTGGAGAAGGAGTTTTTCCAACCTCATGGGGAGTCAAGGCATGATGATTTCAAGCAAACCGCGTACCACTGGCTTACTGGCTACTCTCACACTGCTCGCATCTTTTGCGATGATTGATACGGCTGCGGCGCAAACCTATTACATGACCACCGAAGAAGGCTATGACAGGCTGGGCGGAGACTACAAGAACTACCCGCTCCCTTCTCCGGGGGCGGCTCAATGTTCCAGTGCGTGCCTATCCGAACCACAATGCAAAGCGTACACCTACGTAAAACCTGGTATCCAGGGACCGCAGGCCCGATGTTGGCTCAAGAACAGCTTCCAGATGCGCACGAAGCAGGATGTAACGGTGTCAGGTGTTAAGGTATACTTTGGCGCGAATGCGAAACACATTGCCTGGGGCGGTCAGTTCCAAGACACATTCCACCTCAACCAGGACAGGAACGGGAGCGACTACAAACATTTTACGGTGCCCAACGCCGATCTTGGGATGTGTATGGACATTTGTGTCAATGCGACCAAATGTCGCGCCTTCACGTTCGTTTCACCAGGAATTCAGGGGAAGGATGCCTTCTGTTGGCTAAAGGACAGCGTGCCGGGTCCACGCTCGGACCATTGCTGTGCTTCCGGTTTCAAGCAATGAGTCCGATGGGCTTGATCGGTCTGACAGACGGTATTCGCCGGTGACGCGCTGGCATTGTGAAGTCGGTCTCCCATAGGAAAGGGGTCAAGTCGCCGCTTGACCCTTCTTGTTAAGTCGCTTGATTGTCGCACTTTTTGCATTTGTCCCAGGCTACAGACTACTATTGGACGCCATCGAAATGGGAGTCAAGATATCTCCTATAATTGTGACTCAATCAAGTATTTCATCAGGAAAAGATGTCCCTTGGCAATCCTCGGTTTGAAAGTACACTTCATAGGTTAAGATTATTTCTGATGCTGTGAACCATATCCTGTCGGGCAATTTTCCAGAAAAAGAGATTTTTGCAACTGAGGAAAAATTGACCTTATCTGTACAAATCTTAATCGTTCGTTTGCCTACCGAAAGCTGATAACCGGTTGGACGATTGAAGGGACACAACTTGGTAAACATATTTCCAAAAACTGTTTACTCTGATTCAAGGATACAAAATTGAGTTTGGAAACACAATTTTTAATCAATTTTGCTTCAGTCGCAAAAAGTATCTTTCTACGGTTCTTTTTCGATTTCAGAAATTATGAGATCTTCGTTTCTTGAATTTTTTCGACTTGGTTGGTGTTCAGGAAAAAGCTCAATCTGCGGTTCTTCCAATACGGTTAAGCTTGCCAATGGATCAATAGCGATTTTCCCATAATGATACTATTTTGTTTACGTTTGTCATTTATTGATAAAAGAGATACGGTTACCCTGTGTAGTTGAAGGTAATGAAGTAGCTGTAATGAGCGCCATGTTTATAAGATATATGGGAAATATGGCCAGATATAAGCCAATCTCATGGAAATTTTCCATGTATTAATACTGATTATATGGACCGCTCCGCGGCCCAAATAATCGGGCGCTGTTGAGTGCCTCGACCGCACGTTCGACCACAAACAACTGAATTCGTTAACTATGTCAGACAAAAAAAACAAGAGTGAAGAGCAAGTGGTCTCGCAGGAGTATTCCGGGTCAGCTGAGCATTGTCATACCGGTGGAGGGAATGAACTTTTTCAGGCTATTCAGGATCCGGTTCTGGTCGTCACCCCTGATGGTATTATTATTGATGCCAACAATGCGGCCCTTAACGCTGCAAAAAAGAGCCTGTCGGAAATCATCGGTACCGGGATCTGTAAAATTATCCACGGAGGCCGCTCACCACATATCAAATGTCCCCTCGAAGAGTTTCTGCTTACCTGTTCTCCAAGTGTTGTAGAGACTACTCTGCCTGGTCTT
>JAUWLT010000254.1 GCA_030613515.1 Desulfobulbaceae bacterium
AAACTCAAGGCAGAGGAAAACTCGGGCCAGCTGGAAAAATTAGTGTTCCGATTAAAGATGTTTGGGTATATCCTCTCAATAAGAATTTTCGACACATTTTGAAAGCTTGAGTTATGAATTAACAACCCGAATATTTACGAATAAACATACATTCCAGGATGACACACCTATTGCACCGCCCGGGGCGCTTACCTGAAAAGCGCTTACCGCCTATTGAGGAATATGTCATGTCTGAACAGGAACGTCGTAGCTATCAAAGATTTCGACTTAATTACCCTTTTTCTCTGAGCTGTATTGGCAAGGACGGCGAACTGCTGGAATTTCATAAAAGCCGGATTCTAGATGCCGGTGCAGGTGGCATGCGGGTGGAAGTGCCGGGGGGAAAATCCTTAACCAAAGGCAGTGAACTGGTACTGCATTGCCTACCGTATCAAGATAATGGTTTTGATATGAAAAGTTATCCCGTTGCAGTCCATGTTGAGGTGGTATGGAACGAACCGGTCAGCCAAGAGGTTGGTTTTGCTTACAGACTATAATAACCTGCTGCGACTGACTCTTTTTCCTGCCCGTCAACTTCACTAATCCGGCATATTTCACCGGTATATTGCCGTGTCTCCTATACTGCTGTGGTTTAGGAGGTTTGCCACTTTCGTATTGCCAAGTTTGTTACGTATACTTCCTGACTATAGTAATGCCGACTCCACTGCCTTTGCAGCGTGGATCTCTGCTGTATCATAGAGGGGGATATCGATGTCGTTTCGGCCGATCAACATGCCGATCTCCGTGCAGCCCAGGATGACCGCTTCTGCTCCGGAACAGGCCAGTGACTCTACAATCCGGGTATATGCAAGCCTTGCCTGCGGCCTGATCTTTCCCAAACAGAGCTCCTGGTAGATTATATCATGGACAAGCTGTCGATCTTCACTATCGGGAATAATCACATCCAGGTTGAATTTTTCAGCCAAGCGACCCCGGTAAAAGGTCTCTTCCATGGTAAAGGTTGTCCCCAGCAGACCAACCTTTTTCACTCCATCCCGTACCAGTACATCACCGGTTGCATCCGCGATATGCAGTAAAGGAATATGCACGGCCTTTTCCACCTGATCAGCCACCTTGTGCATGGTATTGGTGCAGATGAGCAGGAAATCAGCCCCGCCCGCCTCAATAGCTCGACTACTGTCCGCAAGTATCCTGCCTGCAGCCTGCCAGTCGCCGCTATGCTGCAGCTTTTCAATGGGATCAAAGTCCACACTGCACATAACGATCTGTGCCGAGTGCAGTCCTCCCAGCTGCTGCCGGACCCCCTCATTTATGGCGCGGTAATAGCCAACCGTACTCTCCCAGCTCATGCCGCCGAGCAGACCTATAGTTTTCATAGCAATTATCCCCAGCAAACAACATCCATTGCATGCCCTGCCGCCCGAGAACCGAATCCATATCCCAATTGATATGGACGAGTCGGGAGAGGGATGCTTATAATCGTACCACTTTTGGATCCTCCGGTATATTGACAACCCGCCACTGCTGTTCATCTACATCAAAATCAGCAATCTTGTTGATGTCCATCCTCAGGTAGCGTCCCTTACCCTCAACAGCAACCACGCCGTCCGGCAAAATAATTTCACCGCATCCTTCAAAAAATCGCTTACCATCCTCTGTTATCCGCGCAAGTACCCGCACTTCCTTATCCAGGGGAACCGGTTTCCTGAGCCGCATGGAAAACTCAACAGTGACACCCCATATATTGTCGGCATGGGAGATCATGATTGCCCTGCCAATGGTCTCATCTAAAATTGCTGCCGCCAGACCGCCATGCAGACGACCGGGATAGCCCTGGTGTTCAGTTGCGGGTTGAAAAACAGCAAGCAGTTCACCTGTTTCCAATTCATAAAACCGACTTTTCAAACCAAAGCTGTTGTCCAGGCCGCAACCAAAACACATCTTGGAATTGGGCTGCTTGGAGGTAATCTTTATTTCTTTCATAATATGTAACTATTCAGGAGCAGTGGTTTTGCCAACTATGGGGCACAACCTGGTAAGTTACCATAACATCACCTTTTGAAGTGGTCCACAAGCTATTACATTGACGTTGATGAACTTAACTCTTTAAGGTGGTACGGACAGAGATTTTCAGGTAGAAACATGATTATGTTGAATGTTATCGAAATCGTTCTGCCGGTATTTCTGATTATCGCGCTTGGCTACGGTATACGACGATCAGAGCTTGTAAATGATCATTTTTTCGAGCAGGCCAATGGACTCGTATTCTACGTCTGTCTGCCTATCCTGCTCTTTTACAAGATCAGTACAGCAGATTTTTCCACTAATTTCAACATCAGGCTGGTATTTGCCACAAGTAGCGCGGTCGGCTGTTGTTTTTTGATCTCCTACCTGTACGGAACATGGCGCAGATACCCTGCCCCGATCCATGGCGCCTTCTGTCAGGGCTCGTTCAGAGGCAACCTGGCTTACATCGGGCTGGCTATTATCTATAATGCATATGGAGACCCCGGCCTGACCAGAGCCGGCATTCTGCTTGGCTTTCTGGTGCCGGTCTTGAACTTTTTTGCCATCCTGGCCCTTACCCTGCCGCAGCGAGCGCAGCAAATCAGTTACCGGGAAATCGCAAAGCAGATCATCATCAACCCGCTGATCATCGCCTCTCTGATCGGCATTCTCTGGAGTTTTTTTCACCTGCCCATGCCCACTATCCTTGACCGATCGCTGAGCATTGCAAGCGGCATGACCCTGCCACTTGCCCTGCTCTCCATCGGAGGCAGCTTTTCGCCGGCAAAGCTGAAAGGTGATATATGGAAAGCCGCATTTGCAACAGCAGTGAAACTGGTCCTGCTGCCGCTGGTGACTATCGCGTTTATGCTGTTACTTGGTATTTCCGGCCTGGACTTTGCCATCGGCCTGCTCATGGCAGGAGCGCCGACAGCGGTTGCCACCTATATCATGGCCTGCCGGATGGGCGGAGACGGTGACCTGGCAGGAACTATTGTGGTAATGGCAACCGGACTTTCAGCGGCCAGCTATACTCTGCTGCTCTTCTACCTGCAATTGCTCGGCATTTAATAGCAAATGCAGACACCATAAAAAAAGGCAAAGGAAGAGTAACTTCGGAGGCAAAAGGATAGCCAGGTTTGATCTTGATTTGCTGTATCTTGTCAAGACCATCGTGGGAAGCGTGTACCGATTGATTTGACACTGATACCGGCCTGAAACAGGTGCACTGCTCCCCCTGTCAACGACCTGCCCCCGTCATGGCAGAATAAAATAACGTCCAGGGAAATGATTTGGGCCACTGACTGAAGAACATGCCGAACTGAGTTGTAAAAACAAGATCAGTCGTATCTCTGGCGCCAAGCCAAGACACTGATGCAGAAGGTCTGGTCGTGGTGAAATGGACGCTGCCGTCATAGAGACCGGCTATCTTGTACCCATCCGCCAACACAGCAGGTGGACTGCATGTATGAGCCTGTTGAATTAGTAATCACGCACCAGTTTATCCGCGTAACTTGTTAAAATAATGTAATTAATTGCAACATTCCGCTTGACTTTGCCACCCTGTCATGTTAGATTTATATACTTGATATTCAAGGACTATTT
>JAUWLT010000207.1 GCA_030613515.1 Desulfobulbaceae bacterium
CTTCCGGCTGCACAACAGTTGCCGGTGCAGGTCCAGATAATCCTTTGGTGTGCCGATATCACGCCAGAAACAGTCATCTACCCGTAGGCTGCTGATCTGACCGGCTTTGGCAAGCTGTTCGTACAGGTTAATTATATTAAAAAAGCCGCTACCTGGAATCTGTTCAATTACCTCCCTGTCCAGAACGTGAATCCCGGTAAAGGCCAGCAGGCTTCCTATAGTCGTAGAAAAACCGTGCACCTGATTGCCCCGGACACAAACGGAATTAAAACGATCATAATCATGCATGGCCATGGTCACGGAAAAATTCCCGGCAACATGCTGGTCCATCAAACTGCGGACATCAACATCATGGTAAATATCCCCGTTCATCACCAGCACCGGTCCATCAATAAACAGTGGCAGAGCCTTACGCAGGCTGCCACCGGTACCTAAAATCTCAGGCTCGTGCTGAAGAATTACTTCAGGTCTGTCTGCAATCGCTGCCTTAATCTGCTCTGCCAGGTGATGGCAGTTCACCACCACTCGATCGCAGCCGGCCTGTAATAGCTCATCCAGCAGAATATGGAGCAGGGGAACATTGAGGACCGGAAACAAAGGTTTCGGCCGAATAAGAGTATATGGACGTAACCGGGTACCGAACCCCGCCGCGAGTATCATGGCCTGCATATTTATTGAAAGTACAATTCCGATTTCACGGTTCCGGATTAAATCTTGACTTGTCTGTTAATCCTTTCTAAGTATCATCTTTTGTTACTGTCCACGGGAGGTGCAAACATCCTGACATTACCACAGTCTTGTAAACGTTTACAGGTGCCCCAGCTGTGCACAAGCAGAATGTTCAGTCTTATAGCCCGCCTATGCTGGACATCCTGATCGTGTGCAGAGGGGGTGCCTGTAAACGTTTACCATTTTTTCGTGATGTTGTATAATATATGCCATAATCTTTCAAGAGGTTGGACAATTCCCCATGATTACTTTACTTGATTACGGTGCCGGTAATGTTCGCTCGGTCATCAATGCCATAGAGAGTTTAGGTGAAACCGTTGTTACGGTGCATTCTGCCGCTGACATTGACAAGGCGGAACGGCTGGTCTTTCCGGGTGTCGGCAATTACGGCGCCATGATGCAGATTTTACGGCAGAAACAGCTCATTGAGCCGCTCCTGCGCTACCTGCATGATGACAGACCGTTTTTTGGTATCTGCGTTGCCCTGCAGGCCTTGTTTAACTCCAGTGAAGAGGCTCCGGGCGAGTCTGGTTTAGGGATTATTCCGGGCCGGGTCAAACGGTTTACCACGGAACTGGCCGTCCCCCATATCGGCTGGAACGGTATCAAGGTTCAGCAACCGTCACGGATTTTCAACGATTTTTCCGGAAAGGAAAAACTGTATTTTGTCCACTCCTATCATGTCGAAACCGACAGCAATGATGCTGTCCTTACCACCACTGACTACGGCTATGAATTTGTCAGCTCAATACAGAAGGGTAACATCATTGCCACCCAGTTTCATCCGGAAAAAAGCGGCCCAGCCGGTTTGAAAATTCTGGAAAACTTCCTCGACACCACCCGGCAGACTGTTATTCCGCAGACATGCCCGCAGACAACACGACTTGCCAGCCGCATTATTGCCTGCCTGGATGTTCGCTCAAACGACCAGGGTGACCTGGTGGTAACCAAGGGTGACCAGTATGACGTTCGAGAAGACGGTAACGTGCGCAACTTAGGGCTGCCGGTGCAGCTTGCAAGGGAGTATTACACCCAGGGTGCAGATGAAATAACCTTTTTAAACATCACCGCGTTCCGTGATTTTCCACTCAAGGACATGCCCATGCTTGAGGTATTACAAAAGACCTCAAAAAATGTCTTTGTACCCCTGACAATCGGCGGCGGCATCCGGGATTTTACCGACCGCAACGGAAAACACTATTCCGCCCTGGAAGTTGCCTCGGAATATTTCCGTTCCGGTGCAGACAAAATCTCCATCGGCTCAGACGCAGTGCTCATCGTGGAAGAGGTATTGAAGACCGGCAAGGCCACCGGCATGAGTTCCATAGAACAAATTGCCAGGGTGTACGGCAACCAGGCCGTAGTGATTTCCGTGGATCCGAGACGAGTGTATGTAAATGCACCGGACGCGGTCAGCCACACGGTTATCGAAACTGAATTTCCCGGACCAAACGGCGAAAAATACTGCTGGTACCAGTGTACCATCAAGGGAGGCCGTGAAGGCCGGGATCTCGATGCCGTCACCCTGACAAGAGTCTGTGAACAGCTGGGTGCCGGTGAAATACTGCTCAACTGTATTGACAAAGACGGAACCAATTCTGGTTTTGATCTGGAGTTGATCAATGCAGTAAAAGAGGCGGTCACCATCCCGGTCATTGCCTCCAGCGGCGCCGGCAGCGCAGAACATTTCCTGGAAGTTTTCACTCAGACAAAGGCGGAAGCAGCCCTGGCAGCAGGGATTTTCCACCGCAATGAAGTGCCCATCGGCGAGGTAAAACAGTTCCTGCAGGATAAGATAGAGATACGGCCGGTGTAAAGGAACTAAAAAAAAGATATTTATGTACAGGTTCTTAGGGTGCCTTAATAGAGAAGCTCTCCGGCTTCATTTTCTTCAAGTCCAACCACGACGATGCTCGCCCGGTTGGCTGCAGCAATCATGGCGGCACAATCAAAAATAAGAGATTGTCCAGCCTCAACAGCCAGCACGTCACCTTTCACCGCAGCCAGTGTTTCAATGGTTTGGGTCCCGGTTGCCGGCAGGTCAAAACGGAAATCCTGGCCCGGTTTTTTTAACTTTACCACCACGGCTCCGCTACCGGCTAGCTCACCACCCCGTTTAATGGCAGCATCCGTTCCCTCAATGGCTTCGACAGCAAGCACGCTACGGCCCCGGACGATCACACACTGACCGATATCAAGACGCCCGACTTCCCGGGCAATCTTCCAGCCAAAACGGATATCCTCTACTTGCTCTTTTGATGGTCTTTTCCGGGTCAACACGCCTTTGGGAAAAAACAGATGTTCAAGATAACAGGTTGAAGCAAGGACCTTGATCCCTTCATTCTCCAAAGCGCAGGCAACCGCCCGCAGGATGGCGTCATCAAGTCGGGTATCGATCTTGTTCCACAAAGTCAAGCCCTTCAGATCCGGCAGGATATCCTTGAAGATACGGGTTTTGGTGATAGTTCCACAGAAAACGGTTTCCTGTACACCACGGCCATGGAAAAACTTGATGATTTTCCCCAGCTGACCAAGTTTCACCCAACAGGCGACATCAACACAATCTGCAAGCTCAGCTGCAGTCTCGTTCCGGTGGCAGACGGCAATGACTTTGCGGCCCCGTTCCTTTGCAGCAGCTGCAAAGAGTAGCGGAAACTGTCCGCCTCCGGCAATGAGACCAATAGGTGTGTTCATTTAGGTAAACGGTAGAAGGTGGAATGTGGAAAGTAACAGGTGAGAAGGGAAGATTGCATACTCGTTGTTTTATGCTTATACCTGCAACCTTTTACCTTCTACCTGATAATCAGCCATTTTCGGTACGTTTGACGACGCCCCGTTTGCTGGTCTTGAAAAATTCGACAAGAGTCTGCACTTCCGGACTGTCGGGAAAGGCTTGCCGGGCCTCCTCCAAGGCATCTTTAAGCAAAGTCTGAGGGGAAGCACGAAAAATAATTTTAAAGGCCTGCTCCAGACAGTTGATGGCATCCCGGTTTATACCGTTACGGCGCAGACCGATTTTATTAATACCTGAAATTCGCATCCGGTTCCTGGTTCCGGTGAGAATGACATAAGGTGACACATCCATGGAGATGCCCGACATACCGCCGATATAGGTATAGGCCCCGATCCGGCAAAACTGGTGGACAGCCACCAGACCGCCGAGGTTGACATAATCCCCTATCTCCACATGACCGGCCAGGGTGGCAACATTGGCCATAATGACATGGTTGTGAATGGTACAGTCATGGGCCACATGGGCATAGGCCATCAATATATTATTATTACCGATAACCGTCCTGCTATTACCATCCACCGTGCCCCGGTGGATGGAGACATATTCCCGGATCTGGTTATCATCGCCGATGATCAACTCTGTGGGTTCCCCTTTGTAATGCATATCCTGAGGAGGGGCACCGATCGAGGTAAAAGAACCGATACGATTGTGGACTCCAATGGTCGTATGGCCGGAAATAACCGCGTGGGCATCCACATTTGTTTCAGCACCGATGGTGACATTTGCCTCCACAACGGCATAGGGACCAATGGAAGCAGTTTCGTGGATTTCTGCCTGCGGATCAACCACGGCAGTGATGTGTATGGTCATCTATTGTATCCTTTGCGGGCTGTTTTTCCGCAATAACTTCATATAATCAGCCGATAAGGCAATTACTCAGTGAAAAGGAAGAGGAAAAGGAAATAGGAAAAAAGTAGTTACTGCCCGGTTCCTATTCCCTTTTCCTCTTCACTGTTATTCGTCAGGAATAAAAAGCCATCAGGTCAGCCTCGGTGACCAGTACATCATCAACATAGGCCTTACCCTTCATCTTAGTCACTTTACTCTTTTGACGGGTCAGCTCCATTTTAAAAATGAGCTGATCTCCCGGCCGCACGACTTTACGAAAACGGACCTTGTCCAGGCCGGCAAAAAAAACAAGTTTTCCATCAATTGAATCAGTGGACATATAGGCCAGCACGGCACCCGCCTG